>JACCZT010000145.1 GCA_013695785.1 Nocardioidaceae bacterium | reverse complement strand
CTTGCCGACAAACGAGAAAAAGCCCGCCTCGACCGGGCTTCCCTCGACACGCAGCAGGCCCACCGGGTTGGGCCGGTCCAGCACGACGAGCGGCAATCGGTGAACCGCGCACGCCTCCATCACGTTCGCCAGCGTGGACAAAAACGTGTACGAACGCGAGCCGATGTCCTGAATGTCGAAAACAAGCGCGTCCAGGCCGCGCAGCATTTCCGGCGTCGGGCGCGTCGTTCGGCCGTAAAGGGAATAAACCGGCAGGCCCGTTTGCGCGTCCCGCCCGCCGCTGACGGATTTTCCCGCCGGGGCGTCGCCGCGTACGCCGTGCTCCGGCCCGAACAGCGCGCGCAGTTGAACGTTCGGCGCGCCGGCCAGAACCTCGATGGTCGAACGCAGATCGGGCAGCACGCCCGTCGGGTTCGTCACCAGCCCGATCTTGCGCCCGGCGACCGCCCGAAAGTTGTCGGCGGCAAGCACTTCCAGCCCGGTTTGCACGCGCGCACCCATTATTCGAGATTTTCTCCTGCTTCATTCGCCCGCACGCCAGCAAAGTGCGCGGCGATCATCACAAACCCCTGCGCGCTCATCACGACCGTTAAAAAAAAGAAAAGCGCCTCTTCAAGCGGCAAGTGCCCCGCGAAACGCAGCCCCAAAATCCCCGCCTCCGGAATCTGCCAGATACCGCGCGCAATGGCGAAGTGATCCGCGAGGCTGAGGTAAACCGAGCAAAGCGCGATGCCCGCCGCGAGCCGCCGCCGCTCCCGCCACAGCGCGCGCCCCGCGACCGCCCATTGAACAAGGATGACCGGCAGCGCCCACGCGAGCAGGAGCGCGAGGTACGACAACTTGCCCAGCGGCACGCGACCCGCCTACTTTTCGCCGGCCGGCGGCGCCAATGCAGGCACGCGCGCGAGGGCGACAAGCACCAGACAGACAAAGATTGCCTCGCCGAAGTAAAACAGATACTCCTCCAGGGGCAAATACCCGAACCAGAAGGGCGGGCCAAGCACGAACTTCGGATCAAACGTCCACAGCCGCTTGTAGGCCGCGTAGTTGTCCCACGGCGTAGTGTAAACGAATGCGAGCAAGCACACCAATCCGGCGGCAACGAAGTGGAAACGGTGAAGGTGGCCCCGTAAAAAAACAACAAGAGCCACGATAGGCAGAAGCAGAAAAACAAGCAAAAACTGCGCGTAGGTCACACCGCCATTATACCTGCGCTTCACTTTCGCGTGGCCGGTAACGACATCAGCAGGGGAAGTGGTTTGATACCTCAGAACCGGCGTTTGGCGGCGCTCCAAACGGTGTCGGCGATGCAGTGCAGGCCCGCGCCGAGCAGCAGGCCGAGCACGAGCATGTAAAAGTGAGCCGGGTGCTCGCGGGGCAGGTGCAGCAATGCGTGGAGCCATTGCCGGCTGAGGGCGTTGCGGTCGAGCGGGAACACGGCGCGAATGGTCCACAGGCCGATCCGCAGCACGCCGTAAACGACGGCGAGCAGATACGCGGTGCGCAGCAGCGGCCCGAACACGTACGAGTGCGACATCCAGGAGCGGTGCGGCACGGCCTTCTGGTACGGCCACCACAAAAAACGCAGCGGCCCCCAGCGTTTGTAGATCGAAGAGTTCAGGTCCAGGTCCGGCGAGATCAACAGGCCGGAAAACAGCAGCGACCCAATTAGGACCACCCCAGCCGACAAATCACGCGGCGCCGCCGTCAGGTTCCACCACAAGGGAACGCAGGCAGCCGCCGCCGCAATCGTGATCTGGTCATGAACCTTGCCGCTGGGCACCTAATCAATGTACTCGCGCAAACGGCTCGAACGGGTCGGGGAGCGCAGTTTTTTCAAGGCCTTGGCCTCGATCTGCCGGATGCGCTCGCGCGTGACGCGGAAGTGACGGCCAACCTCTTCGAGCGTATGGGGGCAGCCTTCGCTGTCCAGGCCAAAGCGCATCTTGAGCACGTCGCGCTCGCGGTCGGTCAGCAGACTGAGTACTTCCTCGATGCGGTCGCGCAGCACGGAGCGGTCGGCGTGCTCGCCCGGCGTGCAGTTTTCGTCGTCGGGCACGAAGTCGCACAGGTGCGAGTCTTCTTCTTCGCCGACCGGGGTTTCAAGGCTGAGCGGTTCGGGCGCGATGCGGATGATCTCGGACACGCGCTCGATGCTCGTGCCCATTTCGCGGGCCAGTTCGTCGAGCGTCGGTTCGCGGCCCAGTTGCTGAAGCAGGTTCGCCGACGTTTTAACCAGCCGGTTGATCGTTTCGACCATGTGGACCGGGATGCGGATCGTGCGGCCCTGATCCGCGATGGCGCGCGTGATGGCCTGGCGAACCCACCAGGTCGCGTACGTGCTGAACTTGAAGCCTTTGCGGTAATCGAACTTTTCCACCGCGCGGATCAGGCCGATGTTGCCTTCCTGGATCAGGTCGGGGAAACTCATGCCCCGCCCGGCGTACCGCTTGGCGATGCTGACCACGAGGCGCAGGTTGGCCTCGACCAGAATCAGTTTGGCCTCCATGTCGCCGCGCTCGACCCGTTTGGCGAGACGCACTTCCTGATCCAGGTTGAGCAGGTGGGTCTTGCCGATTTCGCGCAGCCACATCCGAACGGAGTCGTCGAGCGGCAAGCCGTCGGGCGGACCGGCGGGTTCTTCGTCCTCGGCCGCGCCGTTTTGCTCCTCGCCGTCGAGGCGCTCGCCGGTCACGGGATCGCTCGCGGGGGAGGGCGCGGCGGCGCGGTCGGTTTCGGCCGCGAGCGCCTGGGACGACAGGCCGCCGCTCGTTTGGCGGGCGGGCGCGAGCAGGAGTTCGTTTTCCTGGCCGCGCGCGAGGACGGCGGCGGAAGGAAATTCGGAAAGCATCAGCGGCCGATCTT
>JACCZT010000136.1 GCA_013695785.1 Nocardioidaceae bacterium | reverse complement strand
TGAGCTTCCTCGGCGGCGCCGGTGTGGAGGTCTTCGACATCGGCTGGTCCACCGCGCTGCAGGAGCAGATCCCGTTGGAGGTGCTGAGCCGCGTGTCGTCGTACGACGCGCTCGGCTCGTTCATCGCCATCCCCATCGGGCAGCTGCTCGCCGGCCCGCTCGCGCGAGCCTTCGGCGAGCGTGACGTCGCTATCGCCGGCGCCGTCGTGTACTTCGTGTGTGTCGCTCTCGCACTCGCGTCGCGTTCGGTGCGAAACCTCGAGCGGTTGCCAGCCGGCGCCGCCCCGCCCACCTAGTCATCACGGTCGGGCCGGCGGTGCTTGTCGAGCTGGCGGACGTTGTCGACCGGCGCGGCCCGCACCGGCCAGGGCGAGCCATCGGTGTCGGGGAAGTGGCCGAGGTAGGCCATCGCCGCATCGTGCAGGTGGGTGTTGGACGCCAGCGCGTTGCGACCCCATGGGCCGCCCCGACCGTCCAGCCCCGAGAAGGAACCCCCGGCCTCGCGGACGATCACGTCCAGTGCGGCCATGTCCCACACAGCCAGCTCGGGTTCGGCGGCGATGTCGACGGCGCCCTCGGCGAGCAGCATGTACGACCAGAAGTCACCGAACCCCCGAGTGCGCCAGCACCGGCGCATCAACGCGACCACTTGGTCGAGCTTGCCGATGTGCTCCCAGTCGCCGAGTGAGCTGTATGCGAACAGCGCGTCAGCGATGTCGTCGACCTTGGACACCCGGCACGGCTTCGCGTTCATCAACGACTTGCCGGTGAACGCGCCACCTCCCTTGGAGGCCCACCAGCGCCGCCCGAGTGCCGGCGCGGACACGCAGGACGCGACGACCTCCTCGCCGTCGGCGAGCGCGATCAGTGTCGCCCACACCGGAACGCCGCGGACGTAGTTCGCCGTGCCGTCGATCGGGTCGATGATCCAGCGTCGCTCACTGTCCTCGATCGACCCCGACGCCGAGCCGCGCTCCTCACCGAGCACCGCGTCGCGGGTACGGGCGCTCTTGAGCGTTCGGCGGATGGTCTCCTCCACCCCGGTGTCGGCGTCGGTCACGTACGTCATGTCCGGCTTGGTGGAGACCTGCAGGTCGACGGCGTGGAACCTCTCCATCGACAGCGCGTCGGCATTGTCGGCCAACACGTGCGCGAGGCGAAGATCATCGTTGTACGAGTGCGGCATGCCCATAGGCTAGTGGTCGCGGTGGTTGGGATTGCTGCCGCGATCGCCCGACGGGGGTGGTGGCCGCCTCCGATGAAGGAGCGTCATGTTCGCCGACTTCAACGGCCTGCCGTTGCACCCGCTGGTGATTCACGTCGTCGTGGTCTTCGCGCCGCTCGCCACGATGCTCGCCGTAGCCCATCTCGTGCCGGCGTGGCGTCCGGTGCTGCGCTGGCTGGTGGCGGGTACGGCCTCGATCGCCGCGGTCTCGGCCTTCGTCGCCAAGGAGAGCGGCGAGACACTGAAGGACGTGATCGAGGACCAGCTGCAGAGCGGTCCGGCCGGTCGCCTCGTCGAGGAGCATGAAGAGCTCGGGGAAAAGCTGTTCATCGCGCTGCTCGTGTTCGCCGCACTCGCCCTGGTCGTCCTCGCCGTACGCGCCCTCCATGAGGGCGTCCTCGGCCACATCGCCGCGATCGTGCTGGTCCTTGCCGGTATCGTCGTTGGAGTGCTCACCTTCCAGACCGGCGAGAAGGGGTCCGACGCGGTGTGGAACCCCACCGGTGAAGTCGACTACTCAGGCGCGTCGGACTGACCTGAGGCAGGCATGACGTCGTCACCTGCCCTTGCGAAGACGGCGGCAAGGCTCGCCGGGGCGGGCTGTGTGTTCGCTGCCGAAGAGGCGCGCTTGCTCATCGACAACGCCGACGGGCCGGACGAGCTCGCTGCCCTCGTCTCCAGGCGGGTGTCCGGGGAGCCACTCGAGCACATCCTCGGCTGGGTGGAGTTCGACGGGCTGCACCTGCGGGTCGGCCCTGGCACGTTCGTCCCGCGACAGCGCTCGCTCTTCGTGGCCGCGCTGGCCGTCGCCGAGGCGCGGAGCCGCAACGGCTGCCTGGTCCTGGAGATGTGCAGCGGTGTCGCACCGATCGCCGCCGTCGTCGCGCGGGACGTGCCCGGCGCCCGGGTGGTTGCCAGCGACAGGGGTGCCAGCGCCGAGTACGCGCGAGCGAACGTCCCGGCAGCGGCGGTGTACGTCGGCGACCTCTTCGAAGCGCTGCCGGACGAGCTGCGAGGCACCGTCGGTGTCCTGGCGGCCGTTCCGCCGTACGTTCCAGATGACGCCGCTGGCCAGCTACCCAGGGAGGCGCGCGAATTCGAACCGTCCGAGGCGTTGCTCGGCGGACACGACGGGCTCGCGATCGTCAGGAGGATTCTCTGCGATGCCCCCGGGTGGCTCGATGACGCGAGTGTGGTGCTGCTGGAGATGCACCGCTCCCAGACTGCCGCGGCAGCGGTCGAAGCGGCTGCCTGCGGTTTCAGCGCCGAGGCGGTTGCGTCGCCAGACGAACAGACTGCCGTGCTGCGCTGCACCGCGCCGTCTCAGTAGTCGGGGGCGTCGCGGCTCTGCAGAAGCCGGCGGAAGGAGTCGACGCGCGCCTGCTCGACCCGGCCGGCGGTGACCGCCAGGTCGAGCGCGCACTCGGGCTCGGACTCCGCATGGGTGCACCCGCGCGGGCAGTCCATGCTGGCGTCCTGCAGGTCGCCGAAGGCGCGGATCAGGTTGTCGGGTTGGACATGGGCCAGTCCGAACGACCGGATGCCGGGTGTGTCGACGATCCAACCGCCGCCCGGCAGCCGCAGCGCGAGCGCCGACGTGGAGGTGTGGCGGCCGCGTCCGGTGATCGCGTTGACGTGGCTCGTCGTGCGCTCGGCATCGGGGACGAGGGCGTTGACAAGAGTGGACTTGCCGACGCCGCTGTGACCGACCAGGACGCTCGTACGGTCCCGCAGCTGGTCGCGCACGTCATCGAGAGCCGAGCCGGCGGGCTCGTCGTGCCTGGTGACGACGACGACCACGTCGAGGGGCTGCAGCAACGACACCATCTCGGCCGGGTCGGCCAAGTCAGCCTTGGTCAGGAACACCACCGGGTCGATCCCCGCGTCGAACGCCGCCACCAGGCATCTGTCGATCAGCCCCACCCGTGGCGGCGGGTCTGCGAGCGAGGTCACCACGACGAGCTGGTCGGCGTTCGCCACGATCACCCGCTCGACGGGGTCGTCGTCATCGGCGGTGCGCCGCAGCACGGTACGCCGGGGCTGGACCTCAGCTATCCGGGCCAGGGTGTCGTTGGTGCCGCTGACGTCACCGACCACGCGTACCTCGTCGCCGACGACCACCGCCTGGCGTCCGAGCGAACGCGACTTCATCGTCGTCACCACGCGTTCGTCGGCACCGTCGCCGACGAGGACGGTGTAGCGCCCGCGGTCGATGGTCACCACCCGACCGACGGGTGCGTCGTCGTAGCTCGGGCGGTCCTTGGTACGCGGGCGGGTGCGCCGGCGGGGTCGGTCGTACTTCGCCTGGTCGTCGTACCTCGAGCTCACGCGACGACGTCCGTCCAGGCAGCGGCGAAATCTGGAAAGGTCTTGGCGGTCGTCGCGACGTCGACGACTCGGACGCCGCTGACTGCGAGGCCGAGCACCGCCGCGGCGTGCGCCATGCGGTGGTCGGCGTACGTCTGCAGGACGGCGCTGTGCAGCGGACGAGGTGTGATCAGGAGCCCGTCCTCGGTATCCACGACGTCACACCCGACTCGCCCGAGCTCGGCGGTGATCGCAGCCAGTCGGTCGGTCTCGTGGCCACGCAGATGTCCGACGCCGGTGAGCTGCGACGGGCTGTCGGCCATGGCGCAGACGGCGGCCACCACCGGCGTCAGCTCACCCTCGTCGTGCAGGTCGACCTGGATGCCGGTGAGCCGGCCACCGGCGGTGACGACGAGGTCGCCGCCGTCCCGGCTGACGTCGGCGCCGAAGAGCGCGGCGATCTCACGCCAGCGGTCGCCGGCCTGGTCGGTGCGCTCGGGCCAGTGGCGGATCCGTACGGTGCCGCCGGTGACGAGCGCGGCCGCCACGAAGGCGCCGGCATTGGACAGGTCGGCCTCGATCAAGGTGTCTAGCGCAGCGATGGGGCCGGCGCCGACCACCCAGCGGTTCGGCTCCGTCTCGTCCACCTCGACACCGCGGGCCTGCAGCTGGGTGACGGTCATGTCGATGTGCGGCGTCGACGGCACCGGCTTGCCGACGTGGCGGACGTCGACGCCCTTGGCGTACCGCGCCCCGGCCAGCAACAAGGCGGAGACGAACTGGCTCGAGGCCGACGCGTCGATGGTGACCACGCCGCCGTCGACGTTTCCGTCGCCGTGGACTGTGAACGGCAGCGACCCGCGGCCACCGTCATCGATGACCACGCCCAGGTCTTGCAACGCGGAGATGACGGTCCCCATCGGTCGCTCGCGGGCGCGTTCGTCACCGTCGAGTCGCGTGCTGCCGCCGGACAGTGCGGCTACCGGCGGTACGAAGCGCATCACGGTACCGGCCAGGCCGCAGTCGATGTCGACGCTGCCCACCTGTGACCCCCATCGCGCGGGCGTGACCACCCAGTCGCCTTCGCGGTCCTCGATGCCGACGCCGAGCGCCCGCAGCGCGCGCACCATCAGCTCGGTGTCTCGCGAGCGCAGCGGCAACCGTACGGTCGACGGCCCCTCGGCCAGTGCGGCCAGGATCAACGCCCGGTTGGTCAACGACTTGGAGCCTGGGAGCACCACCTGCGCGTCCAAGGGGGAGGAGCGGTGCGGCGCGGACCAGAGTGGAGAGGACATCGTCCCGAGCCTATCGGGACCGGTGCGTCAGGGGAGCAGGTTGTCCACCGCGTGGGCGACCCGGCCGCCTGCATCGACGGCCCTGTCCTTGGCGCGGCGCGGCAGCATCTTCTTCTTGGGGTCGGGGTCGAGGCTCGCCATCAACAGGCCACCGATCATCGACACGTTCTTGAAGAAGTGCACCTGCTGGTTCTGTCGCGCACTGGGATCGGACTCGTTCCAGAACGCGTGCCCAGCGAGCGTCGTCGGCACGAGGCTCCCGGCGAGCACGAGCGTGGAGAGGCGGGGGAACCGCCCGGTGGCGAGCATGGCGCCCCCAACGACGTGGATGACACCGTCGAGGCGTACGTACCCGGCGGTGTCCGAGGGCAGCGGCACCTGCGGGGCGGCGCGCTGGATGAGTGGGCCGAGCTTGTCGCTCACCGGCTTGGCCGTGGGCGCCATGGCTGCGGCATTGCGGATGGCGTTGACGCCTCCGGCGATGAACATCGAGGCGAGCATTGGCCGGGCGACGATACGAAGCAGAGTCATGGGTCATTCTTACCCTGGATCGTCCGTACGCGCACCAGGCAGCTTCCGCCGGGGTCGTGTGGCAGGCTTGAGCCGTGTGTGGGCGTTACGCGACGAGCAAGGCCTCCGGTGACCTGAGCCGGGAGTTCGACGTCGACCCCGCGCACGCGGTCGCGGACCTCGAGGCCGACTACAACGTCGCCCCCACCAAGCAGGTCCCGGTCGTGCTCTCGCGTCCACCGAGGGGTGAGCAGCAGGCATCACCGCAGCGGCAGCTGCGGCTCCTGAAGTGGGGCCTGGTCCCGAGCTGGGCCAAGGACCCGGCGATCGGCAACAAGTTGATCAACGCCCGGATGGAGACCATCGCGGACAAGCCGTCCTTCCGCAAGGCGTTCGCGACGCGGCGCGCACTCGTACCCGCCGACGGCTACTACGAGTGGTACGCCACCGACCAGGTCGGCCCGCGTGGCAAGCCGGTGAAGCAGCCGTTCTTCATCCGTCCCAAGGACGGCGGTGTGCTGGCCATGGCCGGTCTGTACGAGCTGTGGCGCGACAAGGTGGCCGACGACTGGTTATGGACCTTCACAGTCATCACGACCAGCGCCGAGGACACACTTGGACACATCCACGACCGCATGCCGGTGCTGGTGGAGCCCGAGCACTACGACGAGTGGCTGGACCCGCGGATCAGCGACCCAGAGCAGCTGCTGGGACTCCTCGTGCCCGCGGCGCCGGGGAAGCTGGACGCCTATCCGGTCTCGACCGCCGTCAACAACGTCAAGAACGGTGGATCCGAGCTGGTCCAACCGATAGAGCTGCAGGCCTGACGTGGTGGTCGACCGGCGGACCTACGACACTCCACACGGACCAGGGCGCATCGTCCAACGCAGGGCCGGCAGCCCATGGGCTGCGCTCCTGCTCACCCACAGCGCCGGCAGCGGGATCGAGGCGCACGACTTGGTGGCTCTCGCCGCGCAGTTGCCGCCGCTGGGAATCAACGTGGCCCTCGTCGAGCTGCCGTGGCGGACCGCCGGCAAGCGGATCGCCGCCGCACCATCTGTCCTCGACGCCAGCTTCAGGTCGCTGGCCAACCACCTGCGACCGCGTACCCCCATGTTCGTGGGCGGCCGCAGCGCCGGCGCTCGCGTGGCGTGCCGTACCGCCCGCGGGCTCGGCGCGATCGGCGTGCTCGCGCTCGCCTTCCCGCTGCACCCGCCGGGACGGTCCCACGCGAGCCGCGTGGCAGAGCTGCGCGGCGCCAGACTGCCGACGCTGGTGGTGCAGGGGGAGCGGGACGCCCACGGCACGCCGGCGGAGTTTCCGGCGGGCACCAACCTCGTACCCATCGCCGAGGCCGACCACTCCTTCGCGGTGGGGGCTCGCGCCGGCGTCTCCCAGCAGGCGACCACCCAGGCGGTCGTCGACGCGGCGTACACGTGGATCGCCGGCTCGCTCGGCAGGGGAACAACTGCGCACGGCACGAGGTTGTGACCGGTATCTGCCCGACGAGGAGGTGTCATGCTGGCTCGAGCCGTCCAGCGACCGTCCTTTGTGACGGCGGCGCCGGGGGTACGCTTGCAGGCGATGACTGATCTCACTGACGCGAGCGGCAGCACGTCTTCGGACGCTGCTGCGGAACCCATCTCGATCGAGGACGAGACCCCGGCCGCGCGTGCTGAGCGCTTCGAGCGGGACGCGCTGCCGTTCCTGGACCAGCTGTACTCCGCCGCGCTGCGCATGACCCGCAACCCCCACGACGCCGAGGACCTGGTGCAGGAGACGTTCGCCAAGGCGTACAGCGCGTTCCACCAGTTCCGTCCGGGGACCAATCTCAAGGCGTGGTTGTACCGCATCCTCACTAACACCTTCATAAACTCCTACCGCAAGAAGCAGCGCCAGCCGCAGCAGATGACCGAGGAGATCGAGGACTGGCAGCTCGCCGCGGCGGAGTCGCACTCATCCTCTGGGCTGAAGTCGGCGGAGATGGAGGCGCTCGAGCACCTTCCCGACAGCGACGTCAAGGACGCGCTGCAGGCGTTGCCGGAGGACTTCCGTTATGCGGTCTACCTCGCCGACGTCGAGGGGTTTCCGTACAAGGAGATCGCCGAGATCATGGGCACTCCGATCGGGACCGTGATGTCGCGGTTGCATCGCGGTCGCCGTCAGCTGCGCGACCTGCTTGCCGATTATGCGCGCGGGCGTGGCTTGGTGAGCTCAGGGACGGGTGAGCCGGTGTGAGTGACGAGACCCCCCTGGAGCCGGACTGCGCCAAGGTCCTGGACAACCTCTACCTGTTTCTCGACAACGAGATGGAAGAGGCGACCTGGGACGACGTACACGCGCATATCGCCGACTGTGGGCCCTGCCTGAGCGAGTTCGACCTCGAGCGTATGGTCAAAGAGCTGGTGGCCCGCTCGTGCGCCGAGCGCGCGCCGGAGCCGCTACGCCAACGCGTGATGTACAGCATCCGCAGCGTTCAGGTGGAGATCCACAAGACCCGCGAATAAAGACTCTGGGCGCCGACCTGCGGTCAGCTGTTGGGGCGCTTGCCGTGGTTGGCGTTCTTCTTGCGACGCGCGCGGCGCTTACGGCCAGTCTTACCCATGGGGTCCTCCTCCAAGCAGTGTGTCGTTCCATCCTTCCACACGGCCCGCCGCACTTTCGAATCCTGGCGACCACTTTCTCCGCGGTGAGCCTTACGTCTTGAGGTGCGACACGCCGCGAAATGGCCTGAAACGGTAAGGCTCAGAGGGATCGTCGTAAGGCTCAGCGGGAAACGGTCATGCCACTGGTTCCAAGAGCAGGCGGAACCCCCACAGCACCACACCCTCGGCGGGGCTCCAGTCCAGCTCGGGCGCCCGCACGAACCCCAGGGCGGCGTACATCGCGTGCGCGGACGTCATCTGCGGCAACGAGCACAGCACGATCTCACGCAGCTCCTCCTCGCGGGCGCGCCGAAGACACCACTGCATCAGGGCACGACCGACCCCGCGCCGGCGAGCTGCGGGGCTCACCGCGAGCATCCGAAACTCGCCCTGGTCGGGGCGGGTGGCGAGCTCGCGGTACGGCGAGCCGATCGGACACCAGGTGACGGTCCCGAGCACCTCGGTGCTGTCGACAGCGACGACCAGCACGGCGTGCTCGGCGCGGTGGGCGGCGTTTCGTAGCTCATCGGAGTAACCGTCCTCCGTGCCGCTCGGCCCGTCGAGGAAGCCGTCGCTGCGGTAGCCGGCGACGGTAAGCTCACCGACCGCGGCATACTCGTGCGGCAGGGCCGGTCGTACCTCGAGCATCACGTCGGTGGACCCGGTGGGTGCCTCCACCGGCTCACACACCGGTGGTGCTGCGTGGGTAGGCGGCGGTGACGTCGGTCATGACGTTGACCAGGTACGGGATCTCGGCGGTGAAGGCCCGGTCCAGCGCGGGACCGATGTCGCGCGGGTCGCTGACCATCTCTCCGCCGCCGCCGAGGGCGGTGACGACCTGGTCGTACCGGGTGTGCGGTGCCAGGTCGGCGGCGACGTCGTAGCCGTACAGGAAGTTCATCGGCCCCTTCTCCAGACCCCAGGCGGAGTTGTTGCCGACCACGATGACGACCGGCAGCCGGTGCCGCACGAGGGTGTCGACGTCGATCAGCGACATCCCGGCGGCGCCGTCGCCGAGCATCAGCACCACCTGGCTCGACGGCCGGGCGATGCGGGCCGCAATCGCGGCGCCGAGACCAGCACCGAGGCACCCGAACGGCCCCGGGTCGAGCCAACCGCCGGGCAGCTTGGGCTCGACGAACTTGCCGGCGAAGGAGACGAAGTCGCCTCCGTCGCCGATCACGACGGCGTCATCAGCCAGGCGGGGGAGCAGCTCGCCGTAGATCCGGGCCGGGTGGATCGGGTCCGCTTCGGCGTTCAACAGCTCGGCGTCGCGGGCGGTGGCCGCTCGCACGGCGTCCTGCAGGTCGCTGACCCCGGCGCCCCACTGCGGCCGGGTGCCGCTGGAGCGCGCTGGAGTGCGACGAGCACGCCGTCGAAGATTTCGGTCAGGTCGCCGTGAGCCGATGCCGCGAGCGGGACGTGGGAGGCGACCTGTTCGGCTGAGTCGGCGACGTGAACCACCTGCGCCTGCGGCGCGCCTTCCTTGCCACCGAAGGCGCCGTACCCCATGCGGAAGTCCAGGGGCGTGCCGACGACGATGGCCAGGTCGCACTGGCCGAAGGCCGTGGACCGAGCCTTGGTGACGAGCAACGGGTGTCCACCGGGGACGATGCCTCGCCCCATGCCGTTGGAGATCACCGCGATGCCGGTCTCCTCGACGAACCGCAGGGCGGCATGCTCGGCGTGGTCTGCCCACACGTCGGTGCCGATCACGAGCACCGGCCGCTCGGCCGTGGCGAGAACGCCGGCGACGGCAGAGAGCGCGTCCGGGTCCACGGGCCGGCTGCCGGCTCCTCGGGCGTACGCCGGCTCAGCGACCGTGGTGCGCGAGAACAGCTGGTCCATTGGGACGTCGAGGAAGACCGGGCCGCGGTGCGAGGAGCCGGCGAGAGTGAAAGCGCGGTCCACCTCGGGGGCGATCTCGTCGACGTGGTGGGCGGTGGCGGCGTACTTGGTGACGCTCGAGACGATCGGAGGGTGGTCCAGCTCCTGCAGGCTGCCAGTGCCCCAGCGACCGGACGGGGCACGTCCACCGAGCACCACCAGCGGCGATCCGGAGAAGTGGGCCTGCGTGATAGCGCTGACACCGTTGGTGACACCAGGCCCTGCGGTGAGCGCAGCAAGGCCCGGTACGCGGGTCAGCTTGCCGGTCGCCTCGGCTGCGAACACCGCCGACGGCTCGTGGCGTACGTCGACCAGCCGCATCGGCGGCTCGGCTTTGACGGCACCGTCGTAGAGCGGGAAGACGTGCGCGCCCGACAGCGTGAACATCGTCCTGACCCCGTGCGCTCGGGCGACGTCGACGGTGTGCTCTCCACCGTGACCCTCCCGGGCGGCTGCGCTGTTGCCGGTGGAGTTTGCTGGGTCTGCGCCCATCCGATCTAGGCCGAAGGAGTCTTGAACACGCCAAGCTCCTCCTCGACGCCCGGGTCGCCGGCGTCGGCGTGGTAGTCGCTCGGATGCGTCTCGTCGGTGCCACGGGAGACGTTGGCCGAGCGCAGGATGAGTGTGCCCAGCACACACACGACGAGGTTGATCACGAGCGCGGTCAGACCGAAGTAGATCGGGTTGGTGCTCAGCTCCACGCCGAACACCGTCAACGGCGCGAACGAACCGCCGAAGTGCGACTCTGGATCGGCCAAGGTCGGCGTGTTGTACGCCGCGAGGGTGCCCCAGAACATGCCGACGGCCCAGCCGGCGAGCAGCGCGTAGCGGTGCATCCAGCGGGTGTAGAGCCCGATCACGATGGCGGGCAGCGTCTGCAGGATCCAGATGCCGCCGAGCAGCTGCAGGTTGATGGCGAACTCGTTGGGCAACGCGAGCACGAACACCAGAGCACCGGCCTTGACGAGCAGGCTGGCGATCTTGCTCTGACGGGCCTCGTCGGCGTCTGTCGCCTGCGGGTTGATCAGCATCTTGTAGATGTTGCGTGTCCACAGGTTCGCCGCGGCGATCGACATGATGGCAGCGGGCACGAACGCACCGATCGCGATGGCCGCGAACGCCACGCCGGCGAACCAGGAGGGGAACTCCTGCTCGAACAGCAGTGGGATGGCGAGCTGGGCATTCTCGGCCTGAACTCCTGCGGCGACGGCGGCAAGACCCAGCAGGGCCAGCAGCCCGAGCAGGAACGAGTACGCGGGCAGCAGCGCGGCGTTGCGCCGGATGATGTTGCGGTTCTTGGTCGAGAGGACGGCAGTGATCGAGTGCGGGTACATGAACAGCGCGAGCGCCGAGCCCAGCGTCAGCGAGGCGTACGCCCAGTGGCTCGCGCCCCCTGGGATGAGCGACTTGGAACCGGGCTCGCCGGCCGCCAGGTCGTTGTCGCTGTTGAAGGCGTTGAAAGTGCTCTCGGCGGCGTCGATGATCCCGCCCCAGCCGCCGAGCTGGGTGGGCAGGTAGATCACCGCGACGATGATGACGATGTAGATCAGCGTGTCCTTGACGAACGCGATCAGCGCGGGCGCACGGAGCCCCGAGGCGTAGGTGTAGGCGGCAAGCACGGCGAAGGCGATGAACAGCGGTAGGTCCTTGACGAACCAGCTCGCGTCCTCTGCTCCACCCAGGCCGATGACGTCGAGGACGGCCTGGATACCGACGAGCTGCAGCGCGATGTACGGCAGCGTGGCGAGGATGCCGGTGAAGGCGACCGCGAACGCCAGCGCCTTGGAGTCGAAGCGCCCTTGGACGAAGTCGGCGGGCGTGACGTAGCGGTTGCGGTGCGAGACCGACCACAGCCGGGGCAGGAAGATGAAGATGATGGGGTACAAGATGATCGTGTACGGCACGGCGAAGAAGCCGATCGCGCTGCCGGCGTACAGCAACGCGGGCACCGCGATGAAGGTGTAGGCGGTGTAGATGTCACCGCCGATCAGGAACCATGCGACGAAGGTGCCGAAGTTGCGGCCGCCGAGGCCCCACTCGTCCAGGTTGTCCAGGTTGGGGGCCCGGCGCCAGCGCGAGGCGAGGAAGCCGAGCACGGTCACGAGCCCGAAGAAGAACAAGAAGATGACGAATGCCACGACGTCGATGTCGTTCATCGGACGCCTCCCTCGCGCTCGGAGCGCTCATGGGCGCGACGCTCGGTCTCGTGCTTGATGACGAGGCGGTAGGCGACGGTCGTGAAGGCGACCGAGACGATCACGAGCAGGAACTGGTACCAGAAGAAGAACGGGATGCCGGCGAGCTCGGGATCGCGGCGTGCGTAGGTGCCGACGAGCAAGGGCAGCACGATCGGGATCGCGAGCACGATGCCCGCGATGACGAGCAAGGTTCGGGTGGGCACGGTGACCTCCGGGACACGACGGGACGTGGGGGCTGGGCTTGTCCGGTGCGTCGACACACGGCGGTAACGTGCGTCACTTCGCAGACGGGACAGTACGCCTACCGGCGCCGGATTGGAACAGCCAGGGGCTCTCGGTGCGAATTTGGTCGACAACGCCCAGCAGCAGGTCGGCACGGTGCGGCGGCGGCTCGGCGAACAGGGCGGCGTCGGCGCGTTGGTCCGACCGCCCCCGGACCCCGAGGGAGAGCTGGACGTAGAGGGCGCGCAGGAATGCCGAGGAGTTGCGGGCCGGCGGTGTTGGCCATTCGCCGCGTTCGTGCCCACGAGTGCGTGCCTTGCGTGCGCCTTCGCCGACGCGAGCGAGCCACGGCTCGACCACGGCGCGAGGTACGTCGTCGAGGTGCAGGATCGCCATGACCGTGTAGGCCAGCCGGTCGTCCTCACCGTGCCGCCACACGTGCGAGGTGGGTGTGAGCACACGGTCGGCGATCACGTCGAGAAGGACGGTCTGCTCGAGGCGCCCGAAGTGGCGCGAGCGGGCCAGGACACCCAGTAGGTCGGCTCCGTTGGCGACGGCGTGCGCCCAGCCGTGCCCGGGGATCCAGCCGCGCAGGTCGCGCTCGCGCACGTACCATGAGGTCGCGAGGTCACCCCAGCCGAGCACCGTGTCGGCGGGCAGCAGCCGCTCCTGGTTGTCCCGGGCGATGATCTCGGTCAGGACCAGCGCCGTGTACGAGCGGCGCAAGACCGACAGGTCCCCGTCGCTGCCGAGGCCGTTGCGCAGTCCGGGCGCTACCCCGTTGCCAAGGCCGCGCAGCAGCTCGTCGTACTCCCCGTTTGCGATCCAGGTGGCCAACAGCGGGTATGCCACGTCGTCGCGGAAGCGTGGGTTGGGGTGGCCGAGCATCTCCACGAGCTCGGTCGTCGACTCACCCAAGGTGCGATCGGGCGGCACGCGCATGCCGGTACTCAGCACCGACTGCCAGTACGACTCGGACACGCATCTATCGTTGCACGCAGCCGGACTAGGCTGCAGCGGTGCCCTCCCTGGACGATGTCGCGCTCCGGCGGACGCCGCTGGGTGGTTCTGACCTCGTGTGGTTGCACCTGCTGATCGCCGACTGGCAGATCATCGCCGACCTCGCCTTCGCCGATCTCGTGCTGTGGTTGCCCGACGCCGGGGGCAACGGTTTCTGGGCCGGTTCGCAGATGCGCCCGACGACCGGGCCGACCGCCTATCTCGATGACGTGGTCGGTACACATCTGCCGTACGGCGAGCGGCCGATGATCGACACGGCCATGAGCGAGCGGCGGATCATCCGCGAGGGAGACCCCGAGTGGCGCGACGACATCCCGGTGCGGGTCGAGGCGATACCGGTGCGCCGCGGTGACGCTGTCATCGCGGTGATCGCTCGTAACACCAACCTGCTGGGCGTACGAGCTCCGAGCCGGCTCGAGCTCGCCTATCTGCAGACGGCCGGGGAGCTGTCGACGATGATCAGTGAGGGTTCGTTCCCGACACCGGGTGAGCGGTCCGAGCTGGCCGATGCCCCGCGGGTGGGTGACGGCTTCATGCGAACCGACGCGAGCGGAGTCGTGACCTATGCGAGTCCGAACGCCATGTCGGCGTTTCGGCGGCTCGGCAGGGTGGGCGACCTTGTCGGCGTCGACCTGTCCCATGCCTCGCGCGCTCTCGTGCCCGACTCCGGCCGCGCGACCGATGCGGCGCTGAGCGCCGTGATCGCCGGTCGGGTCGCCGATGAGGCCGAGCTGGAGAACGCAGCGGCGTCGTTGCTGCTGCGCTCGATCCCGCTGCGTGCCGGTGGGGTGGGCCTCGGCGCCCTGGTCCTGCTCCGCGATGTCACTGAGCTGCGGCGACGTGAACGCGAGCTGGTGACGAAGGAAGCGACGATCCGTGAGATCCACCACCGGGTCAAGAACAACCTGCAGACCGTTGCGGCGCTGCTCCGCCTGCAGGCGCGCCGGTTGCACAACCCCGAGGGACGCCATGCGCTCGAGGAGGCGGTACGCCGGGTCGCCTCCATCGCGCTGGTGCACGAGACCCTGAGCCAGACGCTCGACGAGACCGTGGACTTCGATGAGGTAGCAGACCGGCTGCAGGTCATGGTGGTCGACGTCTCGGCGTCCGCGGGCCTGATCACGACGGTGCGCGAGGGCTCGTTCGGCGTCCTGCCGGCCGAGGTCGCCATGCCGCTGGCGATGGTCTTGACCGAGCTTGTCCAGAACGCCGCCCAGCATGCCTTCGACGGTGGACCCGGAAGCGTCTGGCTGCGAGTCGAGCGTCGTGAGGGCGACGTACTCATGACGGTGACCGATGACGGCGTGGGGCTACCCGATGACCTTCAGCTCGACTCCTCGAGCAGCCTCGGCATGTCGATCGTCTCGACGTTGGTGGAGTCAGAGCTCGGGGGCTCCTTGACGTTCGGACCCGCAGATCCACTGGCTGCACCGCGGACCGGTACGTCAGTGCGGGTGTCGCTGCCCCTGCACCGTTGACGACTGCCGGCTCAGGAAGAACGTCGAATCCCGTGCGTTCGATGTTCGAGTGCACGGGATCGGTGAGCTGGAGGGTCAGGCAGTACGAATCCGCGCACGGGCGTTGCGGCGCTTGAGCGCCCGGCGTTCGTCCTCGCTGAGGCCGCCCCACACGCCGTGGTCCTGTCCAGACTCCAGCGCCCAGCTCAGGCACTGTTCGCGAACGTCACAGCGGCGGCACACCACCTTGGCTTCCTCCGCCTGGAGGATTGCCGGTCCGGTGTTGCCGATGGGAAAGAACAACTCTGGATCCTCGTCGAGGCATGCAGAGCGGTGACGCCAATCCACGGCGACGCCTCCTTCGCGAGAGTTGGTAGGGCGGCTGCCAGAGTGTCCGGCAGGGTGGTGCGTGGTCTGTGAACGCTTTCACGATGGAACACCCAGGCCCACCGTGCAGATCCTGCGATGGGGGCCACGACGACCAACGAAATCGACGCGCCTGGTGCACGCGCCACCGTTGATGGTTGCAAGAATCCCCCGCACACACAAGGGATCAGCACCTGTCTAGTTGGTCACACCATCTATTACCCACTCTTGCGCCCGCAAACCGGCGCGCTGAGCGGCACGTCCTGGTCACTCGTCGAGACCCTCGCGCAGCGTGGCCAGCGAACGCGACAACAGCCGGGAGACGTGCATCTGTGAGAGACCGAGCTCTGCGGCGATCTGCGACTGCGTCATCTGGCCGAAGAAGCGGAGCAGGATGATCCGCTGCTCCCGCGGGTCCAGCGCGGCAAGCAGGGGCTTGAGGGACTCGCGATACTCGACGCCGGCGAGTGCTGCGTCCGTGCGTCCGAGCGCGTCGCCCATCGTCGGACCCTCCTGGCCGCGGGTGTTGGGGGCGTCGAGGGAGAGCGTGGTGTAGGCGTTGGACGACTCCAGGCCTTCGAGCACCACCTCTTCGCTCAAATCGAGGTGGAGCGCGAGCTCGGCGATGGTGGGCGAGCGGCCCTGTTGCTGGGTCAGGTCGGACGTAGCGGTAGCCAACGACTGCCGCATCTCCTGCAAGCGCCGGGGAACCTTGATCGACCAGCCCTTGTCACGGAAGTGCCGCTTGATCTCCCCGACGATGGTGGGAGTCGCGTAGGTCGAGAACTCGACCCCCCGATCGAGCTCGAAACGCTCGATCGCCTTCAGCAGCCCGATCGTCCCGACCTGGACGAGGTCGTCGAACGGCTCCCCCCGGCCGCGAAATCGTGCCGCCAGGTGCTCGACCAGCGGTAGGTGCAGATGGACGAGGGACTCGCGTGCGTCCGAACACTGTCGTTCCCGTACGGAGCCAGTGGCCGGGCAGCTGCCGTGGAGGGTGTCGAAGGCGGCCTGGGTGAGCCGGCGACTGATGTCGGGGTCGCGCCCTTGACGGTCCGCCGTCACGAGGCGGGATCCGTCGAGCGTGCATGGGTCAGACAGATGACGAGGTCGTGGCCACCGGTCGAGGGAGAAACGACCTTGACCTCGACCTTGGTCGCCAGCGCGGTGAGGACGGTCCAGGCGAACCCGTCCTGCGTGGGCGGGCGCGGGTCATGTGAAGGTACGCGGGCCGCGACTGTTAGGGAGGCATCCGACACCGTGAACGTGCAGCGCAGCCGCCCGTCACTGGCCTGGGCCAGCAGGATCGAGCAGGCCTCGTCGACCGCCACGCGCAGATCCTCGATGTCGTCGAGGGTGAAGTCGAGCCGGGCGGCGAGACCCGCTGCTGCGGTGCGAAGGACCGAGAGGTAGGCGCCGTCCGCAGGCACGGTGATGTCGATGTCTGGTCGCGACAGCCTTGTGACCGTCGCAGGCTCGTGGCCAGTCACACGATTCCCTTCGGCAGTTTCGGCTCATCAGCACTGTAGACGTGAGGGGGGTCAGGCAAGCGCTGGTCCTTCGCCGCGACCGCTGCCAGGCGGCAACGTAGATAAGGTCGAGCCATGTTTGCCGTCTACGCCGCATCAGTACATCCCGACGCTCCGCTCGATGGGCTCGTCGTGGGCCAACGTCCCGAGGCGGTGGCTCCAGAAGGCTGGAAGACGATCACGGTGAAGGCCGCCTCGCTCAACCACCACGACGTGTGGTCGCTGCGCGGTGTCGGGCTGCCGGCTGAGCGCCTCCCCATGATCCTGGGCTGTGACGCGGCCGGTCTGGACGAGGACGGCAACGAGGTCATCGTCCACGCCGTCATCAGCGACCCCGCGTGGTCCGGCGACGAGACGCTCGACCCGAAGCGCTCGCTGTTGTCCGAGAGGCACCAGGGCACGCTGGCCGAGAAGGTCGTCGTCCCGGCAACCAACGTGGTCCCCAAGCCGGCGGGGCTGACGTTCGAGGAGGCCGCCTGCCTGCCGACGGCGTGGCTGACGGCGTACCGCATGTTGTTCACCCAGTCCGGGCTGCGCCCCGGAGACAGCGTGCTCGTCCAGGGCGCCGGCGGAGGGGTGGCAACCGCGGCCATCATCCTCGCGCGGGCCGCCGGTATCCGCGTGTACGCCACCAGCCGGGAGGCGCACAAGCGCGAGCGTGCTGTCGGCATCGGGGCGCATCAGGCGCTCGAGCCCGGCGCGCGGTTGCCGGAGCGGGTGGATGCCGTGATCGAAACCGTGGGCGCCGCGACGTGGTCGCACTCGGTCAAGTCCTTGCGGCCCGGCGGCACCATCGTGATCGCCGGCGCGACGTCGGGCGACGCGCCGACCAAGGCCGAGCTGACGCGGGTGTTCTTCCTGCAGCTGCGGGTCCAAGGCTCGACGATGGGGACGCGCGCCGAGCTCGACGCGCTCGCGCGGTTCCTCGACGTCACCGGCACCAAGCCGCTGATCGACCGCACGCTGCCGATGGAGCGGGCTCTTGAGGGTCTGCAGGCGATCCTCGACGGCGAGGTGTTCGGCAAGATCGTCCTGACCCGCTGATGCTCACCATTCGCCCAGCCCGGGTCGAGGACGCTCGCGCGGGAGCCGAGTGTCACCTCGCCTGCTGGCGCGAGGCCTACGCCGACATCGCCGACCCGGTTGCGCTGGCGGCGCGCACGGGCGACCTCGAGCACGGACCACGCGATGGGAGACCGCGATCGCTGCCGGCGAACAGCGGTGGGTCGTCGTCGACGCGAGTGGCGAGGTCGTCGGATTCGCCGCCGCCGGAGACGGCCGGGACGGCGACATCGACCCTGACCTCGAGGTTTACGCCATCAACGTCCGGGCTTTCGGGTACGGGACCGGGGTGGGCGCCGCGTTGCTCGCTACCGCCGCCGAGATCCGCCTCCGCCGCTGAGGCTGCACACCTTTCGCTCAGACTTACGGACGTCCGTTCACAAGGCGGCGTGTCGGCTTCGAAACGTAAGTCTGGACCGCCGAGTGCGTAAGGCCCATGTGATGAACCTGCGGATGGAGGGGCCAAAACCTGCGGATGGCGTCTCAGTCGTCGGGGTCGTCGTCGAGACGCGCCAGCCAGGTGGCGAACCGCTCGACCGGGGTCTCGGACTCGGGGTTGAGGTCGACAAACTCCTGCAGCCGCTCAGCCAGCCACGCGACGGAGACCTGCTCGTCCCCGCGCCGCGACGTCAGCTCCTCGATCCCGCGATCAGTGAAGTACACCGGGCCGCCGCCGTACGCAGATCAGGAGAACGCCTCCTGCATGATCGCCTGGTTCTCCTCGACGTGGCGCTTGTGCTGGCCCACCGACGGCGCCGCGGACTCCGTACGCGAGACGCGCCGCAGCGGCAGGTCGCCGATCTCGCTGGCGAGCTGCAGGGCGACGTGCGGCCATGGCCCCTGGTTGGCCGGCTCGTCCTGCACCCACAGCATCTCGGTGGCCTTGGGGAACCTCGCCAGCTCGGCGTTGATCTCCGCGGCCGGCCGCGGGTAGAGCTGCTCCAGGCGGACGATTGCCGTGCGTGACGTCCCCTCCTCGCGCTTGGTGCGTTCGGCCATCAGGTCGTACGCGATCCGTCCCGAGCACAACAGCACCCTTTCGACCGAGCCGGCGTCGACGGTGTCGTCGCCGAGCACCGGCTTGAAGGCGCTGGAGGTGAAGTCGTCCGGCTGTGAGGTCGCCGCCTTGAGCCGGAGCAGCTGCTTGGGCGTGAACACGATCATGGGGGTGTGCGAGCTGCTGAGGCACTGGCGCCGCAGCAGGTGGAAGTACGATGCGGGCGTCGACGGCTGGGCGACCGTGAACGCGTTGTCGGCGGCGAGGGTGAGGAACCTCTCGATGCGGGCCGAGGAGTGGTCGGGGCCCTGGCCCTCGAGGCCGTGCGGCAGCAGCAGGACGACGCCGGACTTCTGACCCCATTTGGTCTCTCCGGCGGTGATGTACTCATCCACCACGGACTGCGCACCGTTGATGAAGTCGCCGAACTGCGCCTCCCACATCGTCAGCGCCTCGGGACGGGCGACCGAGTAGCCGTACTCGAAACCGAGTGCGGCGTACTCGGACAGCAACGAGTCGTAGACGTAGAACGGCGCCTGGCTGCCCGAGAGGTTGGCCAGCGGCGTCCATTCGTTGGCGTTGACCCGGTCGATGATCGTGGCGAAGCGCGACGTGAACGTGCCACGACGGGTGTCCTGACCCGCGAGGCGGACCGGTCGACCGTCGAGCAGCAGCGAGCCCATCGCAATGATCTCTGCCGTGCCCCAGTCGATCGGGCCGGCAGTGATCGAGGCGGCCCGGCGCTGCAGCTGCGGCAGCACCTTGGGGTGCACGGTGAATCCCTCAGGCGGTGTCATGTAGGCCTCGCAGATCGACTTCAAGGTCTCCATGGAGGTCGAGGTCTCCACGAGCCCCTCCGGTGTCGCGGGTGCCTCGGGCTTGACGGGATAGTCGGGCGTCGTGACATAGAGCGGGTCGCTCTTGTTGTCGCTGGCCTCGCCGAAGACCCTCTGCAGTCGGGACTGGTAGTCCTTGAGCGCGCTCTCCGCCTCATCCATCGTGATGTCGCCGCGTCCCACCAGAGCCTCGGTGTAGAGCTTGCGAACCGAGCGCTTCTGCTCGATCACGTCGTACATCAGTGGCTGGGTGAAGCTGGGGTCGTCGCCTTCGTTGTGGCCGCGCCGGCGATAGCACACGAGGTCGATGACGACGTCGCCATGGAAGGTAGCCCGGTAGTCGTACGCGAGCCGGGCGACCCGGATGCAGGCCTCAGGGTCGTCGCCGTTGACGTGGAAGACCGGCGCCTGGATCATCCGCGCCACGTCTGTGCAGTACGTCGAGGAGCGCGACGCCGACGGCGACGTGGTGAACCCGACCTGGTTGTTGACCACGACGTGGACAGTGCCGCCAGTGCGGTAGCCGCGCAGCTGCGACAGGTTGAGCGTCTCGGCGAC
>JACCZT010000090.1 GCA_013695785.1 Nocardioidaceae bacterium | reverse complement strand
ATCGGCTTCGCCGTGCTGGGGCTGTTGTACGTCCCGCAGCTCGCCACCATCTCAGCCACCTTCCCCGCGATGTTCCCCACGCACGTACGGTTCGCCGGACTGGCGATTGCCTACAACGTCTCGACCTCGCTGTTCGGAGGTACCGCGCCATTGGTCAACGACTGGCTGATCGGCGAGACCGGCAACAACCTGGTACCTGCCTTCTACATGATGGGCGCGTGCGTCGTGGGTGCGGTCGCCCTTCTCTTTGTGACAGAGACAGCAGGGTGCTCGCTGCGTGGCCGGGGCGTTCCCGGTGTCATCTCGCGACCGGCAGGACGTCGGCCCGGGGCGGGGCGGTCTCGCTCGACCGGCGCCTGAACCGGCGAACCGCGCAGAGCGTCCCGCAGAATCGCTGCAGGTAGCCGTTCTGCCGGACGCTCGCCCCACCTACAACGCAGGTCCGCCATTCAGTCGCCCGACCAGCGACTCCGAACACGAGACGACGCGCTGCCCGCACCGCGCCGCCGCCGCATCAGCTGTGGTCACGTCGACCGCTGACCCGGCGATGTCCTGACCCAATGCGTCGACATCGTGTGCGAGCCCTGCGAGGGGGCTGAGCCACGTGTCGTGGTACCGACCCAGCGCGGTGCCGAGGCGGTCGTTGCCGACGTTCTCAGCGGCATCGACAACGGCAGACAGGAGGGAGCGGGCCATCGCGCTCGCCTCATCAGTTAGCCCGACGATGGCGTGGCCGTTGGCGCGCACCTGTTGGACATGCATGTCGACGGTTTGTTCTGCCATGGTCGTCCCCAATGTGAGTGCGGTCGCTCAGTCTGTTGTCAGCCTTGCAAGCGGTTCAGAGCTCGTGTCATCCCGCTCCGGTGGCTTTCTTGCATGTCGGCGAGGCCGGTCTGGGCCTGGACGCCAGCGGTGCCGACCTCGTCGTAGAGAGAGATGTGGCCGCGATTGAGGCTCATGTTCTGGTCCGAGCCGCTGCCGCCGTCGAGTTGGCCGGACAGCGAACGGTAGGCACCGTCGGTCTGGCCAAGGGAGTCGGCGTTGAATGCCTTCTCGTTGCTGAGCTCGGCGTCGAAGTCGTCGGCGGCCGCGAAGTCCCAGCGGATGTGGTCGCTGCTCATGGTGTCTCCTTAGGTCTGTGGTACGTGATCAGCCGGCGTTGAGCCGGGTTGACATGACGTCGTTCTCGATGCTGCTGGTCTGTTTGTGCGTCGAGACTGCCGAGGTGTAAGCCTCCTCGGTGGCGCGCGCGTGTTCGGTGCCGAACTCGGCGTTACGTCCGGCAATGTCGCTTGATTGTCGGCTCATTCCGCCCGAGGTCCCGGCCCGGGTCTGTCCGATGGCCTGCAGGCCACGACCCGACGGACCGATGAGGCGTCCGCTGAGGCCGTCGCTCGCCGACTGCATCCGGCGGGCCTGAGCCAGGTGCGCATCGCCTTGGTCCAAGTGCTGCCGGGCGACCCGCCCGACTCCGGCGATGCCCTCGCTGAGATTCACAAAGTTGTCTGACATGCGGTGTCCTCTGATCGGGGCCCGAAAACTGCGACCTGTAGGTTGCTCGATGGGCACGACGGTAGGTGAGCAAAGGGTCAGCTTCGTCTGAACCGGCGGATACTCCGCCGAACGCCTATCCGTCCGGTCGGTCCATCTCCGGCCGGTGACCCCCTGGCGTCCTACTCTCAGAGGCACCGAACCCGACAGTCTCGCGAGAGGGGACATGTGCCAATGAGTCTCTTCGAGCATCACCCGGCGGCGCTGCCCTTGATCGAGGACAGCGCGCATCGGGCCGGCCGTGCCGCGAACCAAGCGGCGGCCCTTGCGGCGGAGGTCGATTCTCAGTCCCGCATCGCGAGCAGTGCGGTGAGCGGTACGTTGGCCGTCCCGATGGCGCGCGCCCCCGTACCCGTTGTGCGGGGCAGCACGAAGGCATCGCAAACCGCACTGGTGGCTCAGGCGAGCCTGAACCGGTGGGGCGCGGCCGTCTCCGCCTATAACACCGCTATCGATGTCCTCAACGCGCGCTACGAAGCGGCGGTGGCGGGCGGTTTCGGCCTCGATACCGCCAACATCGCCGATCAACCCCAGACCGCGGCTGAGTATGACCAACGGGTCGACGCCGCGGCGGCTTCGCTGCGCTCCTCGTTACGCAGGGAGAAGGCCGAGCTGGACCGTCAGCTCGACGACGAAGCGGACCAGATCGCGCAGCTGCTCGACGATGGCCCCTCCGACCAGGTTGTCGCAAGGCTGGTGAGGAGCGGCGATCTCTCGACCGGGTTCTGGGAAGAAGTGTGGGAGCGATTCAAGAAAGGGATGAAGGGGCAGGTCTTCCCACCCGGTACCGAGAACCCGTTGGACTTCGGAAGATGGTGGACCGTTCGCATCTTGCTCGCGGTATGGTCCTTCGGGGACTGGATAACCCTCTATCATTCTGGCCAGTTCCTCCCCAAGGGTGTCAAACCCGAAAACACCCTCGACCTGCCTGATCTGACGCGCGGCTTGTTAGCGGCATCCGAAAGTAACTGGCGTGCACATCCGGACCACGAGGCTTCCCACTCGCGCTGGACGACCATCAGCAAGTGGGCGAAGTGGTCAGTCATCAGCATTGGCGCAGCCAATGGCGCAGTGGAGCAATGGCGCCGGGATGTAGATCGCTTGTACATGTCCGCCGCCAAGAAGACGGCCAGAGCCGCAGTAGCCGGGGTGGCGATCGGATCAGCCGCGTGGGCTGGCGGCAAGGCAGGGGGTAAGGCGGGCTTGAGCATCGGAATGGCGGCGGGAAGTCGCGTCGGCGGTTCCCGCGGAAAGGTGGTCGCATCCGGGCTCGGTATCGTCGTAGGGGCTATCGTGGGCGGTACCGTGGGCGCAGTCGCTGGTAATTCGGGCGTCGCCGCGGTCGTGGCCCGAGGCGACGAGATTGAGGATGACATCAACGAATGGCTCGACTCGCTGGACGAGTTCCTGGCACCGGTCGACGAACGAATCGCCAACGTCGCGGAGTCCGCGAACGATCTCAACGACCTGTATCTCAACGACCTGTACCGAGGGATAGAAAAGTACACGCAGCTAAACGACAATCTCAACGACCTGTACCGATGGGTAGACAAGTACACCGGACCCGTGGAGGATGCAGTCGCCGACTTCTTCGCATCGCTGCTTGCTCCCCAACCCGCTCTAGAGCTCTTGCTCCCACTCCCGTCCGCTCCAGAACCCCC
>JACCZT010000088.1 GCA_013695785.1 Nocardioidaceae bacterium | reverse complement strand
GTCGTGGTCGTGGTCGTGCGGATGGTCGTGGGCGTGCACAGGCACGGTCGCCGTGCCCACCGCGGTCACCCGGGTCTCATCAGTCCCGCACCCGCAAGTCGCACACATCGCTCAAGCCACCTCCACTGAGGTGACCGAGAGCTCGCGCCCGGCCACCACCTCGACATCGGCACTGCCACAGTCGCACAGCAGGATCAGGTCGTCCACCACGAAGTCCACATCACAATCGCGACAGTGCGCGCGGCCGGTTGGCTCGGCGATCTCGAGCTCGGCGCCTTCGATGGCGGTGCCGGCCGTCGCCAGCTCGAAGCAGAAGGTCAGCGCATCGGGAACAACGCCGGAGAGCCGGCCGACCTGCAGGCGGACAACCGTGACGGACCGGTCACCAGTGCGTTCGAGCACCGCATCGATGATGCTCTCTGCGATCGCCAGCTCGTGCATGAACGCCCCATTCTCGTGCGATCACCCTAGGTGGCCGTCGACCGGAACGACAAGGCACCCACCGCCCCTGACACAATCGACGTCATGACCAAGGTCCTCACCAGCTGGCTGGGCAATACCGCGGCCATCGCCGTCGCCGCCTGGTTGTTCGCGGGCATCAGCATCGGCAACGCCGCCGGCGACGTCAGTCGACAGTTCCTCACCCTGGTAGTCGTCGCCGCGGTGTTCACCGTCGTCAACCTCGTGGTGGGCCCGATCGTCAAGACGCTGTCGCTGCCGTTCATCATCGTCACGCTCGGGCTGGCGCTGCTGGTCATCAATGCGCTGTTGCTGCTGCTCACCGAGTGGGTGACCGACAAGCTGGACGTCGCGTTCGGGGTCACCGGCTTCTGGGTCGCGGTCGGCGGAGCGATCGTGATCTCCCTGGTCAACGGCGGGCTCAGGCTCTTCTTCGACAGGGACTGACGAAGTGACAACACAGTGACCGGGACTGACGGAGCGGCAGTGGAGCCGTACCGCATCGCCGTCGTGTGCCTGGGCAACATCTGCCGCTCGCCCACCGCCGAGGTCGTCCTCGCCGACCGGGTCGCGCGGGCCGGTCTCGGCGACCACGTCGTCGTCGACTCCGCCGGCACCGGACGCTGGGAGCTCGGCAACCCGATCGACAGCCGCGCCGAGGCAGAGCTCGTCGCAGCGAGGTACGACGTGCCGACCCGCAGCGCGCAGCAGTTCACCCGCAGCTGGTTCGCCGACCACGACCTCGTGCTGGCGATGGACGCCGCCAACTACGCCGATCTGGAGGAGATGCTGCCCGATGTCTCCGCGAGCACAAGACTGCGGATGTTCCGCAGCTTCGACCCGCAGGCTACCCAGGGCGACGACGAGGTCGTTGACCCCTGGTACGGCGGGCGCAGCGGCTTCGTGACCGCCTTGGAGATGATCGAGCGGACCGCTGAGGCGATCGTCGGTGAACTCCCCGGGCTGATCGCCCAGCGCGACGCACAAGGCGACTCCCCGCGGGACTGACCGGGTAAGTTCGAGCACATGGCGCGGATGGGTGGGGTTGCGACGCGAGCCGAGCAGCTGCTCGGCGTCAGTGTCGTGGCAACCACCCCGGTCGCCGGCGGCGACATCTGCACCTCGACCCGCTTGCGGCTCTCGGACGGGCGAAGCGCCCTGATCAAGACCCGCCCCCACGCACCCAAGGATCTCTTCGTACGCGAGGCCGAGGGGCTGACGTGGCTCGCCGAAGCCGGCGGTGCCCCCGTACCACCGGTTCTCGGCGTGTCACAGGAGTGCCTCGTCCTGGCGTGGGTCGAGCACGGACGCGCCGGCGGCGACGCGGCCGAGCGATTCGGCCGCGCACTCGCCTCGACCCACGCCAGCGGCAGCGAGACGTTCGGGGCGCCGATCGACGCCTACATCGGGCTGGCGCCGCTGCCCAACACGTCCGCTGCGACATGGACCGAGTTCTTCGTCTCGCGCCGCGTCATGCCGTACGTCAAGGCGGCACACGACCGCGGCTCGCTGACCGGCGACGAGGCGCGCGTGATCGAGCAGCTCATGCACAGGATCGAGGAGTTCGCCGGACCGCCGGAGCCGCCGTCGCGCGTTCACGGCGACCTGTGGTCGGGCAATCTCATCTGGGGACACGATGACGCGGTCCACCTGATCGACCCCGCCGCTCACGGGGGCCACCGTGAGACAGACCTGGCGATGCTCACGCTGTTCGGCACCCCGCACCTGCAACGCATCCTCGACGCCTACGACGAGAGCGCGCCGCTCGCCGAGGGGTGGCAGGCGCGCGCGCCGCTGCACCAGCTGCACCCGCTGCTCGTGCACGCGCTGATGTTCGGCAGCGGGTACGGCGTCCGGGCGGCCGCCGCGGCCCAGGCCGTGCTCGACGGCACCGCCGGGCGGGACAGCTGAGCATGCGCATCCTGGTGGTCGACGACGACCGGGCCGTCCGCGATTCCTTGCGACGCTCCCTGGAGTTCAACGGCTACACCGTCGATGTCGCCGCTGACGGCGCCGAGGCACTCGCCCGCGTACCCCTGATCAACCCCGACGCGATCGTGATGGACGTGATGATGCCCCGCCTCGACGGCCTCGAGGCGACCCGCGCCCTGCGCAGCGCCGGCAACGACGTCTCGATCCTCGTCCTCACCGCGCGCGACGCCGTGACCGACCGGGTCGACGGGCTCGACGCCGGCGCCGACGACTACCTCACCAAGCCGTTCGCCCTGGAGGAGCTGCTGGCCCGGCTGCGTGCCCTGCTGCGCCGCGCGGCTGCCCGACCCTCGGCCGACGCGGGCGAGGACACCCAGATCGCGTTCTCCGACCTCACCCTCGACACCGCCACCCGTGACGTCTGCCGCGGCGATCGGCTGGTGTCGCTGACGCGCACCGAGTTCGCGCTCCTCGAGCTGTTCATCCAACGGCCCCGACGTGTGCTCGAGCGCTCCTTTATCCTCGAGGAGGTGTGGGGGTTCGACTTCCCCACGACCGCGAACTCCCTGGAGGTGTACGTCGGGTACGTCCGCCGCAAGCTCGAAGCCAACGGCGAACCCCGGCTGCTGCACACGGTGCGCGGCGTCGGGTACGTACTTCGCGAATCGACCTCATGAACGCACGGGTCCAGAAGCTGGCCGAGCTGCGAACAAGGCTGTCCGCCCGGCTTCCCCTTGCCGCCCGAGTCGCGATCCTGACGACGGTCAGCGTCGGCCTGACCCTCGCCGCGGTGAGCATCATTGTCTACTTCACCGCCCGTGCGGAGTTCAACAGCTCTCTCGACGAGTCACTCCTACGCCGCGCCACCTCAGCGGCCGACGAGGTGACCGGCTCACCGATCAACGGGATCCCGCAGACCGCACTGATGGCGGCGGACATCAAGATCGCCTTCCTCCGCGACGGCTTGCTCTACTCCTCACCGAGCGCGAAGGCAGCCCGCGAGTTCGTCGGTCCGTCGGAGGAGGCGGTCGCCAACGGTGATTCTGAGCGGTCCATGCGCACGGTCGACATCGGCGGCACACCGTTCCGCGTGATCTCGGTGCAGTCCGAACCCGGCACCGCCCTGGTGGTCGCGCAGTCGATGGAGTCGAGCAGCAACGCGCTCGACCGGCTGCGCACGGTGCTACTCGTCGTCAGCTTCGCCGGCGTTGTCATCGCTGGCCTGAACGGCTGGGTGGTGGCGGCCAACGGACTGCGCCCCGTCCGCCGTCTCACCGCTGCTGCGGAGCGGGTGGCGCGTACTGAGCAGCTGACGCCGATCTCGGTGTCCGGACACGACGAGCTCGCCCGGCTCACCAACGCCTTCAACGCCATGCTGCTCGCCCTGGGGTCCTCCCAGCAGCGTCAGCGTCAGCTGGTCGCGGACGCCGGACACGAGCTTCGTACCCCGTTGACGAGCCTGCGAACCAACATCGAGCTGCTGGCGCAGGCCGAGACCCGCGGCGGTCTCTCCGATCGGACCCGCCTGGAGCTGATGTCCGATGTCCGCGCGCAGATCGGTGAGCTAACCACCCTTGTCGGTGACCTCGTGGAGCTCGCACGCGATGAGGAGGTCGAGCCGATCCACCAGGTGGCCGACCTGGCGGAAGTCGTACAGACGTGCGCCGACCGGGTACGCCTCCGTGCGCCGAGCATCGCCCTCGAGGTGCACACCCAGCCGTGGCACGTCACCGGCAACCCGACACTCCTCGAACGCGCGGTGACCAACCTGCTGGACAACGCCGCAAAATGGAGCCCGCCGCTGGGCACGGTACGCGTGGATCTGACCGCCGGCGTGCTGACCGTCGCCGACGACGGCCCCGGCATCAGTGCCGAGGACCGTCCGCACGTGTTCGAGCGGTTCTACCGCTCCCGCGAAGCGCGGATGCTCCCCGGTTCGGGTCTCGGCCTGTCGATCGTGTCGCAGGCGGCGGACCGCCACGGCGGTTCCGTCGCCGCAGGGGAGTCCGACTCAGGAGGTGCTCTCATGACGCTGACGGTCCCGGGGTCGTCCGAACCGCGTGCCGACGCCGACCAGATCGCTCGTGCACGCCACTGAGGCGTTCATAATCTTGGCCGCCTCACACCAGCATTTCAGCGCTCTTTCAGTGATGCGGGACAATCTATAGATATGAGCTCGCCACCGTTCGACCCGCAGTCGCGTCCCTACGGACAGAACACCCCGCCGTACGGACAGCCATACGGTCAGCCGGACCCTCGCGATCCGGCCTACGGTCGACCGCCCGGCGCGCCCCCCGCACAGCAGCCTCAGCAGGGGCCGTACACCCATCGGTACGAGGAGCGTCGCGGCGCCGGCCAAGCCGAGACGACGCAGGCGCTACCGTTCGGCGGTGTCGCAGGCGGCCCGCCGAGCACGACCGCCCAGCCCAAGCGGCGCGGCGGGCTCATCCTCGTCGCGGCGCTGCTCGCGGGTCTGGTCGGTGGCGTCGGAGGTGCAGCGGGCTACGGCGCCCTGGACGACGACGAGCCCACCACCCGGACTGTGAGCTCGCTGGACACAGACAGGTCCACCTCCACCAGGACGGTCAGCAGCGACAACGTCGAAGGCGTCGCCGCCAAGGTCCTGCCGTCAACGGTCCAGCTCAACGTCACAGGGGAGAGCAACGGCAGCCAGGCGGCTGGCAGCGGCACGGGCATCATCATCAGCAACGACGGTGAGATTCTCACCAACAACCATGTGGTCGAGGCGGCCGCCGACTCCGGGACGATAACCGTGTCGTTCAACGACGGCAGCACCGCCGACGGCACCATCGTCGGTCGGGACGATGTCACTGACCTCGCCGTGGTCAAGGTCGACGTGGACGCAGAGCTGACCCCGGCGACACTGGGCAGCTCCTCTGACCTGAAGGTCGGCCAGTCCGTCGTGGCCGTCGGATCGCCGTTCGGCCTGGAGAGCACCGTCACCAGCGGCATCGTCAGTGCGCTGAACCGCCCGGTCAGCTCCTCGGACGGCAGCAACAGCGGCACGTCGACGGTGTTCCCCGCGATCCAGACCGACGCTGCCATCAACCCCGGGAACTCCGGTGGGCCGCTGGTCGACCTCGACGGCAACGTCGTCGGTATCAACTCGGCGATCCGCGGTACGTCGAGCAGCGCCACCGAGCAGTCCGGGTCGATCGGCCTGGGCTTCGCCATCCCCGTCGACCTCGCCAAGAACGTGGCCAAGCAGCTGTCCAAGGGCAAGACAGTCGAGCATGCCCGGATCGGTATCACGGTCGGCAACAAGACCGAGTCCGACGGCATCACCAGCGTCGGGGCCGTGGTCAAGGAGGTCACCGACGGCGGTGCCGGAGACGAGGCTGGACTGGAGACCGGCGACGTGATCACCGCGCTCAACGACAACCCGATCAACAGCTCTGACGGGCTCGTCGCGGCCATACGCGCCTACCAGCCCGGCGAGACGGTCACGTTGGCCGTCATACGCAGTGGCGAGACCGACCAGGTCGAGGTCACGTTGGACTCCGACGGCGGCTCCCTCGGCAGCTAACCCAACCCCCTCCATCCGCAGGTTCTGGCCCCTCCATCCGCAGGTGCTGGCCCGCGAACGCGTTGGGCGCTGGCAGGATGTCGATCACGTGCGTGAAGGGAACCCCCATGGCGAAGCTGATCTATTCCATGATCGCGTCCTCGGACGGCTACGTCGTGGACGCGGACGGGTCGTTCGACTGGGCTGAGCCCGACGAGGAGGTGCACAGCTTCATCAACGATCTCGAGCGGCCGATCGGTACCTACCTCTACGGGAGGCGGATGTACGAAGTGATGGTCGCCTGGGAAACCGACCCCACGCTCGCCACGCAGTCGCACGTCATGGAGTTCGCAGACCTGTGGCAAGCAGCCGACAAGATTGTGTTTTCCAAGACGCTGGAGGCGGTACCCACCGCCAAGACGCGGATCGAGCGAGCGTTCGACCCTGAAGCGGTTCGTCAGATGAAGTCGATCGCGGACCGTGACATCAGCGTGGGCGGCCCCAACCTCGCCGCCCAGGCGATGGGCGCCGGGCTGGTGGACGAGCTTCATCTTTTCATCGCGCCCGTCGTGGTGGGAGGGGGCAAACAGGCTCTGCACCAGGGTGTCCGCTTGACGCTTGCTCTGCTTGATCATCGCCGGTTCGACAATGGCATGATCTACCTGCGCTACCGCACCTGCGCCTGAATAGCCGCTGCTGTAGCCGACCAGAACCTGCGGATCGAGGGGCCAGAACCTGCGGATCGAGGGGCCAGAACCTGCGGATGACGGGTATCGGCAGTCGATCGAGGTAAGTCGGCGCGAATTCGTTGACGCAGGCGCGGCGGGCCGACCTAGCGTTGGCGTGTGACCACCACACAGACCGCCGTAGCTCGCGACCTGTCCTTGGTGGCCATGGCGACGACGCTCGTGCTGTGGGCGTCGGCTTTCGTGGGGATCAGGGCGATCGGCGAGACCTTCTCACCCGGACCCCTCGCGCTCGGCCGGCTCGTTGTCGGCGCCGTGTGTCTCGGGGCGGTCGTCGCACCACGTCGCCAACGCCTTCCGCAAGGCCGGAACCTGGCGTACATCACCGCATACGGCGTGCTGTGGTTCGCCGGCTACAACATCGCGCTCAACGCCGGCGAGACGTACGTCGACGCCGGCACCGCAGCGTTGCTGGTACAGACCGGTCCGATCCTGATCGCGGTCCTCGCCGGGCTGCTGCTCGGTGAGGGGTTCCCGCGCACGCTCGTCATCGGCACCGCCGTAGCGGTCTGTGGTGTCGCGCTGATCACCGTGGGGACCAAGGCGAGCGACGCGCCGGACACCAGCGTCGTCGGTGTGCTCCTGTGCGCGCTCGCCGCCGTGCTGTACGCCGTCGGCGTGCTCGTGCAGAAGCCGGTGCTCCGTTCGGTCGACGCCATCCAGGCCACTTGGCTCGGCTGCACGATCGGCGCAATCGCGTGCATGCCGTACGCCCCGCGGCTCGTCGATGAGATGGCCGCCGCCTCGCCCGCCTCGATCGCGGGCCTGGTCTACCTCGGGGTGTTCCCGACCGCCATCGCGTTCACGACCTGGGCCTACGCGCTGGCCCGCGTCAGCGCCGGGACCGCCAGCGCGACGACGTACCTGGTGCCTGCCATCGCCATCGGGCTGTCATGGCTGCTGCTGTCCGAGACGCCGACGGCGATCGGCCTGACCGGCGGCGCGGTGTGTCTGATCGGCGTCGCCATCACCCGTCTGCGCCGGCGCCCGGTCCAGGCGCGGCCAGCAGATCTGTGACCAGGTCGCGCAGGATCTCGTACCCGTGCTGGGTCAGGATCGACTCCGCGTGGAACTGCACGCCCCGGTAGTGCGGGCCGGCGAGGACGTGCACGTCCCCCGTCCCCGGATCGGTCTCTACGCTGATGCCTTCAGGCAGCCCGCGCGCAGGCACCCGCGCGACGAAGGTGTTGTAGAAGCCGACGGTCTCCTGGCGTCCACCCAACGGCAGGCGGCTCTGGGTGCCCTGGAAGACGATGTCCTTGTACGCCAGGTCGAGTCCGACGGCGTGCGCGAGCACCTGGTGGCCCAGACACACCGCGAGGAACGGTCGCCGGGCAGCAAGCAGGTCGTCGACGACGCCGCGAAGCGTGGCCATCTTCGGCGACGTCTGGTCGCTGGGGTCGCCCGGCCCCGGACCGACGACCACCAGGTCGAAGCCGTCGAACATCTCCGGTCCGGAGTACGCGTCGTGCCGTAGAACCTGCGTCGACATCCCCAGGACACCGAGGAGGTGACCGAGCATGTTGACGAAGTCGTCCTCGCCGTCCACGACCAGCACCCGTTGAGCGTCCAGTCCCGGCACCGGCGCCACGCCGGACTGGTCGCTCAACCAGAACTGGCTCAGGCGTTGGTTGCGTCGCCCGAGCGCGATGAGCACCTCGTCGTCGTACGCGAACGCGTCGAACCCCTCGACCGGTGCCTGTGCTTCGGGGGCGAGCCCGAACGCGCTCAGTATCCCTGCGGCCTTGGCACGGGTCTCGGCAGTCTCGTATGCCGCGTCGGAGTCGCGCACCAAGGTCGCTCCGGCGGTGATCTTGAGGTTGCCGTCGGTGTCGATGTCTGCGGTACGGATCAGTATCGGTGCATCGGCGAGCACCTCGCCGTCGTCGTTGCGCCCGATCAGCGCCGCCAGCGCCGCGTAGTAGCCGCGCCCCTCGGGCTCGTACTGCTTGATCAACCGGCAGGCGTTCTCGACCGGGCTCCCGGTGACCGTCGCGGCGAACATCGAGTCGCGCAGCACGTCACGCACGTCGCGGTGCGTGCGTCCGGCGAGGAGGTACTCGGTGTGCACGAGGTGCGTCATCGCCTTGAGGTACGGCCCGAGCACGAGCCCTCCCTCCTGGCAGATGTCGCACATCATCTTCAGCTCCTCATCGACGACCATGAAGAGCTCGTAGATCTCCTTCTCGTCGGCGAGGAACTCCAGCAACGCAGCCTTGCGCAGCGCCTGCGACTCGAGCCCGCGCAGGCGCAACGTGCCGCTGATGGGATTCATGCGGACCTGGCCCGCGTCGATGCTGACGTGCCGTTCGGGGCTCGCGCCGACGAGGAACCGCTCGCCGGTGGAGATGCAGAACGTCCAGTGCGCGCCCCGCTCGCGGGTGAGCAGTCGGCGCAGGACGGTCCACGCCTTCGCGTGCCCCCAGTCGGCCAGGACCGCCCGGTAGCTGCGGGCGACGACGAGGTTGGCGCCTTCGCCCTTGCCGATCTCGTCGGCGATGACCGCGTCGACCATCCGCGCGTAGGTCGCGTCATCGGTCTCGAACCCGCCGCGGTCGGTGAACTCCACCGGCTCGTCGGGCAACAGCTCCAGGATCTCCGCCAGCGGCACGCTGCGCTCGTACGCGACCTCGATGACCGCGAGCGGGGTGCCGTCCTGGTGTGCCTCGAAACCGCGCTCGCGCGCTTGCGCGAACGGCACCAGCACCAGCGAGTCGTACCGTGCTCCACCCTCGGGTCGGCCCTCGGCGACCGGGATGTCGGCGAGGGTGTCGACCTGCCGCCAGGTGCCCGCGACCACCGTCACCTCGTCGGAGTCGCGCACGCGAAGGATCGCGTACGCGGGGTGGTCGAGGACGTCCGAGAGGACGCTCACGGTGATTCGTCGCGCAGGCGGCGCAGCCACCCGTCGGTGGTGCCGACGGTCAGGAGCAGCTGGGTGGCACGGGTGAGGACGACGTACAGCGTGCGCCACCCGGTCTCGGACTCGGCGGTGATGGCGTCCGGCTCGACCACCACGACGCCGTCGAACTCCAGCCCTTTGGTGTCCAGGCCCTCGAGCACCTGCACGCGGCCGGCGTACGCGGTGAGCTGGTCGCCGAGTGCGGCCGTGACCTTCTCGCGCTGGCCGACCGGAACGACGACGGCCACGGTGCCCGCGGC
>JACCZT010000082.1 GCA_013695785.1 Nocardioidaceae bacterium | reverse complement strand
GGACCGCTCGTACGGCCCACGGCGTACCGGCCTCGTCGAGGACGAGCGCCTTGGGCATGCCCATGCGCCGTCCTGCTCCGGCCGCGAGCAGGAGGCCGACGACAGTCACGCCGCGACAGTATCCCGCGTCAGTCGTCCTCGGCCTTGGCAGCCTCGACGAGCGTGCGGACGTTGTCGACCGAGCCGCAATCCGCGTCGAGGAGGCGCGAGCGTTCAGCGGCGAACTTCTCACCGAGCTCAGCCTTGGTGGCGGTGTCGACGTCGGTACGCGCGGGGTTGAGGATCTCGCGCTCCTCCTCGTAGAGGTGGTGCGTGAGCGCCTTGGTCAGTGCCTCCACCGCATCGCCGAAGTCCTCGGACGCGGTGTCCTCGACCTCGAGCAGGCCGAGCAGCGCCTCGTTGATCTCGTGGTGCTCGTGCTCGCTGTGCTCGGCATCCTCGCCCTCGATGGCGTCGGTCTTGACCAGGCCCGGGTAGACGTACTTCTCCTCCGCCTCGGCATGCGCCACCAAGATGTTGGACAGCATCGAACGCAACCCCGCCCGGTCCTGGGTCTCGTCGCGCACCTGGTGCATGAGCCTCTCGAAGAGGCGGTGGTCATCGATGATGAGCTCGACGACGTCACCGGACTCCGGGCGTGGGATATCGGTCTGGGTCATTACCAAAGGGTGCCATCTGCCGACCCAGTTGCAACTCGGTCACCGTGGCGGGACCGCCGCGCCACCGTGGCGGGGACCCGCGCTTCCGCTCCTTCTCCGAGCTCGACGTCGCTTCACCTGGGACGCAACCCAGGAGAAGTGAACCGGTACCAGGAGAACCTGGTACCGCGGTGACTCGTGGGGCGGGGATACACCGCTCTGACGCACAGAAACGGCCCGAGTGTCGAGATCTAGACAGTCGTCGTGCCGAGAAGCGATCGTCCCGGACGAAGTGGGACTACCGACGACAACCTCCTGCACCCCGACGATCCGCGGGCCGCTTCTGGTTCTCTCAGACGACCGGCGTTCTGCGTGAGTCCGTTCGGCCGCCTGAGTCCAACCTAGACAGGACCTATCCACCGCGCAAGTCCACAGCCGACACCGCTGGCACCTCTCTTGACCACCAGCCACAGTGATCACAGCAGCCTCACCGCAGTAGTCGCCCGAGGACGCTGTCGTCCAGGTGCGCGTGCAGGTCCGCCACACTCGTCCATACCTCGTCCGCACCGGCATCCTCGAGCTCGGCCGCGGAGATACCTCCGGTCAGTACGCCGACGAAGGCTATTCCAGCCTGCTTCGAGGCCTCAGCGTCCCACACGGCGTCCCCCACCATCACAGACCGCTCTGCAGTGACACCGCCCTTGTCCAGCGCCACGCGAAGCACGTCCGGCCGCGGTTTGGCTGTCTCGACGTCCTCGGAGGAGGTGACCGCGCTGATGACCTCCTCGACATCGAGCAGGTCACGCAACCGGGCGAGCTCGTCCTGCGGCGCGGACGTGGCCAGGACGACCCGAGCGCCGCGCTCGGCGAGGTCGCGCAACAGCTCACGGGCGCCGTTCAGGACGTGCAGCAGCGGCGCGGCGTCGGCGTAGTACTCCTGGTGCCGCTCCTTGACCTCGTCGCCGAACCGGTCGGCGTCGTCACCGAGGAGCTCGGCGAGCAGCATCGAGCTGTCCATCCCGATGACCCGGTGGATGCGCCACGCGTCGACCGGGTGGCCGGCGGCGACGAAGGCCTGCATCCACGCGCTCACATGGGCGTAGTTGGAGTCGACGAGCGTGCCGTCGATGTCGAAGAGGACGGCGACCGGTGAGTGGTCGGCGGAGGTCGTGGGAACGTTCACACCCCCGAGTCTGCCGCAGCCATCCTCGACCTCACGCTCGGCCCTGCGTCGAGGCTAGAGGGGGATGTCGGCGGCCATCGCCCGGGCACGCGGATCCTGGTCGGCCGCCAGGCCACCGGCCACACCCGCGCGGTCGGCCTCGGACCGGTTCTGGCTCATTTTCGCCTTCGCCTCGACGATGTGGACGCGCATCTCGACGCCGACGATCGCCCGAAGCTGCTTGGTCACATAGGTCTCGGGCGCGTCGGTGACCGCCCACGGTGTGGCCCGGCCCGACTCGTGCGTCTGTGTCAACCTGGTGACGGCCTCGCGTACCCACTCGGCATCGTCGTGGACGGTGACGGTCCCAGTGAGGTGGACCGCCGAGTAGTTCCAGGTGGGTACGACGCGGCCGTGCTCGGCCTTGGCGGCGTACCAGCTCGGCGAGATGTACGCCTGCAGCCCCGACACGATCGCGAGCGCCTTGACCTCGCCGTCCTGCTGGGCTCTGGCGATGTGGCGCCAGTGCCCGTTGGCGCGCGCCATGTGGGCGATGACGACCGTCCCGTCCTCGCTCCACATCACCGGCAGCAGCGTCGAGACAGGGGTGCCGTCCGGGCCGACGGTCACCACATCGGCAGCACCGACCTGGCGTACGAGCTCGTGGATCTCAGCGGCGTCGTCGACGCGGTTGAAGTGCGGGACGTACACGCTCAGTCACCCTTGCGCCGCTCGAGCATCCGACGGACTCGCGTCTGGTCCTGGCCGAGCATCCGCGACAAGAGCTGGACGCGGTAGACGTAGGCCGCGACAAGGGCGACGGCGATGATCAGGAACAGCAGCTTACCCA
>JACCZT010000078.1 GCA_013695785.1 Nocardioidaceae bacterium | reverse complement strand
TCATGGGGAAGGACAACATCACCTTCCATGCCCAGATCTGGCCCGCCGAGCTGCTCGGCTACCGCGGGGCCGGGACGGCCGGTGGCAGCCCAGGGCGGTACGGCGAGCTCAACCTGCCGACCGAGGTCGTCTCGAGCGAGTTCCTCACGATGAGCGGGTCGAAGTTCTCCACCAGTCGCGGAACCGTGATCTACGTCCGTGACTTTCTCGCTGAGTTCGGGCCCGACGCCTTGCGCTACTTCATCGCAGTCGCCGGACCCGAGACCAACGACACCGACTTCACCTGGGAGGAGTTCGTCCGGCGTACCAACTTCGAGCTCGCCAACGAGTGGGGCAACCTGGTGAACCGGGCGATCTCCATGGCGCACAAGAACTTCGGGCAGGTGCCCACGCCGGGCACCCGCACCGACGCGGACATCGCGCTCCTGCGTGCCGCGGACGCAGGTTATGAGACCGTCGGCGCCCATCTGGACCGCAGCCGGTTCAAGGCAGGCGCCACCGAAGCGATGCGGGTCGTGACCGCCGCCAACCGCTACCTCTCCGAGACCGAGCCGTGGAAGCTCGGCGACGACCCCGAGCGCCAAGCGACCGTGCTCCACACAGCACTGCAGGCGGTCAGCGACGCCAACGCGATGCTCACGCCGTTCCTGCCGCACGCGGCCCAAGCCGTGCACACTGCCCTTGGCGGGCAGGGCACCTGGGCCGCCCAACCCGAGATCCGCGAGGTCGTCGACGACCTGCCGGCCGACGTCGAGGGCGTAGGCGTCCCAGAGGCATTCCATCCGTACCCGGTCCTGATGGGTGACTACGCCGCCGAGCAGGCCCACTGGGGCCGCACCCCGGTCGTCCCGGGCACCCCGCTCGCCAAGCCGGCGCCGCTGTTCGCCAAGCTCGACGTCGCACTTGGTGAGACCGGCCCCGCTTGGGCGCCGATCGAGGCCACACCGGCATGAGCCGTACCGGTGACCGTCCCGCCGACCCCGAACCGCTGCCGCACCCCGTCGTCGACAACCACTGCCACCTCGACCTCGACGACGCAGCGGACCAGCTGGACACCGCGGCGGCGATCGAGCGGGCACGCGTGGTCGGCGTACCCCGTATCGTGCAGATCGGCTGTGACCTGCCCGGCGCGCGGTGGGCGGCGCACGCCGCGCTCGACCACCCCGCGTTGGTCGCCGGAGTCGCCATCCACCCCAACGAGGCACCGCGTCTCCATGGCGCCGGCGAGCTGGACGACGCACTCACCGAGATCGAACGCATGGTCACCTCCACCGATCGGGTACGCGCCGTCGGCGAGACCGGGCTGGACTACTTCCGCACCGGCGAGCAGGGCCGCGCCGCACAGCACGAGTCGTTCCGGGCCCACATCGAGATGGCCAAGCGCCATGACAAGACCCTCGTCGTGCACGACCGTGACTCGCATGCGGACGTGCTGGCGGTGCTGGACGAGTGCGGGCCACCGGCGCGTACCGTCATGCACTGCTTCTCCGGAGACGCCGGCTTCGCGCAGGCGTGCCTGGACCGGGGGTTCTGGCTGTCCTTCTCCGGGACGGTGACGTTCAAGAACGCGTCCAGCATCCGCTCGGCACTCGCGATCACGCCGCTGGACCGGGTGCTCGCCGAGACCGACGCGCCGTTCCTCTCGCCAACGCCGCATCGCGGGCGGCCCAACGCCTCGTACCTGCTTCCGCTGACCGTGCGCGCAATGGCGCAGGTCCTGGACAACGCTCTCTTAGAGCTGTGCTCGGCCATCGAGGCCAACACCGATGAGGCGTACGGCGGGTCCTGGTAGCGCCTGCGTTTGGACGGTCGTGACCTTTTCGTTATGGTCGTGGGGTCCGTGTCTTCGTCTCTGAGTGGGAACCGCGTGCCCAAGCGCCTCGTCATCATCGCCCTCAATGTCGTCCTCGTGCTCGCCCTCGTCGGTGGCACCATCGCCTTCGTCAGCCTCAACAAGACGGTGACGCTGAGCGTCGACGGCGAGTCCAGCACCGTACGAACCTTCGGATCGACGGTCTCTGACGTCCTGGACTCCGAGGGCATCGAGGTGGGCGAGCATGATGTGGTCGCTCCCGACCCGGACGCCTCGATCGACGAGGGTACGCAGGTCGCGGTCCGCTATGGTCGCCAGCTCACGGTGACCCTCGACGGCGAGCAGGAGAAGTACTGGGTCACGGCCCTCAGCGTCGAGGATGCCCTGAGCCAGCTGGGGCTACGCGCCGAAGGTGCCGACCTGTCCACGAGCCGCAGCGCGGCGATCCCCCGCGAGGGCCTGGGCCTGTCCATCGTCAGCCCCAAGAGGTTGACGATCAAGGCCGATGGCAAGACGGACAAGTCCCAGATCGCCGTGACCACGGTGCGCGAGGCGCTCGAGGACTCCGCCATCACCTTGGACAAGGACGACGAGATCACCCCCAAGCTCGGCCACCGGGTCGAGGACGGGGACCGCATCGTCGTCACCCGGATCAAGGTGATCGAGAAGGCCACGACCGTCCCGATCGACTTCAGCACCACGGTGCGTGAGGACTCCTCGATGGACAAGGGCGACGTCGAGGTCGTACGCACCGGCAAGGAAGGCACCAGGAAGCTGCAGGTCCGGGTCGTCCGTGCCGATGGCAAGGTGCGCAAGCGCACCGTCCTGTCCCGCAAGGTCCTCGTCGCACCGGTCACCCAGATCGAGGCGCTCGGTACCAAGACTCCGCCGCCGCCTTCGCCCTCGCCTTCGCCTTCGCCTTCGCCCTCCTCGCCGTCCCCTTCGCCTTCTGGTGGCGGGTCCGACTACTCCTCGGGCAACACCGTCTGGGACCAGCTGGCCGAGTGCGAGTCCGGCGGCAACTGGGCGATCAACACCGGCAACGGCTACTACGGTGGGCTGCAGTTCAACCTCGACACCTGGCGCGCCTACGGCGGCACCGGCCTGCCGAGCGACAACAGCCGCGAGACGCAGATCGCCGTCGCCACCAAGCTCCGCGACGCCAACGGCGGCTACGGCGCCTGGCCGGCATGTGCCGCGTCGCTGGGGCTGCCCACCTGACACCACGGCTGCTCGGGGCCGCCGACGTCCGTGAGCTGGCTGCTCGACTGTCAGTGACTCCGACCAAGAAGCGCGGACAGAACTTCGTCATCGACGCCAACACCGTGCGGCGCATCGTTCGGTCCTCCGGCGTCGGACCGGACGACATCGTCCTCGAAGTGGGGCCGGGCCTCGGCTCACTCACGTTGGCGCTGCTGGAGCGGGTAGGTCGCGTCGTGGCCGTCGAGGTGGACGCCACCCTCGCCGCTGCCCTGCCCGACACTGTCCACGAGTTCGCCCCCGAGCACGCCGACCGTCTCGACGTCGTCCACGCCGACGCCCTGCGTATCCACTCGATCCCTGGCGTGCCGCCGACAGCGTTGGTGGCCAACCTGCCGTACAACATCTCCGTCCCGGTGCTGCTCCACCTGATGGAGCTGGTGCCGTCGGTGCGGCACGGACTGGTGCTGGTGCAGAGCGAGGTGGCCGCTCGACTTGCCGCCCCACCCGGCTCGCGGGTGTACGGCGTCCCGAGCCTGAAGTCCGCCTGGTACGCCGACCTGCGACTGGCCGGCAAGGTGAGCCGCTCGGTGTTCTGGCCGGCACCCAACGTCGACTCCGCGCTGGTGTCCTGGACGCGACGCGACCCACCGGTCGCGACGGTGAGTCGCGACGCTGTCTTCGCCGTCATCGACGCCGCCTTCGCCCAACGGCGCAAGACGATGCGCGCCGCCCTTTCCGGCATCGCCGGTTCCGCCCCGGCGGCAGAAGCGGTGCTCGTCGCCGCGGGAATCTCCCCGCAGGCCCGAGGCGAGTCGCTGGGGCTGCCTGCGTTCGTCTCCGTTGCCGAGGCACTGCGTGAGGTCACCGGTTAGGTTGAGCGGGTGACCAGCGCGACCGCACGGGTTCCGGCCAAGATCAACCTCGCCCTCGGGGTCGGGC
>JACCZT010000077.1 GCA_013695785.1 Nocardioidaceae bacterium | reverse complement strand
GTGTACAGCTCGGGAGCGTCGAGGGCGGGGGGCTGGGATGTGACGGTCGCCGTTTCCATGGTTCAGCCTCTATGGTGCCCGATCGTGATCTGGCTGTTGCGACACGGCGATGCGGAGGACGGCTCCCCCGACTCGGAGCGTCCACTCACGGATGAGGGCCGCGCCCAGGCGCAGGCGGCCGGCGCCGCGCTGAAGGCGCTCGGAATCAAGCTGGACGCCTGCCTGTCCAGCCCGCGGGTGCGTGCCGCCGACAGTGCCCGGCTGGCATGCAAGCCGCACCGTGTGGACCCCGAGCTCGAGCCGAAGCTCTCGGGCGGTCCCTTCGATGCCGAGGCGCTGGCCGCGGGCCTGGGCGACGAAGTGCTGCTGGTGGGCCACGACCCGGACTTCTCCATGGCGGTGCACGGCCTCACGGGCGCGCAGGTGCGCATGAAGAAGGGCGGCCTGGCCGGAATCGCGAAGGGTGAGCTGAAGGTCTTCCTGCGCCCGGCCGACCTGCGCCTGATCGCGCGCGGGAACTGATCCCTGCGCAGCCGGCCAAGCCGGCTGCTTCGGGCCCCTGATCCACTAGGCAAGGCGCCGGCCCTCCACCAGCTCGAGAAGCACGCCCTCCCGCAGGCCGCCGCGCGCGATCTTCAGTGGCAGCCCGAGGAGGTCGGAGATCGCCCCCAGCACCAGGATGCCCGCAGGCATCAGCCGGACCCGCTCGGGATCGAGCTCGAAGCGCCGGGCGATCTCCTCGATCGGGGTGGATGAGAGCACACGGATGCCGCGCTCCAGTGTGTCGTGATGCAGCTCGCCCCCGACCATCCGCCGCAGCGAGGTGGCCGTGCCGCCCACGGCAACGGCCGTCTGCGCGGGTGGAGGCGCCAGCCCCTCGAAGGTGCCCGCCACGTGCCTGCGCACCTTCTCCAGCTCGCCCGCGGAGGGGGGATTCGAGCGCAGGTACGCATCCGCCAGGAAGCCCGATCCGATCCTGAAGGAGCAGGACCAGTCCATCCCCGTCTCCGGGTCGCCCACCGCGATCTCGGTGGAGCCCCCGCCCACGTCGATCACCGCGATCGACCCTGCCGTGGGCTGCCCGAGGGTGCAGGTGGCGCCCACGAAGGCGAGCCGCGCCTCCTCCTCCTCCGAGATCACGTCGAGCGCCACGGCGGCCGCGCGATCCACGGCGCTCACCAGCGCCTCCCGGTTGGGAGCGTTCCGGATGGCCGCGGTGGCCACGGCAACGATCCGCTCGCTGCCCACCTCTCTCGCCACCGCCACCTGGGTGCGCACCACCTCGGCGGTCTCGGCGATCTTCTCCGCGGGAATCCTTCCGTCCTTGCCGAGGCTCTTGCCGATGCGGGTGAAGGCCCTCTGGGTGACCAGTTCGCGAAGGCTGCCGCCACCAGCATCCGCCACCAGGAGCCGGGTGGTGTTGCTCCCGATGTCGACGCAGGCGCAAATCAAGCGGTGGACGGCGAGGCGGAGCCAGGGTGCGAGGCGTCCTCGAACTCCCGGAACAGACCGGTGACGACGAAGGCGGTCTGCTCGCCGATGTCCACGGCATTGTCGCCGATCCGCTCGATCGAGCGCGCGATCAGCATCATGTGCATCGCCCATTCGCGCGTGTCGGCGTCGTCGCCGATCTCCAGCGCGATGTGGAATACCTCGCGGTTCAGCCGGTCGATCTCGTCGTCCTGGCGCACCAGGTCCTGGGCCAGCGCCGCGTCGCGGCGCTCGAAGGCCAGCTTGCACTGGATCACCTGCTCGCGGGCCTGGGCTCCCATCCGCGCCACGTGGGAGAGGATGCGCTCGTCGGACGGCGGCTCGTGGCCGGCCAGCGGCACCATCTTGGCGATGTTCACGCACTGGTCGCCCATCCGCTCCACGTGCTTGATGAGATGGAGCAGGGCGGCCACCAGACGCAGGTCGCCGGCCACGGGCGCCTGCAGGGCGAGCAACGAAAGGAGTCCCTGGTGCACCTCGAGGTAGCGGCCGTCGATCCGGTCGTCGTCGGCGATCACCATGGAGGCCAGCTCCACGTCGCGATGCTGCACCGTCTCCACGGCGCGATCGATCGCCTCCACGACCATGTCGAGGCCACCGAGCGCCTGCTGCTCGAGCTCGGCCAGCTCCTCCTGGAACGCGGCGCGGGTGGTCTGGGTCACGCTAGCCCACCTTGCCCGTCACGTACGCCTCTGTGCGGGAGTCGGAGGGGTTGGTGAACATCTTCTCCGTGTCGTCGATCTCGACCATCTGGCCCACGCGGTCCTCCGTGACGGTGAAGAAGGCCGTGCGGTCGGACACACGGGCGGCCTGCTGCATGTTGTGGGTCACGATCACGATCGAGTAGTCCTTCCGGAGCTCCATCATGAGGTCCTCGATCTTTCCGGTCGAGATCGGGTCGAGCGCCGAGCAGGGCTCGTCCATCAGGATCACATCGGGCTCCACCGCCAGGCAGCGGGCGATGCACAGCCGCTGCTGCTGGCCACCGGACATGCCGAAGGCGTTGGTCCTCAGGCGGTCCTTCACCTCGTCCCACAGCGCCGCGCGTGTGAGTGCGCTCTCCACGATGCCGTCCATGTCCCCCTTCATCCCCAGCACCCGCGGTCCAAAGGCGATGTTGTCGAAGATCGACTTGGGGAACGGGTTGGGCTTCTGGAAGACCATGCCGATCCGCCGGCGGACCTCGATCGGATCGACCTCCTTGCCGTACATGTCCTGGCCGTGATAGCTGACCCTCCCCTCCACGCGTGTCCCGGGGATGAGGTCGTTCATCCGGTTCAGCGTCCGCAGCACCGTCGACTTGCCGCAGCCGGACGGACCGATGAGCGCGGTGATCTCGTTCTTGCCGAAGACCATCGAGATCCCGCTGACGGCGCGGAAGTCGCCGTAGAAGATGCTGAGATCGTCACACTCGATCAGCGGGTTCGGCTTCTCGCGCAGCGTGCCCGAGCGGCGGCTGTTGGCGGACGGCTCGAACATCGCCTTCGACGGAGCTCCGTCGGAGGACACGTCGGAGGTGCTTTGTGCATCGGTCGCCATCGGCGTTCCCGTCTTCTGGCTGGTATCAGTGGTGGTGTACGTGGCCATGGGTCTCACCAGCGTTTCTGGTAGCGGTTACGGATGATGATGGCGAGGGCGTTCATCGCGAGCAGGAGTACCAGCAACACGATGATCGTCGCGGAAGCGACTTCCTTGAACGCATCCTCTGGTCGACCGGTCCAGTCGAAGATCTGGATGGGAAGGGTCGTGAACCCGGAGAACAAGCCGTCCGGGTCGTAGTTGATGAACACCAGCCCCCCGAGCAGCAGCAGCGGCGCTGCCTCGCCCAGGGCGCGGGAGAGGGCCAGGATCGTGCCGGTCGCGATGCCGGGGATGGCCGAGGGCAGTGTCTGGCGCCAGACGGTCTGCAGCGGCGTGGCGCCCAGCGCCAGGGAGCCGTCGCGGATCTCGGCGGGGACCGCTCGCAGGGCTTCGCGCGTGGTGATGATAATGACCGGCAGGATCAGCAGCGCCAACGCGATCCCGGCGGCCAGCACGATGCCGCGGCGCAGGCCGACCGCGAGGGCGAACCCGGCCGTCAGCATCCCGTAGACGATCGCCGGTACGGCCGCGAGGTTCTGCAGGTTGACCTCAATGAGGCGGTTGTACCAGCGCCGCGGGTTCGCGAACTCCTCGAGGTAGATGGCCGCGGAGACGCCGAGTGGGATGGCGAGGACGGCCGTGGTCACGATGACCCACATGGATCCGAGGATGGCGGCACGCGCTCCGGCGCTCTCGGGGATGACCTGCGAGGAGTAGCGCGTCAGGAGGTTGGAGTCCAGCCGCGGCAGGCCCTTGACGAAGGAGTCGATGAGCAGCACGGCCAGGCACACCACGGCGAAGGCGAGTGCCACCCAGAGGGCGATCAAGAAGGCGATGGACGCGATGCTGCGGTCACCGTGGCGCTCCGCCTTGAGCGGGGTCGCCACTTGGCGCGACAGGGTGCCGATCGTTGCCATCAGTAGGCCTCTCGGAAGCGGTGGACGAGCCGGATACTGATGATGTTGATGACCAGGGTGATCAGGAACAGCAGCAGCCCGACAGCGTACAACGTGTTGAAGGTCAGCGTCCCCGGCGTGCTCTCCCCGGTCGCGGTCTGCGCGATGAATCCCGTCATCGTCTGTCCGAACTCCGTCGGGCTGCTGACCATCCGTGCCTGCGTCCCGGCGGCCAGCGCCACGATCATCGTCTCCCCGATCGCCCGCGACAGACCGAGGACGACGGCAGCGGCGATGCCCGAGACCGCCGCCGGGAAGACGACCCGGAGCGTCGTACGCATCCGGTTCGCACCGAGCGCGAGTGATCCCTGCCGCAGCGCCGCCGGCACTGCGGACATGGCGTCCTCCGACAGCGACGCGATGGTCGGGATGATCATGATGCCCAGCACGATGCCGGCGGCCAGGACGCTGAACGTCCCGACGTCGATGTGCAGCAGGTCGTTGAGCACGTATGGCGCCACGAAGCTGAGGGCGAAGAAGCCGTACACGACCGAGGGGATCCCGGCGAGGACCTCGAGGACTGGTTTGAGGATCTTGCGCATCTTGGGCGAGGCGTACTCGGACAGGAACACCGCCGCGCCGAGGCCGAACGGCACCGCGATCAGCAGCGCGATGACGGTGGTGAAGGCTGTGCCCGTGACCAGTGGCAGGACACCGTAGGACTCCTGGCCGGTGAAGCGAGGGGTCCACCGGGTGCCGGTGAGGAACTCCCAGACGCTGACTTCCTTGAAGAACTCCAGCGCCGGGAGCAGCAGCGCCAGGACGATGCCGACGGTGACCAGGACGGACAGTGAAGCGGCCCCGGCGAGGAAGCCCATGGTGATCCGCTCGCCCCACCGGGGCGACTGCCTGCTCAGCGACAGGGGCGCTTGGGCGGCGTTGCTGGTCACATTCGTTCTCCGGACTTGTACGAGGAATGGCGAGGGACCGAGCTCGTCGGTCCCTCGCCGGCGGACGTCAGCCCAGTGACTCGGCGGTGTCTGCGAGCTCTGTGCTCTGCTCCTCGTTGAGCGGGATGAACTTGGCGGCGGCCACGATGTCCGCGTTCTGCTCGGCGTAGAAGTCGACGAACGCCTTCACGTACGGCTTGTCCGCTGCGGACTTGTTGTTGACGTAGATGAACAGCGGGCGGGCCAGCGGTGTGTAGGTCCCGTCCTGTGCGGACTCGGGGCTCGGCGCGACGCAACCGTCGCCGCTGTCGACCTCGACAGCCTTGAGCTTGTCGCTGTTCTCCTGGAAGTAGGAGAAGCCGAAGTAGCCGATCGCCGTGGGTGAGCCGCTGACGCCGGTCACCGTGACGTTGTCGTCCTCGGTGGCGTTGTAGTCGGTTCGGCTCGCGCCTTCCTCGCCGTTGATGGCGTCGGTGAAGTAGTCGAAAGTGCCCGAGTCGGTCCCGGCACCGAAGAGGCTGATCTCCTCGGCGGGGAAGTCGGGGTTGACCTGGTCCCAGGTGGTGATCTTGCCCTCGGCCGCCGGCTCCCAGAGCGTCTTGAGCTCGTCGGTGGTCAGGCAGGTGATGAAGTCGTTCTCCGCCGAGACAACAACGGTCAACGCGTCGGTCGCGACCTGCAGCTCGGTGTACTCGACACCGGCCTTGTCGCAGAGCGCGGCCTCTTCGTCCTCGATGGGACGTGATGCGTTGGAAATGTCGGTCTTCCCTTGGCAGAACACCTCGAAGCCACCGCCGGTGCCGGCAGTGCCGACCGAGACGTTGACACCAGGCTCCTCCTCGGCGAAGAGCTCTCCGGCCGCGGCAGTCAGGGGCTGGACCGTTGACGACCCGTCCGCGAGAACCTCACCCGAAACGTCGCCCTCTGATCCGGACTCGTTGCTGCCACCACAGGCAGAGAGCCCGAGAGTCAGCACGAGCACCGCAGGCAGTGCCGCGCGGCGCAGGATTGTTGAAGTCACTTGGCTTCCGCCTCTCTGTAAGGGCCGGGGAGTCCGGTCCTTAGTACGTCTGACGATGAGAAACGTAGGCAGCGGCCGTGAACTGATCTTCGGAATGAACCAAACGGAGGGTGAACAGAACCTGTCAACTCCTCGACGGCCCCCGGGGACACAGGCAAGTACGACGCAGAATCAGGAGCTGAGACTTGGCTGGCCGCGAAGATGCGTGCCGAAGAAGGCGTCGACCCTGCGCCAGGCGTCCTCCGCGGACTCGGCGTGCGGGCCGGCGCTCATACCCATGATCTTCGCGAGCGATGCCACGCCTCTCGGGTAGCCCTGCGTGCTGAGGAAGCTGTGACCGGCGAGGGCGTAGGTCTTGACGTCGTGCTCGACACCGGCAGCCGCCAGTACGTGCCGCAGCTGCTCGGGCCGCCCTCGCATCGTGCGGTCGCGACCGCCGTACGAGGCGATGATCGGGCAAGCCCCGGCGACGAGGTTCTCCGCGTCGTCAGGCACCTCGCCGTAGTTGACGCTCACCGCCGAGAAGGGGTACCTGGCCGCGGCCAGCAGGGCGTACCCACCGCCGAGGGAGAAGCCGGCCAGGCCCATCGTGCCGGTGCAGCGTTCGTCGGCGGCCAGCCAGGCACGGGCCGCGTCGATCGCGTCGAAGAACGGCCCGCTGCCCGTCTCGAGCTCACCGAGCGCGCCGCGCATCGACCTCCACCACGTCCCGCCGCCGTAGAAGTCCGGAGCCAGCGCGAGATAGCCCATCGCCGCAAGCCGGTCGCTCAACGCCCGCATGTCAGCGTTGAGCCCGAAGATCTCGTGGACGATCACCACCCCCGGCCACGGACCTTCGCCGTGCGGTTGGGCGAGGTAGGCGTCCCGCTCGCCGGCCGGTGTCGTGAACGCGATATCGGTCATCGCTGCCACCGTAGGCCCAAGCACGACCGGTGTATTGAAAGAATGCGACACATGCCGCTCCGCACCGACAGCACCGGGATCCTGAACCCGCGAGCAGCCCAGGAGCGGCTCGAGTTCTCCTGGCACCCACCGGCCGCTGATCTGGCCGGCGTGGTCGGGCGACACTGTTCGGTGCGGTGGGACCTCCGCGGACGCAAGCCCTTCCTGCAGGAGGTGCTCCCACACCCGTGCGCCAACGTCTGCTTCGAGCCAGCTGGCGCGTCGGTGCACGGCGTCCACACCCGGCGGGCGAGTCACCTGCTCGCGGGGAGCGGCATGACGGTAGGGACAACGTTCCGGTCGGGGATGTTCGCGAGCTTCACGAGAGTTCCGATGGCTGAGCTCGCCGACCGCAGCCTGCCGTTGGCTGCGGTCTTCGGGCCTGACGGCACGACACTGGAGCTGGAGGTCGAGGCGCAAACCAGCGCGGGTGCGCGTATCGAGGCCATCGAGACCTTCCTGCGTGCGCGCCTGACGACCCCCGATCCGACCGCGCAGCTGGTGGAGCACATCATCGACTGGATGCTTCGGTGTCCGGTGGGTTCGCGCGTCACCGATGTCGCAGCGCACCACGAGATGTCGACACGGGCGCTCCAGCGACTCTTCCGCCGCTACGTCGGTGCCGGCCCGAAATGGGTACTCCAGCGCTATCGCCTGCACAGCGCAGCCGAGCGAATCGCCGCCGGCGATCGGGGCGGCTGGGCCGAGATCGCCGCCGGCCTCGGGTACGCCGACCAGGCGCACTTCGTGCGCGACTTCCGCATGCTGGTGGGCGTCACGCCGTGCGTACGAGACCGCTTGCGCCGCCCCCGCCTAGCGCCAGGAAAGAGCCGTTCTGCTCGAGCGGTAGTTTGGAGGCGGCGTCGCGACCGGCGCCGACCGGCGTGTGAAGGAAGTCCGATCGTGACACCGACCCAGCTGCGCGCGTTCGCCGCGGTGGTCCGGCTCGGCTCGGTCAAGAGCGCGGCCGCCGAGCTGGCCGTCTCAGACGCGGCGGTGTCGTTGCACGTCGGCCAGCTGCGCAAGGAGCTCGGCGACAAGCTGTTCACGCGCACCGCTGCCGGCTTGGCCTTCACCCCGGGAGGGTTGCGCCTCGCCAGCCGGGCAGCGGAGATTCTTGGACTCCAAGAACGCACCATCCTCGAGGTGAGCCAGGCCGGGAGCGGTCGGCGGCTGCTTCGCGTCGCCGCGTCGAGCCTGTTCGCCGAACACGCCGCGCCGGGCCTCATCGAGCTGTTCGCCGGCCGAGCCGCTGACCTCGATGTCGAGCTGAGCGTGCACGACCCGCGTACGTTCAAAGCACTGTTGACCACCCGAGCCGTGGACGTCGCAATCGGACCACGCCCACCCGATCTCGACGAGTCCATCTTGTACAAGCCGATCCTCAACTTTCAGGTCGCGATGGTGACCGCTCCGGACCACCCGCTGACGGCCATCCAGCCGAGCATGAGCCAGCTGCGTGAACAGACCTGGCTGCTCGGCCCGTCAGCCGCGGCAAGGGTCGGGCTCATCTCCGTCATCTTGCGACGGATCAACGTGCCTGAGGAGCGCCAGCAGATCTTTCAGAGCCACGTCGCCGCCCTCGAAGCGGCCAGGCGCGGCAAGGGGGTCGCACTGGCCGTGTCGTTCGCGGTCTCCCAGGACATCGCGAACGGCGACCTCAAGCGGATCTATGGGCAGTCGGTGACCACCAAAGGCGACTGGGGAATCCTCTCCCTCACCGGTGGTGGGACGTCGCCAGCAGCGGCGGAGTTCATCGGCTTCGTCACCACGCCGCGTGCGACCCATGCCATGGTGGGCGGCGCGGGCGTCACCGTCGGCCGGTTCCGGCCCTCGAGCCACGTGACCATGTGGAACTGACCGACTGCTAGATCTCGGTGACGACCGCGGCCAGGTAGGTTGCGGCCGTCGGCCTTCGCCTGTGAGGCGTGCTGATCCGTCCACACCGGTACGGTCGGTGTGCGTTCTCCTTCGCTGGGGCGGTACTTGATGACGGGAGTGTGTGCGAGGTGGGCTCATCCGCACGGCAGACGGTTCCGACGCCGGTCGGCGACTCGGTCGTCGGTGTCGTCACCCTGCTTACCCGCTTCCCGGTGAAGTCGACGGCTGGTGAGACCCTGTCGGCCGCGACACTCGATCACCGCGGGCTGGTCCACGACCGGCACTGGGGCGTGTACACCTCTGACGGCGGGATCGCCAGCGGCAAGACCAGCCGCCGCTTCCGCAAGGTAGCGGGCCTCATGGACTGGCGGTCCACCATGAGCGCAACGGCCGGCGACCACGGGGCGCTGCTGCACAGCCCAGACGGCAACACCTACCGGGTCGACAGCCCGGCGGCGACCGAAGCCCTCAGCCAGGCGTTGGGCCAGCCGTTGACGCTGCGTCCGGAGACAACGGTCCCGCACCACGATGACTGCGGTGTCCATCTAATCACCACGTCCTCGGTCCGCGAGGTGGCGCAGCTCGTCGGCAACCGGGTCGATGTTCGGCGGTCGCGGGCAAACATCGTCCTGGGCACCGACGGCACTGGTTTCATCGAGGACGCCTGGAGTGGGGCCGAGCTGGCCATCGGCCCCGAAGTTGTGCTGGGCCTCGGGCCGGGTATGCCCCGCTGCGTCATGGTCGACCAGCCACAGGTCGACGTACCAGCCGATGCGCCGATGTTGAAAGCACTGGGACGCGCTCATGACGTGTTGCTCGGTCTACAGGCACATGTCATCCGCACCGGCACCATCTCTCTCGGCGACGAGGCACGACTCACCGTTGGGTAGCCTGAATGACGACGGTCACGTCGGTTGAGGGATCGAGCTGGGCGCGCAGCGCGGCGGAGATTCCGGCGTCGCTACCTCCGACCAGGGCAAGTCTCGGCCGATGAGCCTGAGCCACGTTTGATCGTCCGTCCATTGGCTGCGCCAATTCGCCTCGTAACGATGTTTGGTAGACCCCGGTATTGTTCGGAATCGTGTCGTCCTCATCCGTGCGAAGCCCCGTTGTCGGATGGTTCCGCGCGGTGTGCGCAGTTGCTGGGATAGGGGCTGCGTTGTGCGGTGTGCTTGTCTTCGGGGGCTCCTCTGCTGCAATGGACATGGACGGGGCGGGCCCGATGCAGCCGATCAGCGGCCTCGGCGCGGTGGGTGCTGCTGTGTTCGCAGACGGCGGCGCGGCCGGCATGGCTGGGTCGCAGGGCTGCGAGAGCGTCTGTGTCCTCGACGGCGATCAAGGCTGTTCATCTGCGGTCGCACTGACCGCAGTCAGTCTGTTCGGTTTGCTCCTGGCCTTGCGTCGTTCCACGTTCCTGCATGCTGCTCGACGCCTCCAAACTTCAGGAGCGCTGCGACGTGCGTGGGAGGGAACACCACCGTGGACGGTGCTGTCCCCAACAAGACTTTGTGTGATGAGGGTCTGACAGGTCGCTCAGAAACATCCTGAGCCCATCCCTGAGGTGTAGGCACCCGCCCGCACCATCCGCCGGTCGTAGCGACGCCGGCGGGTTCCCTTTCATATGCGCTGCTGACGCGACGGTCGCCAGAGACGACCATGACGCTGCAGCGCGCTCTCGACCCAATGAGGACGTGCACCAACATGGATATGACCGACCGAGTTCCCGACTGGCTCACCCCAGTTGCATGGATCTTCATCGCACTGGCGTTGCTCAGTGCTGCCGCGATTGCCTTCGATATCTACGCTCGCCGCCATCGCCACGACTCTGTCGCCGTCGAACTGGTGTGGATCACCTCGGCGCTCTACCTGGGTCCGTTCGCGCTACTGACGTACGCCCGCTACGGGAGCACCGGCGCCCGCCCTGCGTCCGACGCCCGTGCTGGTGGAACCGAGACGAAACCGACCGCCGTTGCCGGACTGCCGGGCGGCGGGGCATCCGCTGTCGCTCACCTGATCGGGGTGCCGCTGGTCATTGCCTCCGGCCTCACCATCGCCGGGATCAACTTGTGGGTCATGATCATCGTCATCGGCCTGCTCGCGATGGTGTTCCTGTTCGTCTACGAACGGGTCGCCGGCCGTCGCCGTCGCGCCGGTGCTATGTCAGTCGGTACGGCTGTTGCCGCTGCAGCCCTGACGGTCCTGGCGTTCGACATTGGCATGGGCGGGTGGATGCTCCTGTTGCACTTCAACGAGTTCATGCCGCCAGCGACCGAAGGCGCGTTCTGGTTCCTCATGCAGATCGGGATCGTTCTGGGCCTCCTCACCGGCTACCCGGCCGTCAAGTGGCTCACCCGACGCCACGAGTCGGTCGTGCCCGCCTGATCTGGGAGTGACCGTGCTGGAGGAGCCCGACGATTGTGACCGTTTCAGGTCGGAGTCCGGTTCCTCCCGCACCAGGCCAACCCCGAGACACCAACGCGCGAAGGAATCCACCTTGGAGAAGAGCATGCCTACACCAGAGAAGAGCCGGCTCGCTGATGCGGGGCGCCCTCAGACCGCCAAGAATCGCCTTGAAGCAATCCGTAAAGCAGCCGAAACGCGAGAACGTCGCCGACGGTGGGTCACCGTTGGTGTGGTCGCGGCTGCGGCGATCGCCTTGGTCGCCGTTGCGATCGTCGGGATACGCGCCGCCGGAGATCCGGAGCCGGCCACGTCTGCGACGGCGCTGGAAGCTGTCAGCGGAGTGGGCTCGGCCTCCCCTCCGCCTTGGGCTCTGCCGGACGATCCGGTGCAGCGGGTAGCAGCGGCCGGATTAGACACGGGCCCGATGGGAACGGCGGATCATTACCACGCCCATCTCGACATCATCGTTGACGGCCGACAAGTCGCGGTGCCAGCCGATCTCGGGATCGATCCTGCCACCGGCGCGATGTCTGCCGTGCACACCCACACACCCGACGGCATCGTCCACGTTGAGGCCGACACGGTGGGTGAGACCTTCACCTTAGGTCAGCTCTTTACCGAGTGGAATGTTCGTCTGACCACAAGCCAGCTCGGCTCGCTAAGTGGCGAGCCGTTGAAGGTTTACGTTGATGGCGAGGTCCAGACCGGTGATCCGGCGTTTCTCAACCTTGCGGACGAGCAGCAAATCACCGTGGTCTACGGCGATCAGCAGGTCGACATCCCCGACAGCCATGACTTCAGCGGCATTTAGCAGGCCATCGACGATCACCAACACCGCCTGATACCGCTGCTCTGCCACGCTCAACTCCTTCACGGAGCGAGCGTCAAGGATCAACCGACGCAACTGTCATGCATCAGCTGAAGACGAAACGCAAACAAGAGCCGAAGCCACACTGTGCTGGTCGAGCCGCCTGTCGGAATCGAACCGACGACCTTCTCATTACGAGTGAGACGCTCTACCGACTGAGCTAAGGCGGCGAGGCCCGCCGGGGATCACCCGCCGGACCGAAAATCGAGTCTAACGGCCGGTGGCGAGGCAGTCTCGATCGGGAGGGCTCACCGTAGACTCAGCGACTGTGAGCCAGCCCGAGACGAGTCCCGCACTCCCGTCCGCCGACGATGGCGTCCTTTCTGACCTGGAGGAGATGCGCTCCAGTATCGACAACATCGACGCGGCACTCGTACACCTGCTGGCTGAGCGGTTCAAGTGCACCAAGCGGGTCGGCCGGCTCAAGGCGGAGCACGATCTGCCTCCCGCAGACCCCGAACGAGAGACCCGCCAGATCGCCCGCCTGCGCCAGCTCGCACGTGAAGCAGACCTCGACCCCGCCTTCGCCGAGAAGTTCCTCACCTTCATCATCGGCGAGGTCATCCGCCACCACGAGGCCATCCGGCGCTGATGGTCGTCCACGATCCGCACGACCCTGACTTGATCGCGTTCTGGACCGAGCGGCACCTCTGCACGTTCACGACGCTGCGAGCCGACGGCACTCCACACGTGGTGCCGGTCGGGGTGACGTACGACCACGAGACCGGCCTCGCGCGGGTGATCACCAACGGCACCAGCGTCAAGGCCAGGCACCTCGAGCGCACGCCGGGTCCGGTCGCGGCTTGTCAGGTCGACCGAGCCCGGTGGTCGACGATCGAGGGGACCGGCCGCGTCAGCCGCGATCCCGCCGACGTGGCCGAGGCCGTGCGACGGTACGCCGAGCGCTACCGCCAGCCACGACCCAACAACGAACGGGTCGCCGTCATCATCGAGGTCACCCGCATCCTCGGCAGCGCTCGCCTGACACCCCGCTGACCACCGGCGGACGAGCGGCTAATAGGCGGTGACACTTACGGCAGCCGCTCGGACTTACGCACGTCGGTTCACAAGGCGGCGTGTCGCGGCGATCTCGTAAGGCTCAAGGAGAAGGACGTAAGTCCCAGGGCAAGTGAGGCCTCAGCACTCGAGGCCGTCCTCGGGGACCTCGTCGTCGAGCAAGTAGCTGTTGACAGCATCGTCGACGCACAAGTTGCCCATGTTGTAGCCCGTGTGGCCGTCGCCGTCGCGGCTGATGAGGACGCCGGAGTCGAGCTCACTGGCCAGACCCTGCGCCCACTCGTACGGCGTGGCGGGGTCCCGCGTCGTACCGATGACGACGATCGGTGGGGCACCCTCGGCATCGATCTCCAATGGCTCCTCGGTCGGCTCGATCGGCCACACCCCGCAGGACTGCGCGTCCCATGCGAAGACGCGCCCGAAGACCGGCGACACGTCGGTGTAGGCGTCCTCGGTCTGCTTGGCCACCTTGGTCGCCTGCTCGCCGGTGATCGGCTCGGGCGTGGCTTCGCGCGCGTCCAGGCAGTTGACCGCGTAGATCACCTGCGTGGAGTTGTCGGCGTAGTTTCCGTTGCTGTCGCGGGACAGATACTGGTCAGCGATCGCCAGCAGCACCGACCCGTCGCCGTCCATCGCCGCCTCCAGCGCCCGCGACAGGACCGGCCAACCCTGCTCGTTGTACAGCGGCAGGGCAATGCCGTAGAACCCGAGCGACTCGGTCAGCGGACGCTCGGGGTCGTTGGTCTGCAGCGGTTGGGCGTCGAGGCCGTCGAGCAGCTCGCCGACCTGCTCGACCCCCGCCTCCGCGTCGGTGCCCAACGGGCAGGAGCCGCCCTCTACGCAGTCGGCGACGTACGCCTCCAGCGCGCGGTGGAAACCCTCGGACTGGCCGAGGCTGATCTCCTCGTTGGACAGCGCGGGATCGATGGCGCCGTCGAGCACCATTCGCCCCACTCGCTCGGGGAACAGCTCGGCGTACGTCGCCCCGATCGCGGTCCCGTAGGACGCGCCGTCGTAGTTGATCGTGGCGTCGCCGACGATCCCGCGCAGCACGTCGAGGTCTTGGGCGACCTCCTGCGTCGAGACGTGGGCGGCGAGGTCGCCAGAGTTGGCGGCGCACGCGTTGCCAAGGCCTTCGATGGCCTCGTAGAAGCCCCGCGCCTCGGCCGCGGTGTCCGGGTCGGGATCCCCCTCGATGTAGGCGTCGAGCTCCTCGTCGCTCAGGCACGTCAACGGCGTGCTCTCGCCCACGCCCCGCGGATCGAAGCCGACGACGTCGTACCTGGCCAGCAGGTCGGCGTCGGTCTGGGAGGTGAAGGAGTCGACGTAGTCCTGGCCCGAGCCGCCTGGCCCGCCGGGGTTGATGAACAGCGTCCCGATCCGTGCTCCCTGGTCGTCGGCCGGCCGCTTCTTGATCGCCAGCTCGATCGTCGAGCCCTCAGGGGCGTCGTAGTCGACGGGCATCTCGACAGTTGCGCACTCGAAGGCGCCGCAGCCGCTCCAGTCGACGTCCTGTTCGTAGAAGGTAGCGAGCTCCTCGGGCACCCCGGTCGGGCTTGCCGTCGGCGAGCTCGCGGTGGCGTCGGGCTCGTCATTGACGAGGTCTGCGGAGCTGGTGCAGCCCACGAGGAGCAACGATCCGCAGACGATCATCGTCGCGAAGGGGCGCCGTACCGGCCGCAGCGTGGGTGTCATGGGGATGCCTTCCGTCGTGGACCCGTGATAAACGTACGCGAGACCGGGGGCTGCGCCGCGTTGTCCACAGCGCCGGGGGTCAGGTGCGTAGCGCGATCATCATGGCCTCGAGCGCGAGCAGCGGTGCGGCGTTGGCCGTCAACGCTTCGCGGCAGGCGAGGATCGACTCCATCCGCTGCAACGTTGCCTCCTGGCTGTCGGCGCGGGCGAGCGCCTGGATGTCGGCGGCGGCCTCGGCGTTGACCAGCTCGATGTCCGGCGACGTCTGGACCGCCAGCACGTCGCGGTAGAGCGACAGCAGATCGATCAGGACGCCGTCGACGGAGTCGCGCACGATCCTGGTACGGCGGCGCTTCTGGTCCTTCTCCAGGGACGAGAGGTTGCCCTGGTAGCCGACGGGTCGCTTGCCGCGGTCCTGCACGCCCCACGCCTCACGCAGGTTGCCGAGCTCCTTGGCGTCGAGTCGCGCTGCGATCTCCGTGGCAGCGTCCTGCGCCGCCTCGTGAACACCGGCAGCAGCCTTGAGGCAGTCTCCGAGAGACGTCAGCGTCAACGGGATGCGAAGCACCTCGCTGCGTCTGTTGCGTACCGCTTCGTCGGTGGCGATCGCTCGCGCCCGACCGACGTGCCCTTGCGACGCGCGCGCCGCCGACATCGCCAGAGCCTGGGGTACGCCGGCGCGCTCGTGCAGCATCGCGGCGACGGCCGCCACCGGCGGTGTGCGGAGCACGACCTGGCGCGAGCGGGACCGGATCGTCACGATGACATCCTCGGCTGTCGGCGCGCAGAGCATCCACACCGTGCGCGGCGGCGGCTCCTCCAGCGTCTTGAGCAGTGCGTCCGCGGCCTTCTCGGTGAGCCGGTCGGCGTCCTCGACGACGAGCACCTGCCAGCGTCCGCTGGCCGGGTGCATGGCGGCGGTGCGCACCTGGGTGCGTACCTCGGCGACATCGATGCTGAGCCCGTCGGTGCGGACCAGCGTGACGTCGGGGTGTGCCCCGCTCAGCGAGGTGCGGCACGCGTTGCACTCGCCGCAGCCGCCGGCAACGCACTGCAGCGCCGCGGCGAACGCACGTGCCGCGTTGGAGCGTCCCGAGCCAGGCGGCCCGGCGAACAGCCACGCATGAGTCATGCCCGAGCCCGACCCGCCGGCGAGCCGGTCGGACGCGGCGGCAACTGCCCGCTGCAGGGTCTGGACGACGGGCTCTTGTCCGACGAGGTCGTCCCAGACGCTCACGCATGCTCCCCGACGTGGCGGCGGGCGAGGTGCAGGAACGGGGTCACGCGCTCGCGTACGGCGGCCGCGATCGTCTCCAGCTCTTGCGCGCCGTCGAGCACGAGGTAGTGATCGGGGTCAGCGGCGGCCAGGTCGAGGAAGGTCTGGCGAACCCGGGCGTGAAACTCCACGGGCTCGGCCTCGAGCCGGTCGGGTTCGCCTGCTCGGGCGAGGCCGACGCGGGGTTCGACATCGAGCAGGACGGTCAGGTGGGGTCGAAGCTGCGAGGTCGCCCAACGGGCAACGCTCTCCACCTCGCCGCGCTCCAGCGCCCGTCCGGCCCCCTGATAGGCGAGGGTGGAGTCGACGTAGCGGTCGGTGACGACGACGGCGCCCCGGCCCAGCGCCGGGAGCACGACGACCTCGACGTGCTCGGCCTTGTCGGCGGCGTACAGCAAGGCTTCGGTGCGGTCGGACAGCTGGCCGGTCGCGGGATCGAGGACGATCTCGCGGAGCTTGAGGCCGACCGGGGTGTCGCCGGGCTCGCGGGTCAGCACCACCTCAAAGCCCGAGCCGGTGAGCCATTGCGCCAACGCGCGCGCCTGCGTCGACTTGCCGGCGCCTTCACCGCCCTCGAGCGCGATGAAGACGCCCCGCTCGGCGTAGGCCGCTGACCGCCCGCGGGCACCGGCGATCTCGGACACCAACGACACTCCTGGACGGTCATTCATCTGGCGGAAGGAGACGACACCGAACCCGACCGCGACCAAGGCCGCGAGAAGGAAGGTGAACTGCGCCCCACTGTAGGTCAAGGTGACGTCGTCGTTGACCCGGAACCGGTGCGCGCCGATGACCCCGGCGATCAGTGGCGCCGCCGCCAGCACGACGGCGAGCGACAGTCGTACCAGCGACTGGACGAGCGCGAAGGTACGACCGCGGACGTCGCCGGCGACCTCGCGACCGAGCAAGGTGTAGCCGGTGACCCAGGCGACACCGGCGCAGAAGCCGAGTGCGGTGACGAACAGTGCCGCGAGCACCATGTTGCCGATGGCGGCGATCAGTGCGAGGAAGACGCCTGCTGCCACCAGCGACGGACCGAAGATGCGACGGCGGGTGACCTGGGTCAGGACCCGGGGGCCGGTCCACATGCCGAGGCCGAGGCCGAGGAACACCGCACCGAACAGCACGCCGTAGCCGGGGTCGCCGGCGCCGAGGTCGGTGACGTAGACCCGGCCGAGACCGATCACCACCCCGCCCGCGGCGAAGGCACCGACGATGCCGAGCACCAGGCCGCGTACCAGTGGCGTGCGCCCGACGTACGCCCAGCCGTCGCCGATGCTCCTGAACATGCCCGGCTGGTCGGCTCCGGCCGCGCCGCCGCGGGACAGGTCACCAACCGTCATGCAGAGGACGCCGCCGAGGGCGAACCCGGCCGCGGTGACGTACAGCGTGGGCGCCAACGCGCCTGCGCCCGACCCGAACCAGCCGAGCATCGAGTCGAGCGCCTCGGTCAGGCTCGTCAGTGCAATGAACACCACCGCCGCCGGTAGCGCCGAGCCGTAGGTCGTGGCGAGGTTGACCCGGTTGGCGTCGTCCAGCTGTTCGGGCTCGACCAGGGTGGGGACGGTCGCGTCCTTGGTCGGCAGCCACACGGCGTTGACGGCCTCGACGAGGACGGTGGCGGCGAACAGCCACCACAGGGTGCCGACCAGCGGGATGGACGCGAAGAGTGCGGCTCGGGCGAAGAGGCCGATGACGAGCGTCGTGCGCCGGTCGAGCCGGTCGGCGACATAGCCGCCGAACGGTCCGATCAGCAAGGCGGGGACGACCCGCAGGAACAGCACTCCGCCGATGGCGAAGTTCTTGTCGGCGTAGTCGCTGCCGGCGAGGGCGTTGGCGAATGCGGTCAACGCGAGCAGGCCCACCCAGTCGGCCAGTGAGGCGGCGCCGAGGGCGAGCCAGAATCGTCGGAACACGCCGATGGCGAGCACCGCGCGTACACCCGACGTACCGGCGGGGGCGGGTGGTACGGGGTCGGCGGTGCTCACCGCACCAGCCTAGCGGCGGGCGGCGGCCTTCTTGGCCGGCTTCCGCTTGGCGGTGGACTTCTTGGTCGGCGTCTTCTTGGCCGGCTTGCGCGTCGACTTCTTCGCCGGGCCTTTGGCACGCTTGTCGGCAAGCAGCTCAGCGGCACGGTCCAGGGTCAGGGACTCGATGGCGTCGTCCTTGCGCAACGTCGCGTTGTACTCGCCGTCGGTGACGTACGGCCCGAACCTGCCGTCCTTGACCACGACCGCGCCGCCGCTGACGGGGTCGGCACCGAGCTCCTTGAGCGGGGCGGCGGCCGCGCGACGACCATGTTGCTTGGGTTGGGCGTAGATCGCGAGCGCCTCGTCGAGCGTGATCGCGAGAAGCTGCTCCTCGGAGTCGAGCGAGCGGGAGTCGCTGCCCTTCTTGAGGTACGGGCCGTAGCGGCCGTTCTGGGCGGTGATCTCGGCGCCGTCGGCCGGGTCCAGGCCGACTACGCGAGGGAGCGTCAACAGCCGGACGGCGTCGTCGAGGGTGATCGTCTCCAGCGACATCGACGCGAAGAGGCTCGCGGTCCGCGGCTTGGCGGTCTTGGGCGCTTCCTCGGGCAGCTGCTCGGTGACGTACGGCCCGTAGCGGCCGTTCTTCGCCACGACCCCAAGGTGCGTGTCCGGGTGCTCGCCGAGCTCGCGCTCGGCACCGATCGGGTTGGCCAGCAGCTCCTTGGCCCTGTCCAACGTGAGCTCGTCAGGAGGGAGGTCGTCGGGGATGTTGGCGCGGGCAGGTTGAGTTTGGGCGTCGCCCGGCGGGCTCTCGACGTACGGACCGTACCGGCCGACCCGCGCGACGATGCCCTCGCCCAGCTCGAAGGTCGACAGGCCGCGGGCGTCGATGTCGCCGAGCTCGGAGACGAGGGTCTTGAGGGCGGTGTCGCCCTCCTTGTCACCGAAGTAGAAGCCGTGCAGCACGTCCACGCGCTGGTCGCGACCGCCGGCGACGTCGTCCAGCACATCCTCGAGCTGGGCGGTGAACTTGTAGTCGACCAGGCGGGAGAAGTGCTGCTCCATCAGCCGGGTCACCGCGAACGCCAACCACGCCGGCACCAGGGCCGTGCCCTTCTTGTAGACGTAGCCGCGGTTCTGGATCGTCGTGACGATCGAGGCGTACGTCGACGGCCGGCCGATCTCGCGCTCCTCCAGCTCGCGGATCAGGGACGCCTCGGTGTAGCGCGCCGGCGGCCGGGTCTCGTGCGCCGCGGCGTCGAGCCCGGCGACCGTCACCTCATCACCCTCGGCGACGTCCGGCAGGCGCGTCTGCTTGTCGTCGGACTCGGTGGCGGGGTCGTCGTGGCCCTCGACGTAGGCCTTGAGGAACCCGTGGAACGTGATCGTCCGCCCCGAGGCGGTGAACTGGCAGTCCTCGCCCGTGTCGGCAGTCGCGCCCAGACGTATCGTCACCGAGTTGCCCTGAGCGTCGCGCATCTGTGAGGCGACCGTACGCATCCAGATCAGCTCGTACAGCCGGAACTCATCGCCGCGTAGGCTCGTCTCGGCGGGGGTGCGGAAGTGTTCACCGGCGGGGCGGATGGCCTCGTGCGCCTCCTGGGCGTTCTTGACCTTGGAGGCGTAGACGCGCGGTGAGTCCGGAAGGTACTCCGCGCCGTACAGCTCGTGGACCTGCCGGCGGCTGGCGTCGATCGCGGTCTGCGTGAGGGTCGTGGAGTCGGTACGCATGTAGGTGATGTGGCCGTTCTCGTACAACCGTTGGGCGATCTGCATCGTGCGCTGCGAGCCGTAGCCGAGCTTGCGCGACGCCTCCTGCTGCAGGGTCGTGGTGCGAAACGGCGCGTACGGCTTGCGGGTGTACGGCTTGGACTCCACCGAGCGGATCGCGTACGTGCGGTCGCGCAGGGCGCCGGCAAGCGCGCCGGCCCGGGCGCCGTCGAGGTGCACAATCTTGCCGTTCGTCGACCTCAGCACGCCGTGCGTGTCGAAGTCGCGGCCCTGCGCGACCCGGGCACCGTCGATGCTGACCAGCTTGGCACCGAACCGACGAGGCTCCTTGTCGGCACCGGCGTCGAAGACGGCTTCGAGGTCCCAGTGCGCAGCGGAGGTGAACGCCATGCGCTCCCGCTCCCGCTCGACGACCAGGCGGGTCGCAACGGACTGCACCCGGCCCGCGGACAGCCCGCTCATGACCTTCTTCCACAGGACGGGGCTTACCTCGTACCCGTACAGCCTGTCCAGGATTCGCCGGGTCTCCTGCGCATCGACGAGGTGCGTGTCGATGTCGCGGGTGTTGGCCACCGCGTGCTGGATCGCCTGTCGGGTGATCTCGTGGAAGACCATCCGCTTGACCGGCACCTTGGGCTTGAGCTCGTCGAGGAGGTGCCACGCGATCGCCTCGCCCTCGCGGTCCTCGTCGGTCGCGAGCAGGAGCTCGTCGGCGTCCTTGAGCAGCTTCTTGAGCTTGTTGATGTGCGCCTTCTTGTCGGCGGACACGACGTACACCGGCTCGAAGCCGTTGTCGATATCGACGCCGAGCCGCGCCCAGGGCTCTCCCTTGTACTTCGCGGGCACCTCTGCCGCGTTGTGCGGGAGGTCGCGGATGTGCCCGATCGACGACTCGACGACGTAGTCCTTGCCCAGGTAGCCGGCGATGGTCCTGGCCTTGGAGGGCGACTCGACGATGACGAGTGCGGTCACGTGGATGGGCTCCTGGTGGGTAGAGGGAGGAATCGACGCCACCGTAGCCGGTGATGTCAACCGCCTGCCCCGCGGGAGCCCGCGACCCCCAGGTCAGGGGGCGGGGGTCCGGTCCGGCTTCGCCTCCGTCTGGGTCGCCGGCGAGGCAGGCTGCGTGCTTGCGGCGGTCGGCGGCAGGTCGTCGCCGATAGCGGTCGGGCGACGCTTGGAGATGTAGACGGCGCCGGCGACGATGAGCACCGAGACGACCGCGATGGTGACGCGGACCGGGGTGTTGGCGGTGTCGCCGTAGGT
>JACCZT010000068.1 GCA_013695785.1 Nocardioidaceae bacterium | reverse complement strand
TCGCCGCGTGCTTCCAGGGCCGCCTCGTAGTCGGCGAGCTCGTGCAGCCGCTGGCCGCCGGTCACCAGCTCAAGGCCCCGGAAGAGCAGGTCGAAGGAGTTGGTCCAGCGCGGATCGCCGGGCTCGGGATGGGTGTAGAAGGGACGCTTCGCAGCGGGATATCCCTCGACCGCCAGGAAGTCCGACTCATACTTGTCCAGGGCCCACTGGCCGAGCATTCGCTCATGTTCCGGGGCGAGGTCGGGCTCGTCTGGATCGGCTCCGACAAGCTGTAGGGCGTCGCGGAAGTGGATCACCGGGATCGTCTCCGGCACGTCTGGCACCGTCGCGCCGCAGCACTCGACGGCGTCGGCCGCGGTCGAGCGAACGGACTCGACCATGGCGGCCAAGACATCGCGCAAGACGCTGAGCACGTCGCGGTGGTCCTGGATGAAGCCGAGCTCGGCGTCCAGCGAGACGTACTCGGCGAGGTGGCGCACCGTGTCGTGCGGCTCGGCCCGGAAGACCGGGCCGACCTCGTACACGCGCTCGAAGACGCCCACCATCATCTGCTTGTAGAACTGCGGTGACTGGGCCAGGTAAGCCGGCCGACCGAAGTAGTCCACGGTGAAGACATTCGCCCCCGACTCCGTCGAACCGGCCACCAGCTTCGGGGTGTGGACCTCGGTGAAGTCTTGGACGTCCAGCGCACCGCGGAAACCTTGCAGCGACGCGGCCGCGAGACGCCAGATCGCTTGCTGAACTGGGTGCCGCCACGTGATCGGCGCGTAGTCCAGCAGTGTCGGCAGGCCAGAGCTCAGTGTCGGGCGCCACAGCTCGACCGGGGGCGTGGCAGCCGGTGCGCTGAGCTCGGTGATCGAGGGCGACGTCAGCTCGACACCTCCTGGGGCCTTGGCGTTGGCGCTCACGATGCCGTCGACGCGGACGACGGTCTCCTCGCCCAGACCGTCCAGCTGTTGCCGGGTCGCTTCGTCGGACACGACGACCTGTGCGAGTCCGCTACGGTCGCGCAGGATCAGGAAGCTGATCGTCGCCAGCTGCCGTCGCCGGTGGATCCAGCCTTCGATGCGGGCTGGATGCCCCGCTTTGCCGAGCAGGTCCGAACTGAGCGTGCGTTGCACCATGCCACCTCCTAGGAGCTACTCCCGGGAGGTGTGGGCGATCGGGGGCTCGCGGTGCCACCACACCTTCACTGACCGCAGCGGTCAGTCTCATCGCGGTCATGTGTCGGGGACCGGCCGTCGCGGCTCAGAGCTCGTCACACCCATCGAAGCCGCAAGTCCAGTCTAACCACGACATCAGGTGCCCGTGGTCAGCGCGCGGACGACGGCCGACGGGCTCGGGCGTCCGAGGTGGGCGGCCATCCAGGTGCTGGTGCGGACTAGCGCGTCGAGGTCGACCCCGTGCTCGATGCCGAGGCCGTCGAGCATCCACACCAGGTCCTCGGTCGCGAGGTTGCCCGTCGCGCTCTTCGCGTACGGGCATCCACCCAGCCCCCCGGCGGAGGCGTCGAAGGTGGTGACTCCCGCGCGCAGCGCCGCGAGGGTGTTGGCGAGCGCCTGGCCGTAGGTGTCGTGAAAGTGCATGGCGATTCGATCGACGCCGACGCCCGCCGTACCGAAGGCGTCCAGGAGCGCGGTCACGTGGGCCGCGGTCCCGACCCCGATGGTGTCGCCGAGCGAGAGCTGAGACGCGCCGAGGTCGAGCAGCCGCGTGCCGGCAGCGACGACCTGGGCGATCGGCACCGGGCCTTCGGTCGGGTCGCCGAAGCACATCGAGAGGTACGCCCGGGCGTCTGCGCCGGCATCGCGTGCGCGGGTCACCACCGGCGCGAACATGGCGTACTGCGCATCGAGGGTGGAGTTGAGGTTGAGACGGGCGAACGCCTCGGTGGCGCTGGCGAACACCGCGACGTGGCGGCAGCCGGCAGCGAGCGCCCGCTCGAGGCCACGCTCGTTGGGCACCAGCACCGGGAACGGCACCGGGCCGCCGAGTTCAAGAAGTCCGACCAGGTCGGCTGCGTCGGCGAGCTGGGGCACCCAGCGGGGGTGGACGAAGCTCGTCACCTCGACGATCGGAAGGCCGGCGGCGACCAGCCGTTCGACGAACTCGGCCTTGACGGGCGTCGGCACCAGCGCGCCCTCGTTCTGCAGTCCGTCGCGGGGGCCGACCTCGTAGATCGTGACCCGTTCGGGCAACGAGGCGTCGCGCACGCGCATCGGCAGCAGGCGGCTCATGGCCCCTCCACCGGCAGCGCCGCGTCGGGATCGACCCGGAACAGCACCTGCCCCAACGGCACCTGCTCGCCGACGGTGACGGTGACCTGCGTGACCGTACCGTCGTAGGGCGCGGTCAGCGCGAGCTCCATCTTCATCGCCTCCACGACGCCGAGAACTGCGCCGGCGGCAACCCTGGCCCCGTCGGCGACGTTGACCGCTAGCACTGTGCCGGGCATCGGGGACACCACGTCGGCATCGGCCGTTGTTGCGGCGGCGCGCGGCCGCATGGGATCCGGGCGGTGGTACGTCCACTGCTGACCGTGCACGGCCACCGTGACCGCGTGGGCGTCGGCGACGGCAGCGACGGCGATGTCGTCGATCGGACGGTCGAGCGCTACTGAGATCTCCTCGCCGCCCGAGACCAGCTCGACCATGAGCTCGGCCGGTGCGCCGCCGAGCCGCCAGCCGTCGGCGGCACCGAACGGTTCGTCGCCGACCACCACCCGCCGTGCCGCCCAAGCCCGGGCGGCGATCTCGGCGGTACCTGCCGGGGGGGACGGCGCCTGCAGCAGGTCGTGGGCAGCCGGGTCGCTGTCGAGCCAGCCGGTGTGCACCTGCGCGTCGGCGTACGCCCGGCTTGCGGCGAGCTCGCGGACGAAGCCGGTGTTGGTCGTCAGGCCCAGGACGGCGGTGTCGTCGAGCGCCGCCACCAGCGCGTGCCGCGCCGACTCCCGGTCGGCGCCGTGCACGACGATCTTGCCGAGCATCGGGTCGTACGCAGTGGTCACCTCCTGTCCGGACTCCAGTGCAGCGTCGACCCGGACATCAGCGGGCCAGTGCACAAGGTGCGCGCGCCCCGCCTGAGGAAGGAAACCGGCGTACGGGTCCTCGGCGTAGATCCGGGCTTCGAACGCGTGCCCGGTGCACATGACCTCCGCCTGGGTCAATGGCAGTGGCTCGCCCGCCGCGACGAGGAGCTGAAGCCGTACGAGGTCGAGACCGGTGACCAGCTCGGTGACGGGGTGCTCCACCTGAAGGCGGGTGTTCATCTCCAGGAACGCGATCTCCTCGCCGGACACGAGGAACTCCACCGTGCCGGCGCTGACGTAGCCCACCTCACGGCACAGCGCGACCGACGACTCCAGCAGCTGAGTGCGCACGGCCGCGGAGATCGTCGGCGCCGGCGCCTCCTCGATGACCTTCTGGTGTCGGCGCTGCACCGAGCAGTCGCGTTCGAACAGGTGGAGCACGGAGCCGTGGTGGTCGCCGATGACCTGTGCCTCGACGTGCCGGCCGGCCTCGACGTACCTCTCGACCAGGAGGGTGTCGTCGCCGAACGCCGCCGCCGCCTCGCGTCGTGCGGCCGCGAGCGCGTCTTCGAGCGCGGCGGGCGTGCTTACGATCCGCATGCCCTTGCCGCCTCCGCCGGCGGCTGCCTTGACGATGACCGGGTACGCCGCCGGCGGCACCGCGGCGGCGTCGTACTGCTCGGTTACCGGGACACCGGCACGCTCGGCGATGGCGCGCGCGTGGTCCTTGCGTCCCATCGCGTCCATCACTCGCGCGCTCGGCCCGATGAAGACCAGGCCCGCGTCTGCCACCGCCCGCGCGAAGTCGGCCCGCTCGGACAAGAACCCGTAACCGGGGTGGATCGCCTCGGCGCCGCATCGGTGTGCGGCCCTCATGATCGCCTCGATGGACAGGTATGACGCCACGGCGGGGGTGGGACCGATGTGGACGGCCGCGTCGGCGTCGCGGACGTGGGCGGCGCCCGCGTCGGCGTCGGAGTAGACGGCGATGCTGCGCAGCCCGGCCTCGCGTACCGCTCGGATCACCCTCCTGGCTATCTCGCCACGGTTGGTGACGAGCACCGAGGTGAAGGGGCGTGCTTCGGCCATCGCACTCACATCCGGAAGGTGCCGAAGCGGGGTTCGGGGATGGGGGCATGTGCGGCCGCGGCCAGGCCCATGCCGAGGACCCGTCGGGTGTCCACCGGATCGATGATGCCGTCGTCCCACAGTCGCGCGGTCGAGTAGTAGGGGGAGCCCTGGCGCTCGTACTGCGTACGGATCGGCTCCTTGAACGCCTCCTCCTGCGAACCCGCCCAGGACTCGCCACGCGCCTCGAGCGCGTCGCGGCGAACCGACGCCAGCACCGATGCCGCCTGCTCGCCGCCCATCACCGAGATACGGGCGTTTGGCCACATCCACAAGAAACGCGGGTCGTACGCCCGCCCGCACATGCCGTAGTTTCCGGCGCCGAAAGATCCGCCGATGACGACGGTGAGCTTGGGGACGACCGAGCTCGCGACCGCCGTGACGAGCTTGGCACCATCCTTGGCGATGCCGCCGTTCTCGTACTCCCGACCAACCATGAAGCCGCTGATGTTCTGCAAGAAGACGATCGGGATGCCGCGCTGGTTGGCCAGCTCGATGAAGTGGGTCCCCTTGAGCGCGGACTCGGAGAACAAGATGCCATTGTTGGCGAGGACTGCGACGGGGTAGCCCCAGATGCGCGCGAAGCCGCACACGAGCGTCTGCCCGTAGAGCGGCTTGAACTCGTGGATCCGCGAGCCGTCGACGACCCGCCGCAGGACCTCGCGGACGTCGTACGGGGTGCGGGCGTCGGTGGGCACCACGTCGTACAGGCCGTCGGGGTCCTCGGCCGGCTCCTCGACCGGTCGACGCTCCAGGCTCGGCGCTACCGGACGTTCGAGAGTGTCGACGATGGATCGCACGATCGCGAGCGCGTGTGCGTCGTCCTCAGCGAGGTGGTCGACGACGCCGGAGACCCGGGCGTGCACGTCACCACCGCCGAGGTCCTCGGCGGTGACGACCTCGCCGGTCGCGGCCTTCACCAGCGGCGGGCCACCGAGGAAGATCGTGCCCTGGTCCTTGACGATGACGGACTCGTCCGACATCGCCGGCACGTACGCACCCCCCGCGGTGCAGGAGCCCATCACGGCGGCGATCTGGGCGATCCCCGCGGCGGACATGGTGGCCTGGTTGTAGAAGATGCGCCCGAAGTGGTCGCGGTCGGGGAACACCTCGTCCTGCAGCGGCAGGAACGCTCCGCCGGAGTCGACCAGGTAGATGCACGGCAGGCGGTTGTCGGCGGCGATCGTCTGCGCCCGCAGGTGCTTCTTGACGGTCATCGGGTAGTAGGTGCCGCCCTTGACCGTCGCGTCGTTGGCGACGATCACGCACTCACGCCCCGACACTTGCCCGATACCGGTCACGATGCCGGCGCTCGGCACGGCCTCGTCGTACATGCCGTACGCGGCCAGTGGTGCGACCTCCAGGAACGGCGACCCCGGGTCGAGCAGCCGGTCGACCCGGTCGCGGACGAGAAGCTTGCCCCGCCCGACGTGTCGTTCTCGGGCAGCTGCGGAGCCACCGGCGCGCACGACGGCGAGGCGGCTCCGCAGCTCCTCGGTCAGTTCGCGCATGCGCTCATGTTAACGGTCATTAACTGAGCCCGCGGTCTCGTCGAGGAGGTTGGCGAGTGCGGTCGGCTGGCTCAGCATGGGTAGATGTCCGCTGTCCAGGTCGTGGACATGAACGCCCGGGAGCGAGTCGATCCCCTGCTGCCGGGCAGCCTCGGAGATCGTGCGGTCCTTCAGGAGTCGGATGTAGTGCAACGGCACTCCGGGCATGAAGGTAGCGGTCGAAACCGGATCCAGCAGGTGGCCCGGTGCCTCGATGACCCGCCGTTGCAGGAACCACGCCGTTGTCTCCTCGTCTAGGTCGTTGCACAGCGACGTGCGGTTGTCACTCGCAGGGGAGAGTAAGCCCGCCGGTCGGACCTTGTACATGGCACGCAGAAGTAGTCGTTGCGTCAGTGGCAGCAGGTCGACCCAGGACTTGCCCTCCTTGGGGACGGCGGCTCCCACCAGCACAACGGCACCCACTCGCTCACCGAGGGACTGGGTCAGCGCTGGGACAAGCACGCCGCTGAAGGAGTGCGCGACCAGGACGACCCTGCCGACATCCCACGCATTGACATCATCGGTCACCGAGCGGACGGCGTCGTCGAGGGTGGCCGTGCGCCGGTCAGCAGGGCGCGACCCACGACCTGGTAGGTCGATGGCAAGCGCCGGAGCGGCGAGCTCACCGACGAGCGGCTCCCATAACCAGGCTCCGAGCTCGGAGCCGTGGATGAGAACGCATCCCGTGTCAGAATGGGACATTGGTCCTCCTCGTTCAGTGGTGGAGCAAGACTGTCACCTGACGCTGTCAAGAACGCCGAACCTGCGCGGTTCGGCTCAGCCTTGCGTAATTTCGCTGAGCCTTACGCCGGAGGTGCGACACGCCGCCTCGTGAACGAATGTCCGTAAGTCTCAGCGCTAGGAGCGCCCGTTGCGGACGGATGGCCTGGCTCGGTCATCGCCAGCCTTGTGATGGCCGACCACACCGCCTACTGTGACCGCTTGGACGGGCGTACGGGCTTCGGGAGGTCGCGGTGAGTGTCGAGTTCCTGTTGACGTCCCTAGTCGTCGCTGCGACACCCGGCACCGGCGTCCTGTACACGCTGGCGGCCGGCCTCTCCCGCGGTGCCCGCGCGAGCGTCGTCGCAACGGTCGGGTGCACGCTCGGCATCGTTCCCCACATGGCCGCCGCGATCACCGGTGTGGCGGCGCTGCTGCACACCAGCGCGCTCGCGTTCGCCGTCCTGAAGTACCTCGGCGTCGCCTATCTCCTCTACATGGCGTGGAACACGCTCAAGGACAAGGGCGCGCTCACCGTCGAGGACGACGCCCCCAGCTCGGCCCGGAAGACGATCACCTCGGGCATCTTGATCAACATCCTCAACCCCAAGCTCACCATCTTCTTCTTCGCCTTCCTGCCCCAGTTCGTCAGCCCAAACGAGCCGCACGGTGTCCTGCGCATGCTGGAGCTGAGCGCTGTCTTCATGCTGATCACCTTCGCCGTCTTCGCCGTGTACGGCGTGTTTGCCGCGGCGGTCAGGGAGCAGGTCATCAGTCGCCCACGGGTGCTGACCTGGATGCGTCGCGTCTTTGCCGGCTCCTTCGTCGCGCTGGGCGCCAAGCTCGCCTTCACTCGGCAGTGAGCCGAGAGTCGGTGTGACCCCGCGCAAGCAGCAGATCCTCGACATCGCTGCCGAGCTGTTCGCCGAACGCGGCTTCCACGGGGTGTCCGTCCACGACATCGGTGCGGCATGCGGCGTCTCGGGGCCGGCACTGTACCGCCACTTCCAGGGCAAGGACGCGATCTTGTCGCAGATGCTGATCGCGATCAGCGAGAGCCTCGTCGCCGAGGGTCGTACCCGCACCGCGGCGGCTGCGGACGGCCACGCGGCCCTGGAGTCCCTCATCGCGGGCCACATCGACTTCGCGCTCACCCACCCGGCGCTGATCGTGGTCCAGGAGCGGGAGTGGGTCCACCTCGATGTGGACAGCCGCGCAACGGTACGCGCGTTGCAGCTGGCGTACATCGACTCCTGGGTGGAGACCGTACGGATGCTGCGTCCCGACCTGGACCAGCGCACCGCACGAGCGGCGGTGCAGGCGACGTTCGGACTACTCAACTCAACCCCGCACAGCGCCCGCATCGGCGACCCGGCGATGCGTGCACTGCTCCGGTCGATGGCGCGCGGAGCGTTGCTCGGCGACGAAGGCGATCGCGATGCGCCTGCGTGACCTCGGGCTGGCGATCGGAACAGGCGTCCCCGGAGCCTTCAACGCCATCACCGATGTCGACGGCGTGCGCGTGGGGCAAACCACGCTGATCGAGGGGGACGCGGCGGCTGATCGGACGGCGGCGGTCATCCGGACCGGTGTGACGGTCATCCAGCCACGCGAAGGACGTGTCCGTGACATGCCGGCGTTCGCCGGGGCGTCGACTCTCAACGGCAACGGTGAGTTCACCGGCCTGGAGTGGGTACGGGAGTCGGGCCTGCTCACCACGCCGATCGCGATCACCAACACGCACAGTGTCGGGACCGTCCGTGACGCGCTCGTCGGGTACGACGCCGACCACGCCCGGCGCGGAGACTACTGGTCGATGCCGGTGGTGGGGGAGACGTACGACGGGGGTCTGAACGACATCAACGGACTGCACGTCCGTGCCGAGCACGTGCACCGCGCACTGCAGGGTGCGACGGGCGGCCCCGTTGCCGAGGGCAATGTCGGCGGTGGGACGGGCATGACCTGTCACGAGTTCAAGGGCGGGACGGGCACGTCGTCGCGAGTCCTCGGTGAGGACGCGGGCGGGTGGACGGTGGGCGTCCTGGTACAAGCCAACTACGGTCGCCGCGAGGACCTGCGCGTCGACGGCTGGCCGGTCGGGCGGGTCCTTACGACTGATGTCGTACCCGCCCCCGCCACGGGGACCGACCGCCAAACGCCACCGGGGTCGGGGTCGATCATCATTGTCGTCGCCACCGACGCTCCGCTGTTGCCGGACCAGTGCCGCCGCCTAGCTCAGCGAACCTTCGTCGGCCTGGCACGCGTCGGTGGGGGATGCGCGGACTCCAGCGGTGACATCGCCCTCGCGTTCTCCACCGCCAACGCCGACATCCCGGCCGAGTACCTCGACGTCGCGTCCGCGCCCTTCACCGTGCTGGCCATGCCGCACCAAGGGTTGAGCCCGTTGTTCACGGCCGTCGCGGACGCGACCGAGGAGGCCATCTGCAACGCGTTGTTGTCCGCGCGCACGATGACGGGCCGTGACGGTGTGGTCGCCCACGCCCTCGAGCCGGAGCGCCTCGTGATCGCGCTGCGTCAGCTGAGGTCCGTCTGAGCTGGGCCGGGTCGCTCGGCGAGCGCGTCGAGCAGCAAGCGGGCCATCATCTCGGGACGCTCGAGGCTCGGCAGATGTGCTGCCCAGTCGAGCTCGACCAGCCGCGCCGCAGGGATGCTCGCCGCCAGCTCCTGGGCGGTACTGACGAAGTAGTCGAGGTCCTGCAACCCCGACACTACGGTCGTCGGCATCGTGATCCGGGTCAGATCCACCTCGCCATCCTCGGACTCCACATCGCCCGCCGCGAGCTGCACGGCGAAGGCGTTGCGTTGCATCTCTCGCACCAGGGCCACGGTCGCCTCATCGGCGTCAGCGCCCAGCCACGTACGAACGTTGAGCTCGGTCGCCCCGGTGACATCCTCGGCATCCAGCAGCGCGTCCTCCTGGGCGACGAAGTCCTCGAGGTCAGCCGTCGGTTGTACGAGGTCAGCGGCGGCGCACAGCAGCACGAGCCTGTTCACCCGTCCCGGCGCGGCCGTGGCGACCTGTAGTGCCACGTGTCCCCCGTACGAGGCGCCGACCATGGCGAACTCGTCGACGGCGAGGTGGTCGAGTAGGTGAAGCACGTCCTGCGCGTCGGAGTAGTCCTGGTGAGGCAGCGGAGTCTGGCCGTATCCGCGCAGGTCGCAACCGATCACTCGGTGTGCGGCCGTCAACGCCTCCCACTGCGGCTGCCACATACGCAGGTCGCACACACCAGCATGCAGGAGGAGGACCGCTGGACCGGATCCTTGGACCCGGTGATGCAGCAACAACGGGGGTGTCATCTCTGGACGGTCCCATGGCCTGCCCGCCGGACGCCAGCCGCTTTTTGCCTTTACGGCTGGCACCCTTGCCGCTCAGCTGTGATGGGTCGAGGCGACGTCGTAGAGCCGCGGCTCAACCGGGGCAAGACCGCGCAGCGCATCCATGTGCTCGCGCGCAGCCGGATCGGCCAGCATCGCCTCGAACGACGCCTGGTCCTGCCACTGCGCGTAGTTGACGACCCGCGTGCCGTCCAGGCTGGCGTGCAGGTTTGCCGAGACGAAGCCTGACCGGTGTCGCATCACCTGCGCGGTGGCACTGTCGAGTAGGTCGACGAGGCGTTGCTGTTGATCGGGCTCGACGGTGAACACGTTGATCAGCGTGATCGGAGACGATCCCACACGGATCACCGTCCCGGGGGCCGGGTCAGGGTTGGGGTTCGAGTTCATGTCCATGGTCAGCATGCTACGAGCGAGGGCCGACAATCCCCGTCCGCGGCCCGCCGTGCTGACGCCGCCTCGCCCCCTTTCAGTCGGGTAGGAGGTACGCGGTCCGCAGGAACGGGTAGTAGTCACGGCACCGAGACGGTCGAGGTAGTAGTAGTAGTGCCAACCCGGTCCGATGCTGTTCGCGTCGCACGGCTCGGCGAGGCGGTGGGTGAAGGGAGCGTCGTGACGTCGGCTTCGCATCGCAAGGACACCGAGAGGTGCCACACGCCGTCGGGCTCGGAAGTCCACCACGAGCCGGCTCGGTGGACGCCGCCGCCATGACTTGGTGAGTTAGGTGGCGTCTGCGGTCCAGAAACGCTCGCCAACTCACCAAATCGTG
>JACCZT010000062.1 GCA_013695785.1 Nocardioidaceae bacterium | reverse complement strand
CGGACGTCCCAGCCGGTGTCGACCCGGATCGCTGCACTGCCGCGGGTGAAGGGGGCCTGGCCGGGCAGTCCCGCCTCTGGCATCGCACCTGCGGTGTCGGCGGTGCCGAGCGGTAGGACGCCGAAGCCGTCGAGCGTCGTGCGGGTGAGCTCGGACCAGACACCTTCGTCAGGGTCGGAGTCGCTCAGTCTGCCGACCTTGCGCAGCACTCCCGCCGCCGCATGCTCCCAGTCGCCGAGGGTGTGCTCCCGCCCACCTGCCAGCAGGGACAGCTGGTCCGGCGGCGTCGGCACCGGCGGCGTACGTTCCTGCATGACGCAGATGTTATCGCCGGGGCGATGCGCCACGTGGCGGCGTGTCCCCGTTGGCCATCCTGCAGACTTGACCGGTGCACGCATCTGTCCAGATCCCGGCCGCCCTGCTTCCCGGTGACGGCCGTTTCGGCTGCGGGCCCAGCAAGGTGCGTACCCAGGCAGTCGACGCCTTGGCCGCCACCGGCACGTCGCTGCTGGGCACCTCGCACCGGCAGGCGCCGGTCAAGGACCTGGTGGGCCGGCTGCGCGAGGGGCTGGGGGCGTTGCTGGGGCTGCCCGATGGGTACGAGGTGGTGCTCGGCAACGGCGGGTCAACAGCCTTCTTCGACGCGGCGGCGTTCGGACTGGTACGCCGGCGTAGCCAGCATCTGGCGTTCGGGGAGTTCGGCACGAAGTTCGCCACGGCGGTCCAGGCGGCACCCTTCCTGTCCGAACCGCAGGTGATCACGAGCGTGCCCGGTACCCGGCCGACGCCGCTCGCCGCCGCCGACGTGGACGTCTACGCGTGGGCGCACAACGAGACCTCGACCGGGGTGATGGCACCGGTGTCGCGCGTGCGCGGCGCCCACGAGGACGCGCTCGTCGTCATCGACGCCACCTCCGGTGCGGGGGGTCTGCCGGTCGACCTGAGCGAGTGCGACGTGTACTTCCTCGCCCCGCAGAAGACCTTCGCCTCCGACGGTGGGCTGTGGTTCGCCGTCCTCTCGCCGGCGGCGATCGACCGTGTCGCCGAGATCTCCGCCTCCGGCCGCTACATCCCGGCGTCCATCGCACTCGCTACGGCACTGGACAACTCCCGCAAGAACCGGACCTACAACACCCCTGGTATCGCCTCGTTGTTCCTGATGGAGCACCAGATCGGCTGGATGCTCGACCAGGGCGGGCTGGACTGGGCGGTTCGGCGCACCCAGGACTCGTCCTCGCGGCTGTACAGCTGGGCGGAGGAGAGCAGCTACGCGGCACCATTCGTGCCCGAGCCCGCCGACCGGTCGTACGTCGTGGGCACTGTCGACCTCGAGGGCGTCGAGGCGGCCGCGGTCTCCGCGGCGCTGCGCAGCAACGGGATCGTCGACGTCGACGGCTACCGGGGGTTGAACCGCAACCAGCTGCGGATCGGGATGTACCCGGCCGTCGAGCCCGACGACGTCAGCGCGCTGGTGGCGTGCGTCGACTACGTCGTCGAGCGCCTCTGAGGCTGCGCGGTCGGCGCCTGGCAGACGTAGAAATCGACTTGATGGTTGCTATGGCGACCACCAAGTCGATTCTTACGTCGCCACCTCGCCGGAGCACGTTCCCGGCCCTCAGTCGGCGGAGGCGTCGATGATCCCACCGGCGTCGAACAACCGCGTCGGTTGCTCGCGCGACTCCCGGCCGAGCCCGAGTCGCAGCAGCGGCGACGGCAACCCCTCCGTACCGACCAGGAACGACTGGCCGTCGGGCTCGACCGCGAGTGACTCACCTTGCTCCTGCGGCGGGATCGGCCGTGCCCAGGTGCGCTCCCAGGTCGCCGGATCGTACGCGTACGCGCGGATGTAGTTGCGGACGAGCACGCGAGACCCGTCCGGGTAGTACCCGCCGTCAGTCGCCAGCAACGGCATAGTGACGCCCGGGACCGGGCGGACGATGTTGACCTCGTCGGCGACGAGGTCCGCTGGCAGCCGGTAGAGCTCGCCGCCGAAGAGTCCCTTGCTGACCACGAACACGTCGGTTCCGGTCGGATCGGCGAGCAGCGCCTCGGCATCGGTCGGACCGCCGGAGTAGCGCAGCGGATAGCGCGTCGGCCGGACTTGGCCGTCGCCGCGACCGGGCTGTGCGAGCGCGTAGATCGCGATGTCGTTGCGTTCGCTGTCGTTGTCGCCGATGTCAGCGACCAGCAGCTCGTCTGCTGAGTCGATCGCGAGCGCTTCGGTGTCCTTGATCGTGTGGCCGGTCAGTCTCGTCGTTCCGACGACGTCGCCGCTGGACAGCTCGAGGGTGAAGACGATCGGGTCGTTGCCGGAGTCGTTGACGGTGTACCCCAGCTCGGGGTCTCGGGTGCTGACCACCAGCGCACTCGACTCTGGTATGCGCTTGTCGCGGATCACGCTGACTTTGTCGTCCTCGTCGGCCGGGCCGGCGACGACGTGAGACTTGACGGCGGCGTTCACTGCGGGTGTGCTCGGGTGAGGGACGGCACGCGCAGCGGGTAGCAGCGCGCTGACGACGACGACCGCGACCAGCAGCAGGAGGAGCCCGGGGATCAACAGCCGGCGATACCTCGGGTTCATCTGGCTCAGGCCTCGGCGAACCTGGCGCGCAGCTCGACCGCAAGATCCTCGTCGCCGAACACGCTCAGCGCGTCGAGCGGTCCGCGCCCCCACAGCCACACGTAGACGTCATGGGCCGATCCGGTGATCTCGGTCGGCACCTCGTCCTCGGCGGTCCTCGTCACGTCGATCCGTTCACCAGAGACCTGCAGAGTCCACGCGCGACCTGTGCTGGCGACCCGAACTGTCGAGTCCACGGGGTGTCCGACGTCCTCGCCCTCCCAGGAGCCGCCGACGAACAGGTGGAGATATTCATCGATGCCGTCCAGCGCGATGTCCTCGGGGATCGGGGTGACGCTCGGCTCGCCGGTCGCCGCACCGTGGGCGAGCTCACCATCGACCCGGTGGATGGCGATCTCCTGCGCCATCCGTCGGAACCAGAAGCCGTTGGTCTGGTCGGCGTCGTACCAGGTCCAACCTTCGGCGTAGGGGTCCTGCTGGCCCAGCTCGCGCAGCAGTGCCTCGCCAGCCTCGCGCACGAACCTGACCGGGTCCGTGGTGTCAAGATCCGGTGGTGGCCATGGGTCCGGGGACTCCCCGGAGCGCATCGCGGCCACCTTGTGCAGGTAGACGTGTCCGACGTGGTCCAGCAGGTCATCGACGTCCCAGCCGGGGCAGCTCGGCACCTCCGCGCCGAGCACCGGCGCCGCGACTTCCAGGAGCCGGTCCGTGTCAGCGCTGATCGTCTCGACGTAGCGGTCCCAGGGCAGGTAGATCGTCTCGTTCGAAGTCACCGGTCCAGGATGCCATGCGTGTCGGGCGCCCGGTCGCGCACGGACCACGACGGGTGGCGGCCGAAGTGGGGCCGTACGACGATCCGCTGGGTGCGGGTGAACAGCGCCGTGGCGGCGAGGATGCCGATGAAGGAGATGGCGCCACCGAGGATCAAGGTCCACCGGGCGCCGTACATCTGTCCGATCCACCCGATGAACGGCGCCCCGAGCGGTGTGCCTCCGAGGAAGATCATCAGGTACAGCGCCGAGACTCTGCCCCGCATCTGTGGGTCGGTGTTGAGCTGGATGGTGGCGTTCGCGGACGTCACCATCGTCAGCGCCGTGAGGCCGAGCAACGGCAGCACCAGCGCGAATGTCACGTAGTTGGGCATCAGCCCGGCAGCGATCTCGACGACGCCGAACAGCAGGCCCGCGCCCACCACGAGCCGCTGGCGCGGACGGGTCCGACGGGCGGCGAGCAGCGCGCCGCCGAGAGATCCGACCGCCATGATCGAGCCGAGCAGGCCGTACGCGCTGGCGCCCTTGTCGAACACCTGAGTGGCCATCAGGGCGCTGGTCAGCTGGAAGTTCATGCCGAAGGTCCCGACGAAGAAGACCGTCGCGAGGATCAGCATCAGGTCCGGACGCGAGCGTACGTACCGGATGCCGTCGCGCACGGCTCCCGGGCCACGGTCGGCCACCGGCGCGGGTCGTAGCCTGCGGCTGTCGAGGAGGTTGAGCGAGGCGAACACGGCGAGGTAGCTGGCGGCGTTGATGACGATCACCCAGCCGGTCGCGGCTACGCCGGACCCGAGGGCGGCGATCATCAGGCCGGCGACGGCCGGGCCGATCATGCGGCCGGAGTTGAAGGATGCGGAGTTGAGACCGACGGCGTTGGCCAGGTCGTCCTGGCCGACCATCTCCACGACGAACGACTGCCGCGCGGGTGCGTCGAACGCGGTGCCGACACCGAAGACGAAGGCGAGAGCGTAAACGTGCCAGGCCTCGACGACACCGGTGATGGCAAGAACGCCGAGAAAGGCCGCCGGCAGCGCCATCGCGAGCTGGGTCACGCGCAGCACGGTGCGCTTGGGAAACCGGTCGGCGACGACTCCGGCGATCGGGGAGAACAGCAGTGCCGGCAGCATCTGGAGCCCGGTGGTGATGCCGAGAGCTGTGCCGCTCTGCGTGAGCTCGAGGATCAGCCAGTCCTGAGCGACGCGCTGCATCCATGTACCGACGTTGGAGACGAGGGCGCCCGCGGCGTACACCCGGTAGTTGCGGATGGCAAGTGCCCGGAACATCGGGCTCACGAGGCCGCCATCTTCTCCAGGACCGCGGCGCAGCGGCGTACGAGATCGCGCTCGGCCGGTTCGAGCTCGGCAAGTCGTGCGGCGAGCCAGGAGTCACGTCGGGCGCGTTCGGCGGCGAGCATGTCGAGTCCCTTGTCGGAGATCGTCACCACGACCTGCCGCCGGTCGGTCGGGTGCGGCTCGCGCAGCGCGTACCCGTTGTCGACGAGGCAGTTGATGGTGCGAGTCATCGACGGCGGCTGCACGCCTTCGCGCGCAGCGATGGCGCCGGGGGTCTGCGGTCCGTGCACTCGCAACGTTCCGAGGACAGCGAGCTGGGTGGGGGTCAGGTCGGTCTTGCGCTCCTGGCGCAGTCGGCGGTTGAGCCGGACGACCGAGGTGGCGATCTTCTCGGCATCGGTAGGCATATCCTTAGCATAACTTGTTACCTACGCTAACCAAAGCGGATCTGTCCCACCTGTAACCTGGGTCAGCCGACCCAGGAGGAGATGGGGCTGATGGCGAAGTAGACGACGAACAACGCGGCGACGACCCACAGCAGGGGATGGACCGCGGCGGCCTTGCCACGGACCAGCTTCAGGACGACGTAGGTGATGAATCCGGCGCCGATACCGACGCTGATGGAGTACGTGAACGGCATCAGCGCGATGGTCAAGAAGGCCGGTATCGCGATCTCCACGTCGTCCCAGGGGATGTTCTTGACCTGAGCCATCATCAAGAAGCCGACCAGTACGAGGGCAGGGACCGCCGCCTCGTTGGGGATCTGCTGCACCAGTGGCGTGAAGAACATCGCGAGCAGGAACAGCAGCCCGGTGACGATGCTCGACACGCCGGTACGGGCGCCGTCCCCGACGCCGGACGCGGACTCGATGTACGACGTGTTGCTGGAGACGCTCGCGGCGCCGCCGGCGATCGCGGCGACCGAGTCGACGAGGAGGATGCGTTGCGCGTTCTCGGGCGTGCCGTCGGCGTCGTTGAGACCGGCTTCGGCACCGATCGCGGTCATCGTGCCCATGGTGTCGAAGAAGTCGGCAAGCAGCAGGGTGAAGATGAACAGCGTCGCGGTGACGAAGCCCGCCCGTTCGAACGAGCCGATCAGCGAGAAGTCGCCGAGCAGCGACAGGTCCGGCAGCTGGAAGAAGTCGTCGGGCATGGCGGGGACGTTGAGGTTCCAGCCCTTGGGGTTGACCACCTTGCCTGTCGCGTCGGTCGTCGGCCCGATGTCCGCGATCGCCTCGACGATGACCGCGAGAACCGTGGTGAACGCGATGCCGATCAAGATCGCGCCGGGAACGCCACGCGCGTACAGGGCGATCATCACGAGCAGCCCGATGCAGAAGACCAGGACCGGCCAACCGGCCAGCACGTTGTTGATGCCGAGCCCGATGGGGGGAGCCGGGAGGCCGGTGGAACGGACGAAGCCGGCGTCGACCAGGCCGATGAGGGTGATGAAGAGACCGATACCGACCGAGATGGCGGTCTTGAGCTCGCGTGGCACTGCGTCGAAGATGGCCTTGCGGAAGCCGGTGAGCACGAGGACCAAGATGATGATGCCCTCGATCACCACCAGGCCCATCGCGTCGGCCCACGTCATCTGCGAGGCGATGGAGTACGCCACGAAGGCGTTGAGCCCGAGCCCGGTGGCCAGCGCGAGCGGGAAGTTGGCGACGGCCCCCATCAGGATCGTCAGCACGCCGGCCACCAGCGCCGTGCCGACAGCGACGAGCGCGAACGCCTCGCCCTGCGTGCCTCCGCCCAGGAAGTTGCCGTCGGCGTCGGGTACCCCGGCGATGATGATCGGGTTGAGAACGATGATGTACGCCATCGTGAAGAAGGTGACGAAACCGCCGCGTACCTCCCGCCCGAGCGATGATCCTCGCGCCTCGATCTTGAAGTACCGCTCGAGAGTGTCTGTCATGGGCGTTCCTCGTGGTGGGTTCCAAGGTGGGGGACGGTGCGCGCGACCGACATGCCGTTGCGTCGTAGCCGCAGCATGGCAGATCGACCGAGGACGGCAACGGGTAGCCTGAGGATGTGACGCGGGCCAAGCATGAGGACAACGAGTCGGGCGAGACCCACACCCGTCCCGGGCATCGCGCCGCGGAGCGTGAGCCAAGCGCCCGGGAGCTCGAGCGGATCCGACGAGCCGCGCGGAGGCACGAGTTCGGGCGGCCCGAGGTCACCGAGCTCGAGGTCGGCAAGACCACCTACAAGGTCGCGCAGGTCGAACCCCTCGACGTCGACGGAGTACGCACGATGATCGTCGGGTCCACCTTGTGGCTCGTGGCCGTCGTGGCGCTGCTGCCGTTCCTCGGCACGCTGAACGATGCCGGGCAGATGTGGTGGGTGTGGACGTGTGTGGCGGGATTCGGCCTCGGCCTGATCGGCGTGGAGTACTGCCGGCGCCGGCGCAACGCGCTCAGCCGGCACCCTGACCGCCAGCGCACAGACACCTCGCCGTACGGCCCGGTCGGCCTGTAGCGGCTGCGCGCGCGTCGGACTAGGGGGTCGTCGGAAGCGACGCGTCAGAACGACTCGACGTCGTCGACGCCGACCGTGTCGAACACCGGCGGCGGCGTCGCCACCGGACCGGCCGATCGGCCCAGCTTGGCGTCGGAGTGCGCGCCGCAGCCATGGTCGTGGGCGACCACCCTCCCGTCGTCGTTGGCCTGGCCATTGGCGCAGACCCCGAAGATGCCCGACAGCGGTCCGGACAGTCGAACCATGAAGCCGCAGTCGTGGCAACGGCCAGGAGCCTGCTTGGCCAACGGCGAGTCAGGTCCCTGCTCGCCGTCGTTCCAGCGCTCGGCCGCCATGTCCCGCCCGTCCAGCGAGAGCACCCACGTACGACCGAGACCGACCTCGTCGGCGACCGGGCGTACCGACGACAGGTCGACGAGCGGCTCGCTCGCGGGGTCGCCGGCGTCGTACCCCGGCACCAGACGTACGTCGTCGGACTGCGGCGGCAGCAGGTCGCCCGGGCTGAGGTCCCCCGGTGCGATGCGGTCCTGGTACGGCGTCCACGGCGGGGCGACGATGGCCTCGTCACCGGGCAGCAGCACGATCTCGTTGAGGGTCACCGCACGCTGTCGCGACGCCCGGGCCACGGTCACCGACCACCGCCACCCGCGATAGCCCGGCTGGGTGCTGCCGAAGATGTGCGTCACCAACCGCTCGCCCTCGCTGCGCACTCCCTCGTGCTCACCCACCTTGTCGGTGCCGACGGCGTCCACGAGTGCCGCGCGGGCGAGGTCCACCGCTTCGGCACAGACAGCGTCGGCGCGCAGGACGCGCGGGTGCGTCGTCGAGACATCGGCCATGGTGCGATTGTCTCGCACGTCCGCAACCCGGTGCCAGGCGGGTGAGGCAGGATGGACGTGTGACCGACCCGGACGCCGTACGCCGCGACGCCGAGGGCAAGCCGGGTGAGTCCGCGGGCTCGGCCCCTCCCGGCGTCGCTGGCCGTGCTGCCGGTGCGGGTGGGCGCGCCGCGCGGGCGATGGGGCGAGCATCGACCAAGACCGTGCAGACCGCACGTCGCATGACCCATGCCCAAGGGGCCGGAGAGAGCGGCATGTCGCGCCTGTTGGAGATGCACGCCTTCAACACCGCTGGCGACGCCGCAGTGGCGATCTCCCTCGCCGGAACATTGTTCTTCACCGTGCCCACCGGCGAGGCCCGTGGACAGGTTGCACTCTTCCTGCTGCTGACGATGCTGCCGTTCGCCATCGTGGCTCCGCTGATCGGGCCGTTCCTGGACCGCTTCCGCAGAGGTCGGCGCTGGGCGATCGGTTCGACGATGGCAATCCGCGCCTTCTGCTGCTGGGTGCTCGCCGGCGCGGTGCAGACAGAGTCCGTCGCACTCTTCCCCGCCGCCCTCGGCTGCCTGGTGTGCTCCAAGGCGTACGGAGTCACCCGCGCGTCGGCCGTACCCCGGGTGCTTCCCCAGGACCTGACCCTCGTCAAGGCCAACTCCCGGATCTCCCTGACCGGGACGGCCGGCGCGGTGATCTCGGCACCTCTGGCCATCGGGGCGGCGCAGTTCGGCGCGGAGTGGACACTGCGGTACGCGTTCGTGGTTTTCGTCGTGGCCACCATCTTGGCCATCTTGCTTCCGGCCAGCGTCGACTCCGCAGAAGGCGAGGAGCAGGTCGATCTCGCCTCCGTCGGCGGGTCGACCGCGCGAGGCATCGGCCAGGGCATCACCTTCGCGGTCGTCGGCGCATTGCGTTGCAACGCCGGCCTGCGGTTCTTGTCCGGGTTCCTGACGATGTTCATGGCGTTCGTGCTCAAGGAACGGCCGTTCCCCGGCTTTGAGGACAAGGTCACCTTGTTGCTCGCGCTCGTCATCGGCGCGGCCGGTGCCGGCAACACCATCGGCACCCTCGTCGGGTCGGTCCTCAAGACGCGCAGGCCGGAGATCGTGGTGATCATCGTGCTCGTGCTGGACGTCGTGGTGATCACCGCTGCTGCGGTCGTCTACTCCCTGTACACGGCCGTCCTGCTCGGCCTGACGGTCGGGATCTGCCAGTCGCTGGGCAAGCTGAGCCTCGATGCGCTGATTCAGCGCGATATCCCCGAAGCGGTCCTGACGAGCGTGTTCGCGCGTTCGGAGACCCTGCTGCAGCTGTCCTGGGTGATCGGCGGTTTCGTCGGGCTCGGCCTCGGCCTCCAGACGCCGCGGATCGGCCTGACCGTGACCGCGGTGGTTCTTGTCGTCTGGCTCGTGTTCGTCGTGCGCAGCACCGCCGGGCATCGCGAGGCCCGGGCCTGAGCAGAGTCGCGGAGCTCAGCCGATCAGCGCGGTAATGGTCAGCATCGCCGGCACGGCCAGCAGGGTCGAGGCCGCGATGGCGTCCCGGGCGAGCAACGTCGCGCGGTCGTACCGCGTGGCGTAGACGAAGATGTTCTGCGCCGTGGGCAGGGCTGCCAGCACGGTCAGCGCGAGCAGGTCGTTGCCCTCCAGCCCGAGCACCAGGCGCCCGAGGAGGTACGCGAGCGCGGGCTGCACCACCAGCTTGAGCACCGTCACCAAAGCGACCTCACCGGCCGAACCCGACGCACCGATGCGCGGTCCGAGCCGCAAGGACACGCCGTACGCGATCAGCATCCCGGGCACAGACATGCCGCCGAGCAGGGCCAGCGGATCGGCCACCGCGCTGGGGATAGGCCATCCTGCGATCGCCAGGGCGAGACCGGCGACCGCCGCGAGCGTGAGCGGGTTGCGTACCCCGTAGAGCAGCAAGACGTGCGGAGCCGGCCGATGTCCAGAGGTGATGGCACCAAGTGCTCCGAACGCCAGTGGGCTGAGCAGGACCAGCTGCATCAGCAGCACCGGCGCGATGTAGGTGGCGTCGTCGAGGACGTAGACCGCGATCGGGATCCCGAGGTTGGCGGCGTTGACGTACGACGAGCACAGCATGCCGATCACGAGGTGACCGCTCTCGCGGTGCAGCACGAACCGCGCCACGAGGGCGTACGCGGTCGAGACCACGACGACACTGGTGACCGCGCCGATCAGGCTGGAGGAGAAGACGGAGACCGGGTCCGACCGCGACAGCAGGTCCAAGAGCAGTGCCGGCGTCGCGATGAAGAACACGACGCGCGCCAGTGCTCGGCCGCCAGCCGCGTCGATGACTCCGACCTGTGCCGCGAGAGCCCCGACCGCGACCAGGACAGCGATGACGGCGAAGCCCTCGAGGACGCCTGCCAACTACAGCGACAGCTCGTCGGCGAGCGCCCGCAGCAGCGCCGCCGTCGGCTGGGCGGCCTTGGCGTCGGGGTGACGACCGTGCCGGTACGCCTCCTCGATCCCGTCGAGGAGGGTGATGAGGTCCTCCACGATGACGACCATGTCCTCGGGCTGCTTGCGCCGGGCCTTGGCCTGTGACCGCGACACCGAGGTCGGCGCGTCGAGCACGCGTACCTGCAAGGCCTGGTCACCGCGCTGACCTTGGGCGACGCCGAACTCGACGCGTGCCCCAGACTTCAACGACGTGGTGCCAGCGGGCAGCGCCTCTGCGCGGACGTAGACGTCGCCGCCCTCGTCCTTGCTCAGGAATCCGAAGCCCTTGTCGGCGTCGTACCACTTGACCTTGCCAGTAGGCACGGGCAGACCTCGCGTTCTGTCTCGGTTGTGCACGAGCGGTGCCGCACCAGCCTAACGAGTCGGGCAGCCTATGTGTGCACGGGATGAGCGCGCTAGGGGCGCGGAACCCGCTCGTCGCGCGGGCCGTGCGTGTCGGTCTGCTTCCGCTCGATCCGCCGCATGGCGATCAGCTCGGCCAGGCGCACCTTGGCGGCGCGACGCTGACGCTTCA
>JACCZT010000059.1 GCA_013695785.1 Nocardioidaceae bacterium | reverse complement strand
ATCGGCATCTCGGGGTCGCGGACCGTGGCGGCGACCTTGCGGGCGCGTTCGAGGTCGACGGGCGTGATCGTGACCGCCATCGTCACCACCGCCCCATCGGGTGGGTACGGGCGACGTCCTGCATCTCGGCGAGCATCGCGTCCAGTGCCGCCGAGTGCGCGCCATCGCGACCCGTCATACCAACGGCATCGGCGATATCGGGTACCGGGAGTCCGGCGGCGTGCAGGACGGTCCCGATGACCTTGTCGAAATCCGGACGGAGCTCAGCGGTGTCGACACCGACACCGGTCGCCACCAACGACCGCTCGGTCGGGTGGCCGGTGAAGAGCTCCGCGACGTACGGCCACACGCGGGGGATGGCGGCGGCGATCCGGCGACGGGAGAGGTCGGTGCCCCCGGCGAGGGTGACCACCCAACGGGCCGCGTAGTCGCGGTGGTACGTGACCTCGTTGGCACCCTTGGCTGCGACCGCGGCCAGCACCGGGTCGGCGGAGGACCGCAACCGCTGCAGCAGGGCGAGGCGCCAGGTCGAGAAGATCAGCAGCCGGGCGACGGCATCGGCGAAGTCGCCGTTCGCGATCTCGCACAGCACGACGTTGCGGAACTCAGAAGCGCCGCGGAAGAACGCCAGCGCGTCCTCTGGCGGCACCGGCGATCCGGCCGGCAGGGCGGGTACGACCGATGCGTCGGCCGCCGCGGCCCGGGCGAGCAGGAGGCGCGCCTGTCCGAGCAGGTCGAGGCCGATGTTGGCGAGAGCGACCTCCTCTTCGAGCTCGGGTGCATGGGTGCTCCACTGAGCCAGCCGCTGCGACGCCACCAGCGCGTCGTCGGCGAGCATCAGGCAGTACACCGCGAGCGCGCCGCCGTCGACACCAGGCGGCAGCGTCGTGTCCACACCGGCGAGGGGGTCGTCGAACCCGGTCCCGAACGCCCACCGGGCGTCGTCGCGCGCCTCGACGAGCCCGCCGTAGGCGTTGTCGTGGTCGATCATCAGGTGCTCCTTCGCCGGCTCGGTGTCACATGTGGGGGACGTCGTCGGGGATGTCGTAGAAGGTGGGGTGGCGGTAGACCTTGTCGTGGCTCGGCTCGAACCACGGGTCCTTCTCGTCTGGGCTCGACGCGGCGATCGCGTCCGAGCGGACGACCCACAGGCTGCAGCCCTCGTTGCGGCGGGTGTAGACGTCGCGCGCGTGTCGCAGCGCCATGGAGTCGTCGGCGGCGTGCAGCGACCCGACGTGCACGTGGTTGAGTCCCCGCTTGCCGCGTACGAACACCTCGTAGAGCGGCCAGCCGGCCTCGGCACTCATCGCGCTTCCCGTGCGGCGAAAGCGGTGGCGGCCTCGCGTACCCAGGCGCCGTCATCATGCGCGGCGCGCCGGTGCGCGATCCGTTCGGCATTGCACGGTCCGTCGCCACTGATCACCCGCGCCAGCTCGTCCCAGTCCGGTGCGCCGAAGTCGTAGGAGCCGCGCGCTTCGTTCCACCTCAGCTCGGAGTCGGGGAACGTCACGCCGAGCGCGTCTGCCTGCGGGACGGACATGTCGACGAAGCGTTGACGCAGCTCGTCGTTGGTGTGCCGCTTGATGCCCCATGCCATCGACCGCGACGTGTTGGGCGAGTCGACGTCCGGCGGACCGAACATCATCAGCGTCGGCCACCACCACCGGTCGACGGCGTCCTGCACCAGCGACTGCTGCTCAGCGGTTCCGTTCATCATCGTCATCAGCAGCTCGTACCCCTGGCGTTGGTGGAACGACTCCTCCTTGCAGACCCGGATCATCGCGCGGGCGTACGGCCCGTAGGAGCTGCGGCACAGTGGTACCTGGTTGCAGATCGCGGCGCCGTCGACGAGCCAGCCGATGACACCGACGTCGGCGAAGCTGACGGTGGGGTAGTTGAAGATCGAGGAGTACTTCTGGCGGCCGTCGATCAGGCTGGCGGTCAGGTCCGCGCGATCGGCACCCAGCGTCTCGGCGGCTGCGTAGAGGTAGAGCCCGTGACCGGCCTCGTCCTGCACCTTGGCCATCAGGATCGCCTTGCGCCGCAACGACGGTGCGCGCGTCAGCCAGCTGCCCTCGGGCTGCATCCCGATGATCTCCGAGTGGGCGTGCTGGGCGATCTGGCGGACCAAGGTCTTGCGGTAGCCCTCGGGCACCCAGTCCCGAGGCTCGACCCGCGCGTCGCGCGCGATCGTCTCCTCGAAATA
>JACCZT010000057.1 GCA_013695785.1 Nocardioidaceae bacterium | reverse complement strand
TGCCCGTGGGCCGCGTCGTCAACGTCGGCTCACGGGGTGCGTACCGCGGGGAGCCGAATGTTCCGGCGTACGGGGCGAGCAAGGCGGGTCTGCACGCGTTCGGTCAGTCGATGGCCGTCGCCCTCGCGCCGTACGGGATCTCGGTGGTGACACTAGCGCCGGGATTCATCGCCACCGACATGGCGGCGCAGCTGCTGGACCGCCCCGAAGGCGACGCGATCCGCGCGCAGAGCCCCTTCAACCGCGTGGCATCACCTGAGGAAGTGGCCCGCGCGATCGTGACGCTCGCCGAACCCGGTGCCGAATGGGTCTCTGGTGCGGTGGTCGACTTCAACGGCGCCAGCCACCTGCGCTGAACCAAGGCGCAGGCTGGGTGTGTCCCGCGGGGAGACTCTTAGTTAGCGATCGAGAGTCTCCCTCGGGAGCGTGCCGTTACGATGCCAGCGGGTTGATCCAACGCACCTCTTCGAACCGGGCGAAGTCGGTGTCTGCAGAGGCGATCGGTACGCCGTGCTCGACCGCTAGTGCCGCGAGGTGTGCATCCGGGACCAGGTTCGCCGTGATCCGATAGCGCTGGATGAATCCGGCCATGATCTGCGCGTGGCGGTTGGTGGGGGCCGGTATCCAGACGATGTCGCGCTCGAGCCACTTCTCTATCTGTGCCCAGGCTACGGGGCCGCTCAGCGGACTGCGCACCACTCGCGGCTGAGTGCTGATCCGCAGGAAGGCCAGAAGCGAAGGCCACGGTAGTCCGACCCGAGTCGAGCCGTTCAGCGCCGTGGTCAACCATGCATGTGCGCGTGAATGCTCCGGCGCTTGCTCGTCACTGACGTACAACAAGATGTTGGCGTCGACAATCATCGCTGCTCGTCGAGGAGTTCGAGAACCTCAGCGATGTTGGTCACGTCAACCAGCAGGCCGAGATCGTATGTCTGCTGAACGAACGGCTCCTGCCGCACGCGGGCGTTTGAGCGGACGAGGCCCAGTCGAGCGAGTCGGTTGACCGCTTCGCTGAGTCCTATCTGCTCGGCTTCGCGCAACTGCTGCGCAGCAGCCGCCACGTCGTCGTCGAGCTTCAGCGTCGTTCGCACTGCTTCAGCGTACATCATGATGCGCGTATCTTGACATCATGATGCACACGCGCTCGCCAACACATGACACCGTGGCCGCAGATGCGCGAGGACACAGTCGGCGATGAGCCGCCAGGTCCGCTCGTGCTCGGCATCGGTGCAGTGGACGAGCAGCGCCTCATACACCTCGTCGTTGAGGAGATACTGCGCAACGAGCGGTGCAAGGCTCGGTATCGTCTGCGGACGCCCGTCGGACCCTTCGAGCACGATCTCGCAGGTCCGTACGCCGTCCGCAACGGGTTCGCTCAGGCCGGCGGCGAGGAGCTCGCGCACCCGCTCGGCGTCCTCAGGAAAGTCCACCAGGTTGTCCAACAAGCTCGCCGAGGGATTGAGCGCGGCGCCGACATCCAGAGGCGGGCCACGCAACAGGTCGCTGGTCAGTGGCGTGAACCCGACGCTTGCGAACCCGTCCGACAAGCGGCCGGCCACGACTGCCTTCCACAGCTCGGACAACCAGTCGGCGTCGTACTCCTTGGCGAGCCCGACGATGCCGCGTGCCGTTTCCGGGTCGATCACTAGCGGCCGTGACTCGAACATCAACCCCGGCTCCTGCGTGATCGGCACGAGGCGGCCGAGGACGATCGTGCACTCGGGGACGTCGGAGCTGGCGCCGAGGTGGAGCACCGTGCGCTCCTGCTTGTTCTGCAAGTCGTAGACGCTGAGCGTGTCGCCCTGGCGCCAGCCGTAGATGTACACGCCCAGCTTGGCGTCCGCCCACTCGTACGGGTGGTCGCTCGCCTCGATCAGCGCATCGCTCGCCTCGCGCTCAAGGAAGTCCCGCATGCCGCCGAGCTCGTAGACGCACAGCTGGAACGCCAACCAGTTGGCCACGAACTCGCGTGACATGACCTCCCGGGCCCACTCCAGGCTGTCCTCTTCGTCCTCGTCCTCGCCGTCGTCGAACGAGTCGGGGTCGAACGGCGGCAACCACGGCGGGTCGAGCACGCTGAAGTCTTCGTGGGTGGTGGCGAAGGCCTCGGCCGCACATTCGCGCACGCGCGGATCTGCGACGGCGGCGAGCCAGCGTTGCGATTGCCGGCCGATCCACCGCGAGTACGCCCACGGCGGCGCGTCGTCGCCGAGCTGGGAGAGCTCGATGAGATCAAAGGCCTCGTAGGCGGCCTCCGGGTAGGGCCCCCAGACGTAGTTGCCGATGGCCGTGCCCACATCGCGAGCAGCCTGCGCCTTCATGCACCGCCCCATCCTGACCCGGTCCTCGAACGAGATGGTGGCGAGGAAGTGACGCAACGGGAAGCGCCTGTCGGTGGCGGCGGCAGGCGTACCAGCGGCGACGCCGGGCGCAGGCGTGCTCACAGCCGGGTCGGACGTGCGCGCAGCTCGACGGTCGCGGTTGCGGCGAGCGCGGAGGCGGTCGGGTCCGCGGGACGTTCGGCGGCGGGATCTCGACTTCGTCATGGGGTGAGCCTGGTCGGTGCCCGCCGACCGAACCAGGACGCCCGAGCAATCTGTGGAAAAGTAGGTCGGCAACCTATTTCGCGCGAGCGCCGCTTCTCGTCAACGACACCGCGATCCCTAGCTGCCGGGCGTACCGATCGCCTCGAGGTAGCCGGACTCCCACCGGTCGACGGCGGCCACTGTCTCGTCGGTCAGACCGGGACGCAGCCCCGTACGTTCATGGGCGAAGCGGATGAACCCGCGCAGCAGCGCCGGCGCCTTGGCGAGGTCCGGCGCGTCGGCGTCGACGTTGGCCGGTAGCCAGCGCGTCATCACGAGCTCCACGGAGGTCGGACTCCAGTGCAACGGGTCGCGTGCCCCGTTGGTGGCGCACACCCACAGGATCTGCTCGAGCAGCGCGCGCTCGTCGGCGGCGTCGAACGGCGACGCGAGGAAGTCGGTGACGAGCTGTTCAACGTCCTGTTCGCTCCACTCCGGCCGCTCGTAGCCACGCCCGCCGGCGGGGAGGTCGCGCAGCACCCACTCGACGAGCGGACGGCAGCCGGGCCAGGTCTTGCCCTCGAACGGCGGGGTGGTGTTCATGGCGAGCTGGATCGCGTCCTCCGTGCGGGTACGCGCGTCGGCGGGGTCGAGCGCCTCGAACCGTTGGTCCTGGTTGGTCAGCTTCGAGCGCATCAGCTCGATGACCTTGCCGATCGCCTCGGGGACGACGAAGGCGTCCTTGACGAGGCTGCCGAGGTTGTGCTCGACGTACGCGATCACGGTGAACTCAAAGCCCGACGGCAGGCGTACCCCGATCATGATGTCGTCGCCGTCGCCGTACGCCTCGAGCAGCTGCTCGGTCCGGTACGGCTCGAACGCGAGGGTACGCAACCAGGCCGGGAGCTTGTGGTGGCGTTCGGCCAGCTCGCCGCGGATCCGGGCGGCTTGCCCTTCGTCGGTGGTCGTGGCTGCGACAACCGTGAGCAGTGCGCTGCTCTCGCGGAGCCGGATGTCCATGAACGACTCGACGAGCTCCTCGTACGTCGGCAGCTCCTCGTCGTCGACAGCGCCCTGAAGCGGGTCGTGCGCTTCGGGGGCGAAAGCGCTGGCAAGTTTGCTGACCGACTCCAGGAACTCCAGCGGTCGGCCGGAGTCCAACCGGTCGGCAATTCCGACCAGGAGGGCGTTGTGCGCCGGGTCGAGATCGTCCGGGATGTTGTCGGACCCCGACGGCGCAGGCGACACCCGCTGCGTCGCCTGCGTCCGACGTCGCGCCTGGCCGGCACCTGCCTTGGCGGGCTGCTTCTTTCGCTTGCTCACGCGGACAGGCTACGAGGCGACGGCCGCGCAGCCCAGGAAGGCTGCGGTTGCGCCGTTTCATAAGCGCTCGGTCGGCCCTGGCCACTGACGGCCCGAGTGTGCACGAATAGCCCGCCAGCCGCGCCGCCGGTCGGCCATTCGTGCACACTCGGCGCAGCCGGTGCGGCTCAATGACTAATAGACAATCCCATCTATGGCCAGACGATGAAAGTCACGATCAGCCGTCGGCGTACCCTCGGGAGAATGGACTTCTGGTTGACCATGGAGATTCAGGACGGCGCGTTTTCCGCCCAGAGTTGGCGACGTTCCCATAGCGAGTCCTTGGTCGAGGCCGCCGTGACCAACGGCGTCCAGGACTGGACTTGGCGCCAACTGATCTGGGGCGTGGTCTTGGAGCTGCAGTTCGCTGACGAGAGCGCGCGCGACAGGTTCAAAGATCTTCCTGCGGTCACCGCTGCACTCGACGCGGTACCCGACCCGGTGTTCGGACTGCTGATCTATCGCGGACTGGGAGGTGGTGCAGGAGCGGGAAAGCCCCGCCAGCCTCGCCCTTCGCCAATCGTCGGATCAGCCGAGATGGATGAGGCCCACGACGCGTTTCTCGATCTATCGGTGGTCGCAGATTCGCGCGTGTCTCGCTGAGTCAGCCGCGACGGACAACGACCCGGAGTGGAAACCCTCGATCCAAGCCGTGCTCCTACTCGGTTCGCGCAGGGTCTTCGTCCTCATTCGTGGCGATGCGCTACGAAGGACCATCGCCCTCCGTGCGCTGGTTCACCGCTGCTCCTCCAGCAGATCGGCGACCACACGCTTCTGTGCCTCGTGCAGAGCATCCAGCCGCGCTTCAGCCGGAAGCTGTGAGATGAGCGCGACAACATCGCCCACGGGATCTCGGCGCGACGAACGTCGCGGTGGCGCCGACGCGGCCAGCGCCGGTAGGCGCGCCTCGTACGCGGGATTCGTCTGCCAGTTGCTTCCACGCGCCCCGCGGACTGTACGACTGCTCGTCCGCTCGTCGTCGTACGGGATGGCGGCGCCAAGCTCGTCGGGAGACAGTCGAAGCGCGTCGGCGAGGCGAGCCACGGACTTGCGCGAAGGCGTCCGTTGGCCGGTCTCGAGCTGGGCGACGTAGGGGTACGACAGCCCGGACGCCTCGACCAGCTCCTTGCGGGACAGCCCGAGCTCGCGGCGTCGGGTCAGCACGAGATCGGCGAACGGCGGCGGCTCTGCGTTGTTGTCGGTGCCCATACCTATGCTCCTTGCATAACCTATGCAGCGTGCATTATGCTTGCAGCATACACCGTCGGAAGGGGTCAGCCATGAGGCTCGGAACATTGTTGGACATCGATGTCGTCGCCATCCACACCGACGAGGAGGTGGCGTCGCTGGTCGAGGTGACGGCTCCGCCGGCGCCGGTCGACGCCGCGCGCCGACCGGTCGTGCTGGTCGCCGTGCTGGATCGCAGCGGCTCCATGTCGGGCTCGCGACTGGAGCAGGCACAGCGGGCGCTGTGCGACGTCGTCGACCGGCTCGCGCCGACGGACGTCTTCGGTCTGGTGGCCTTCGATGACCACGTCACCGTGCCCGTACCCGCCGCCCCCGTCACCGACAAGGCCGCGGTCAAGCACGCGATCAACCGGGTGCACCCCGGAGGCTCGACCGACCTCGGCGCCGGCTACCTCCGCGGCGTGCAGGAGGCACGCCGGGTCGCCGGCGACAACGGCGCCACCGTCCTGCTGCTCAGCGACGGCCACGCCAACCACGGCCTGACCGACCCCGAGGCGCTCGGCTCGATCGCCGGCACCTCTGCCGCCACGCGCGTCACCACCTCGACCATCGGCATGGGTCTGGGGTACGACGAGCGGCTTCTGGCGGCGGTGGCGCGCGCCGGTCGCGGCAACGAGCACTTCGCCGAGGAGGCTGCCACCGCGGCCGCCCTGATCGCCGATGAGCTCGGCGGCCTGCTCAGCCAGACCGTGCAGGCGGCGTCGCTGCTGGTGCGGCTGGCGCCGAGCGTGAAGGCGGTGCGGCTGCTCAACGACACGCCGGCGGTGATGACCCCGGACGGGCTGATGATCGAGCTCGGCGGCTTCTACGCCGAGGAGTCGCGCAAGCTCGTCCTCGAGTTCGCCGTCCCCGGGCTCGCGGCGCTCGGC
>JACCZT010000008.1 GCA_013695785.1 Nocardioidaceae bacterium | reverse complement strand
GTCGAGACGGGGTGAGATGGTGACCGCCAGCATCCCCGGTCCGACATGGGCGCCGATGACGGCACCGACCTCGCTGACCGGGACGCCGTCGAGGCCGAGCCGCTCGATGAGGTGCGCGGCGACGCTGGTGGCACGGTCCTCGTTGCCGAGGTGCTGCACCGCGACGTCCACGCCGTGCTCGGCCTGCTCGGCCTTTGCAACAGCAAGGTCCTCCAGCCGGGACAGGGCCTTCGCCGACGTACGCACCTTCTCCAGACTGGTGATGGTACCCGCGCGAAGGCCCAGCAGCGGCTTGACGGCGAGGGCGGAGCCGACCAGAGCCGCCGCGGCGCCGACTCTTCCGCCGCGGCGGAGGTACTCCAGTGTGTCGACGTAGAAATAGGCTGCCGATCCCTCGCCGCGGCGACGTGCCGCGGTGGCGACCTCCTCGGCGCCGGCCCCCGCGTCAGCGAGGGCCGCGGCGGTCAACGCGGCGAACCCGGTCCCCATGCCGACCTGTCTGGTGTCGACGCAGTGGACCTCGACGTCCGCGCCGCGCGCGGCGGTGGTCGCGGAGTCGAAGGTTCCCGACATCTCCGCGCTGAGATGTACCGAGACGACGGCGCTGGCACCGGACGCGGCAGCGGCAGCGTAGGCTCGCGCGAACGTCTCCGGTGACGGCCGAGAGGTGTTGACCGGTGTGAACTCGCGAAGTGCGGCAGCGATGTCGGCCGGGAACACGTCGATGCCCTCGGCGTAGTCCTTGGCGCCCATGATCACCTGCAGGGGGACCACGGTGATGTCCCACTCCTGCGCCACAGCATCAGTCAGCGAAGCCGTGGAGTCGGTGACGACGTGGACGGTTCGGGGCATGGGGCGAAGGCTAGCGCGTCATTCGTCAGACGACGACGCTCACCAGCTTCGGCGCCCGGACGATCACCTTGCGAACGTCGCGGCCGTCGATGAACCGCTGCACGTTCGGTTCAGCCAGTGCCAACGCTTCGAGCGCGGCGTCGTCGATGTCCGATGCAACCTCGAGCTTGCCGCGTACCTTGCCCGAAACCTGGACGATGCAGATGACTGTGTCCTCGACGAGGAGCGAGGAGTCGACGGCCGGCCACGTGGCCAGGGCGACGGTCGGCTCGTGACCCAGCACCGCCCACATCTCCTCGGCGACGTACGGCGCGACCATGCTCAGCAGGATCGCGGTCGTCTCCGCGGCCTCGCGTACCGCCGGATCGGCGCCGCCGGACCCGGCACTTGCGTCGATCACCTTGCGGGTCGCGTTGACCAGCTCCATCACCCGTGCGACGACGACGTTGAACCGGTGGGAGTCCAACAGCTCCTGACAGTCGTGCACGGTCTTGTGGGTGATCTTGCGCAGGGTCGGATCGCCGCTCGCCGGGTCAGCGCCGACGTCACTGGTGACGTCGTGAGCGATCCGCCAGGCGCGTTGCAGGAATCGTGAGGCACCACTCGGCGAGACGTCGGCCCAGTCGATGTCGTCAGCTGGCGGGCCGGCGAACACGACGGTGAGGCGGACGGCGTCGACACCGAAGTCGTCGATCTGCTGGCCCAGGTCCACCCCGTTGCCGAGGGACTTGCTCATCGACCTGCCCTGGTTGATGACCTGGCCCTGGTTCGTGTGTGCGGTGAACGGCTCGACGAAGTCGATCATGCCCATGTCGTGCAGCACCTTGGTGAAGAAGCGGCTGTACAGCGAGTGCAGGATCGCGTGCTCGACACCGCCGAAGTAGTGCTCGGCCGGCATCCACCGGGCGACCGCCGCGGGATCGAACGGGCCGTCTGAGTAGGTCGGCGAGCAGTAGCGCAGGAAGTACCACGAGGAGTCGACGAACGTGTCCATCGTGTCGGTGTCACGCCGTGCCGCGCCTCCGCAGGACGGGCAGGTGGTGCTCACCCACCCGGTGGCGGCGGCCAGGGGCGAGGTCCCCTTCGGCGCGAGGTCGGTGCCCCGCAGGTCCGGCAAGCGCACGGGCAGGTCCTCATCGGCGACCGACACCTCCCCGCACGACCCGCAGTGCACGATCGGGATCGGGGCGCCCCAGTACCGCTGGCGGCTGAGCAGCCAGTCCCGCAGCCGGAACGTCACCGCTGCCTCACCGCGGCCGTCCGCAACGAGCTTGTCGATGATGTGACGGACTCCTTCGGTCTTGGTCGCGATCCCTTGCAGCGCCGGTGAGTTGACGTAGTCACCGTCACCGGTCGTCGCCACGCCGCTGACTGCCGGGTCATCCTCCCCGGGAACAGCCACCACGGTGCGCACCGGCAGGTCGAAGGTGTGCGCGAAGTCGAGGTCGCGTTGGTCGTGCGCCGGCACCGCCATCACCGCACCGCTGCCGTAGTCGGCGAGGACGTAGTCAGCGGCCCACACCGGCATCTGCTCGCCCGTCAGCGGATTGGTCGCGTGCACACCGAGGAAGACGCCTGTCTTGGCGCCCTCTGTGGACTGCCGCTCGATCTCGGTCGCCTTGTTGGTCTGCTCGAGGTACGCCGCCAGCGCCTCGACCTGCTCGGGGGCGACGATCTCCGCGGCGAGGGGCGCGTCGGGCGCCACGACGAAGAACGTCGCACCGTAGACGGTGTCGGGGCGGGTGGTGAAGACGCGTACCGGCTCCTGGCGGCCCTCGATCGCGAAGTCGACCCACGCTCCTTCGGACCTGCCGATCCAGTTGCGCTGCATGGCGAGCACGTGATCGGGCCACGACCCGCGCAGCGCGTCCATGTCGTCGAGCAGCCTCTGGGCGTAGGCGGTGATCTTGAAGTACCACTGCGTCAGCTCACGCTTGGTCACCACCGCGCCACAGCGTTCGCACACGCCGTTGACGACCTGCTCGTTGGCCAGCACCGTCTGGTCGTTGGGGCACCAGTTGACGTTGGAGGCCTTGCGGTAGGCGAGCCCGCGCTCGTAGAAGCGCGTGAACAGCCACTGGGTCCACCGGTAGTACTCCGGGTCGGAGGTGTGCAGGCGGCGGGTCCAGTCGAAGCTGACGCCGTAGCGGCGGATGGACTCGGCCTGGGTCTCGATGTTGGCATAGGTGTACGTGGCGGGGTTCTCGTTGCGCTTGATCGCGGCGTTCTCGGCAGGCAGGCCGAAGGAGTCCCAACCGATCGGGTTGAGGACGTTGTAGCCGCGCAGTCGCCAGTACCGCGCCAGCATGTCGTGCAGGGCGAACACCTCGCCGTGACCCATGTGCAGGTCACCGGAGGGGTAGGGGAACATCGTCAGCGCATAGCGACGTTCTCTTGTCTCGTCCGCCTCGTCGGCCTCGAACGGGTTGAGCTCGTCCCAGACCGCACGCCACCGCTCCTGCACTGCGCGCACGTCGTACGACGCAGCGTGCGGTGCCTGGGACACCTCGATCTGTTGTTCGCTGCTCACGGCGCTTCCTCTCTGCTGCGTGCTGCCTTTGCCCGGACACAGAAAAGCCCCTCGAGCACGAGGGGCGGCCGCACTGTCAGACGATCAGTGCGGCTGTCCAAGGAGAAGGCTCTTGCGCATGCTCAGATGCTACCGCACCGGAGGCGGGTCACTCCTCGAAGTCGTCAGGGACGACTGTCGGCTTCATCTTGGCCCAGAGGGCGAACAGGGCCGCCGCCACGATCATGCCGAGTCCGGCCCAGAGGTTGACGTTGAGCCCGTCTGCCTTCGCGAGGTCGCTGTCGGTGGTGTTGATGAGGCCGAGGACCACCAGGACCACGCCGTAGGCACCGATCAGCGCGGCGATGATGTAGCGGATGTCGAAGGCACCGGCGGTGCGCCGCTCGGTGGTCTTGTCCGGATCTGTCATGGCTCTGCTCTCTTCTCAGGCGAAGACGATGTTGAGGACGATGATGATGACCAGCCCGATACCGGCAAGCTTGGTCGGTGACTGGAACCACGAATGCTGCTCGGCCTCGTCGTCCTTGAGCGTCGCACCCGGCGTCAGGGAGTAGACCAGGCCCTCGAGCTCGGACTCGACCCGCGGCCGCGTCATCATGCTGACCACGATGCTGACAGCGATGTCGACGAAGAACGCCGCACCGGCGGCGACGAAGCTCGCACCCTGTCCGCTCAACCCGATCACGCCGACGCTCAAGCCACCGAAGGCGTCCTCGCTCAGGTACGCGACGAGGACCGCGGCGACCGTACCGGAGACCAGTCCGGCCCAACCGGCGGACGCGGTCATGCGCTTCCAGAACATGCCGAGGATGAAGGTGGCGAACAACGGAGCGTTGAAGAAGCCGAAGAGCAGCTGCAGATAGTCCATCAGGTTGCTGTAACCGGCAGCGAAGACCGCCGTTCCGATGGCGGTCAGGGTCGCACCCACCGTCGCCACCCGGCCAACCGTCGTGTAGTAGGAGTCCGGCTTGTCCTTGACGACGTACGTCTGCCACAGGTCGTAGCTGAAGACGGTGTTGAAGGCCGAGATGTTGGCCGCCATGCCGGCCATGAAGGAGGCGAGCAGGCCGGCGATGGCCACGCCAAGCATGCCGTTGGGCAGCAGGTCGCGGATCAGCAACAGCATGACGTCGTTGTACTCGACCTCCCCTGCAGAGCCACCGGACTTGAGCTCGGCGATCTCCGGCACGATGATCGCGGCGATGATGCCGGGGATGACGACGATGAAGGGGATGAACATCTTCGGGAAGGCGCCGATGATCGGTGACCGGCGCGCAGCCGAGACCGAGCTCGAGGCCATGGCACGCTGCACCTCGACGAAGTTGGTGGTCCAGTAGCCGAAGCTCAGCACGAAGCCGAGCCCGAAGACGAGCCCGATGACCGAGAGCAGCGGCGAGTCGATCCCGGTCAGGTCCGTTGCCGGCCACGACGACAGCTGCTCGGCGTTGGGCTGGACGCGCTCCTTCACGCCGTCCCAGCCGCCGACCTTGTTGAGGGCCACGATGGTGAGCGGCAGCAGGGCGGCGACGATGACGAAGAACTGCAGGACCTCGTTGTAGATCGCCGCGGACAGACCGCCGAGTGCGGTGTAGCTGAGCACGACTGCGGCGGCGAGGATCAGCGAGAGCCACAGGGGCCAGCCGAGCAGACGGTTGACGATGGTGGCAAGCAGGTACAGGTTGATGCCGGCGATCAGCAGCTGGGCGACGGCGAAGCTCAGCGCGTTGACCAGGTGGGCACCGGTGCCGAAGCGCCGTCGCATGAACTCGGGGACGCTGCGCACTCCGGAGCCGTAGTAGAAGGGCATCATCACGATGCCGAGGAACAGCATGGCCGGGACGGCGCCGATCCAGAAGTAGTGCATCGTGGCCATGCCGTACTGCGCACCGTTGGCCGACATGCCGATGATCTCGACGGCTCCGAGGTTGGCCGAGATGAAGGCCAGGCCGGTCACCCAGGCCGGTAGCGAGCGGCCGGAGAGGAAGAAGTCGATGCTCGTGGAGACCTGCCGCTTGGCCGCCAGCCCGATGCCGAGAACGAAGGCGAAGTAGAGCGCGATGAGGGCGTAGTCGACGGCGTTGGCGTCGAGCCGGAATGTGTCGCTGGCTGCGAGGATCATGCTGCTCCTGTTCACGGGGCGCCGATGCCGGTGCAACGAGCACGTTACTCCCGGGACCCGTGCTCCGCCGTGCGTTTCGCCGCCCGTTTCGTGCGTGTCGGTGCGAGACGTCGGCCGGGTCAGCTCGTCGGGTTGAGCCGCAGCCCCCGGATCTCCTCACGCCGGACCTGCACCCGTCCTCCCTCGATGCGAGTCTGCAGCTGAGGCTGTGGCCGGGTGGCCGGACCGCGCTCGACGGCTCCGGTGGCCAGGTCGAACAGGCTGCCGTGCCAAGGACACTCGATGCAGTCGCCGACCACCGTTCCTTCGTGCAGCGGCGCGCCGCGGTGGGTGCAGCGGTTGCCGATGGCGGTGAGCCGGCCGTGGCGGGACAACAGCAGGACAGGGGTGTCCTCGACGGTGACGGCTTGGGGCACACCCTCGACCAGCTCGTCTTCGGCGCAGGCGTCGGTCCAGTTCACCGGCGGCCTCTGGAACGCCGTGGTGTCGACCCCGACGCCCTGGGCGTATGCCAGATGCCCACCTAGCCATCCCGACACACCGAGCAGGCCAAGGCCGGCCATGGACAGCGCCTTGCCACCGCCGTCGTCGCGGCGGGCGAGCCAGGATGCACCGTAGAGGCCGAGACCGACGACGTTCAACAGCGCGTGAGCGACTCCCACCCGGCGTTCGGATCCCCGCGTGTCTCCCCAGTCGGACACCCCCGCTGCGGCGGTCGGGACCGCCGAGAGCAGTCCGAAGCCGATGAGCCGACGCGCGGCGGTCGCATCGCCGCGGGTCAGGTCGAGAACTGCGGCGCCGGCGAACGCGCCGATCGGGACCGCGACAAGCGCCGGATGCAGCGGATGGCCGAGCGTCGTACCCGAGAGCACATCCTTGGTCGGCCCGGCAGCCAGCCGACCGGTCAGCTGCTGTCCGATTTCGGCGGGCCGGTCCAGCACCTCGGCGTGTTCGACGGCGTCTGCGAGCCGTTCCAGTAGTGCGGAGATCTTCGACATGCCCTCACCGTACGCCGGTGTGCAGGACCGGGCATCGGGTGTGCAACGGGCAGCTCGGACAGGCAGACTGGTCGGACCCCCATCAGGAGACGCAACCACATGGGCATCGACCGAAGGCAGCTCCTCGGAGCGGTTGCCGTGACGGGCGCCGCGGCACTGGCCGGGTGCAGCGAGCGTTCTGACGGCGGGCCAGCCACGCCGACGCGCCCGCCGCCGGACACCCCTGGCGCGACCGAGCCGCAGGCCGGCGACGATCCGCCCAGCAACGGCCCGGTGAAGCCTCAGGTGAGCAGCACGATCGCCACGGGGCTGACGGTGCCGTGGGGCATCGCGTTCCTGAAGTCAGGCGGCGCCCTGGTCTCCGAGCGCGACACGGCGCGCATCCTTTTCGTCGGCGTCTCGGGTGAGGTACGCACGATCGCCACCCTGCCCGGCGTGCAGACCGGCGGCGCCAACGGCGGTGAAGGCGGCCTGCTCGGCCTCGCGCTGTCCCCGGACGAGGCGGAGCTCTACGCGTACCTCACCACGGCACAGGACAACCGGGTGGTCGCCATGGGTTACGACGGGCAGCGGCTGGATTCTCCGCGCCCGATCCTCACCGGCATCCCGGCCGCCCTGCACCACAACGGGGGAAGGCTCGCGTTCGGTCCCGACGGCTACCTGTACGTCAGCACCGGTGACGCCGAGAGCGCAGACGACGCCCAGGACACCGGCTCGCTCGCCGGCAAGGTGCTGCGGATCATCGGCACGGGCAAGGCCGCCCCTGGCAACCCGTTCGGCAACCCGGTCTGGTCCTACGGGCACCGCAACATCGAAGGGCTGGCGTTCGATGCCGGCGGGCAGCTGTGGGCGACGGAGTTCGGTGAACAGGCAGTCGACGAGCTCAACCTCGTCGAGAAGGGCCGCAACTACGGGTGGCCTGCGACCGAAGGACCGTCGGACGACGCGCGGTTCACCAACCCGTCTGTCACCTGGCCGACCGACGAGTGCTCACCGGCGGGTATCGCGGTCGCGCGGTCGTACGCGTTCCTCGGCGCGTTGCAGGGCCAGTGTGTGTTCGCGGTCCGGCTCGACGGAAGCAGCACGGGCAAGCCGCGCGCGCTGTTCGCAGGCGACTACGGGCGGGTGCGGACGGTCGCAGCGGCGCCGGACGGCTCGCTCTGGGTGACCACCAGCAACACAGACGGCCGGGCGACACCGGGTGCGGGTGACGACCGCATCCTGCGGGTGACACTATGAGAAGCCACCGCGTCGGAGGTTCGCGATGACCTGGCTCGTCACCGGAGGCGCCGGCTACATCGGCTCGCACGTGGTCAAGGCGTTCACCGATACCGGCACGGACGTCATGGTGTTGGACTCCCTCTCCAGCGGTCACCGGCAGTTCGTCCCCGCCGACGTCGCGTTCGTGCACGCCAACGTGCTCGACCGTGAGACGGTCACGCGGACGTTGGCCGAGCACGACATTGCAGGGGTGGTGCACCTGGCCGGGTTCAAGTACGCCGGCGTCTCGGTGCAGAGACCGCTGCACACGTACGAGCAGAACGTCACCGGGACGGCGACGTTGTTGGCCGCGATGCAGGACACCGAGGTGGGCAACATCGTGTTCTCCTCGTCCGCCTCGACCTTCGGAACACCCGACGTCGACCTCGTCACCGAGGACACACCGCCGGCACCGGAGTCGCCGTACGGCGAGACCAAGCTGATCGGTGAGTGGCTGCTGCGTGACCAGGCCCGCGCCACGGCGCTGCGGCACACGTCGCTGCGGTACTTCAACGTGGTGGGGTCCGGAGCGCCCGAGCTGTACGACACCAGCCCGCACAACCTGTTCCCGCTGGTGCTGGACGCGCTCGTCGCGGGGCGTACACCGCAGATCAACGGCGACGACTACCCCACGCCGGACGGCACCTGCGTGCGGGACTACGTCCACGTCAGCGATCTCGCCGTCTCCCACGTCGCGGCCGCGCGAGCGCTGCAGTCAGGTGCGACCCTCGACCCGGTCTACAACCTCGGCAGCGGTGAAGGGGTGTCGGTGCGCCAGATCATGAGCGCCATCGCCCGCGTCACCGAGATCGACTTCGATCCGGTGGTCGTGGCACGGCGTCCTGGTGACCCTGCGCGCATCGTCGCCTCCGGCGACCGGGCGGCGCGAGACCTGGACTGGCAGATGCGGCACACCCTCGACGACATGGTGGCCAGCGCCTGGCGTGCACACCGCCAGGCCGCCGAGCACGGCTGAGCGCCGCGCCGCGAGCGGTCATTCACCCTGCCGCGACATCGCGGCGAACTTCTCGACCTTCCTCGTCGGTCCGGACACGATGAGCTCGTCGGAGGCGTGGACCTCGGTGTCCGGAAGGGCGTGGGTGAAGTCCTCTCCGCGTCGCTTCACCCCGACGATGGTGACACCGTGCTTGGTACGTAGGGCCGCCTCGGCCAAAGTCATTCCTGAGGCCGCGGAGGGGACGCGGGTACGGGCGATGGCGTAGTCGTCGTCGAGCTCGATGTAGTCGATCATCGCGCCCGTCACCATGTGCGCGACCCGCTCGCCCATGGCCGACTCGGGGTAGACCACGTGGAAGGCCCCGACGCTGTGCAGGATCTTGCCGTGCTTCTTGCTGACCGCCTTGGCCCACACCTCCTTGACGCCCAGCTCGACGAGGGTGAGGACGGTGAGGACGCTGGCCTCGACGTCGGTGCCGATGCCGACGATGGCGCGGTCGAATCCGTCGACGCCGACCTGACGGAGGGCGTCCTCGTCGGTGCTGTCGGCCTGGACGACGTGTGTCAGCTCACCGGACCAGCGTTGCACGAGATCCATGTCCTCATCGATGGCGAGCACCTCGTGGCCGAGGTGTACGAGTGACTGCGCGACCGAGGTGCCGAAGCGGCCGAGGCCGACCACGACAACCGGTGACGTGTCAGCGTCAGATTTCTTAGCCAATGATGGGTCGCTCCTCTGGCAGGTGGTAGCGGCGTGGACGGCTTCGCAGCGCCAACGCCGATGCAGCTGTCACTGTGCCCACTCGGCCCACGAACATCAAGGCCATCAGGACGAGCTGGGCTCCGGGCGGAAGTCCTGGGGTGATGCCGGTGCTCAGTCCGACGGTCGCGAACGCCGATGTGCACTCGAAGAGGACGACGTCGGCGGTGAGATCGGTCAGCGCCAGCACGGCGAGGGTCGATACCGCGACGAACATGACCGCGAGCAACGCGATGGTAAGCGCTTGCCGGAGCGTCTGATTACCGATCGACCGCTTGCCGACCACGACGTCGGAGTCACCACGCACCTCGGCCAGGATGACGTAGGCCAACAGCAGGAACGTCGTCACCTTGATCCCACCTGCGGTGCTGGCGCTGCCGCCACCGATGAACATCAACACGGTGCCGAGGCCGAGCGTCTCGGGCCGGACCGCTCCCCAGTCGAAGCTGTTGAACCCCCCAGATCGCGGCATGACGCCACCCTCGACCCCGGTGACGAGCTTGGACCAGGTCGACATGCCTTCGAGGGTGCCCGGGTTGGCCCACTCGACGACGACGAACGCGGCGGCACCGACGCCGAGCAACAGCAGCGAGCCCCACACCGTCAGCCTGGTGTGCATGGTCCAGGTCACGGGGTGGCGCCACTCGCTGAACAGCTCGGCCAGCACGGGGAAGCCGAGCGCACCGGCGAACACGACGACCGAGATGGGCAGGATCAGCCACGCGTCGCCAGCGTAGGAGACGAGGCTGTCACTGTTCAGGGCGAACCCGGCGTTGTTGAAGGCCATCACGCCGTGGAAGACGCCGTGCCATGCGGCGGTGGGCAGGTCGTCGAAGTACATGATGCGGAAGCGGATGGTGAGCACGACCGCGAGGACCGACTCGAAGCCGAGCATGGTGACCGCGACCCGGCGCAGCAGCGGCCGGACCTCACCGAGGCTGCCGGCGTGCAGGTCGGCCTGGGCGATCAGGCTGGTACGCAGTCCGAGGCGCCCTCCGACGAGCAGGGCGAGAACGGTGGCGAGGGTCATGATCCCGAAGCCGCCGATCTGGACCAGCAGCAGGATCACTGTCTGCCCGAACGGCGTCCAGAACGTCGCGGTGTCGACGGTGGCCAGACCGGTGATGGTGACCGCAGAGGACGAGGTGAACAACGCCGGCATCACCAGTGGCTCGTCGCCGGCAGCACGAGACGCCGGCAGCATCAGCAGCCCCGCACCAATGACGATGCCGGACAGGAAGGTCAGCGGCAACAGCCGCACCGGGTGTGTCACGGCCGCGACGATCCCCGAGGCGCGTCGGTTCGGGGGCATGTGCAGACGCTACCGGCTCGGCGGCGTCCCGGCTGTCAGAGTCCGGCAGAGTCGAGGAGCCGGTCGACCTCGTCGCTGATCTGCTCCGGGTCGAGGCCCGCCCTCTCCCCCTCGGCGTAGACCTTCT
>JACCZT010000173.1 GCA_013695785.1 Nocardioidaceae bacterium | reverse complement strand
GGTGAGGACGGCCGCCGCCGCGGCGATGGCGACCACCGCGATGCCTGCGTAGGCGAAGGAGCGCAGGAAGTAGAGCGGGAAGATCAGCAGCGCGGACAGCGAGACGGCCACCGTTACCGCGCTGAAGACGACGGTGCGCCCGGCCGTCAGTAGCGTCCGTGCCACGGCGGTCTGCGTGTCCACACCACGACCGAGCTCTTCGCGGAACCTCGAGACGACGAGGAGGCTGTAGTCGATGGCAAGGCCGAGCCCGAGTGCGGTGGCCAGGTTGATGGAGAAGATCGAGACGTCGGTCGCCAGCGTCACCAGGTACAGCGCCAGGAACGTCCCGAGGATCGCCATCGCGGCCGCCGCGAGCGGGAGCACCGCGGCGACCGCACCGCCGAAGACCACCAGGAGCAGCACCAGCGTGATCGGGATCGCAATCGACTCGGCCCGGGCGAGGTCGGCGCCGATCGTCTCGCCGAGTCCGACACCGGGCCCACCGATCTGCACGTCCAGGTCACCGACCGTCCCGTCGTACGTGGTCTGCAGTCGCGTCGAGACGGCGTCGGACTGCTGCTCGTCCCCGGCGAGCCGCACCAGCACCAGGGCCTTGTCCCCGTCCGTGCTGCGCAGACCGGGGTCGCCGCCGCCCTCCTGCGGTGCGTTCCAGTACGAAAGCACCTGCTCCACCCCGGGCTCGGCCGCGATCTGTTCGGTGAGGTCCGTGCCGCTCTGCGTTGCCGCGGGTGAGTCGACGCCCTCGCCGGCAGCGCTGACGAGCAGCACGAGGTCGGGGCTGCCGGCACCGAATCTCTCCTCCAGGATCGCGGTGGCGCGGGCGGATTCGGAGGTCGGATCCTCGAACCCGCCGGACTGCAGCCGGTCGAAGACCGATAGGCCGGTCAGGGCGGAGATCGCCAGGAAGGCCACGGTTGCGACGAGCACGAACCAGCGGCGGCGGAACACGAAGCGGCCAAGGAAGGAGAACATGGTGCGGAGCGTACTATTACATTTATGACTAGTCTAGTGTGTACTAGTCTAGGGTGTGAGCATGGAGCCGTCGCCGATGTTGTTCGTGGCCCTGGGACTGGTGGCGAAAGAGCCGGGTTCCGGGTACGACATCGCTGCGTTCGCGGACAGGACGGTAAGGCATTTCTGGCCGATCAGCCGCAGCCAGCTCTACACCGAGCTCGCCCGGCTCGAGGAGCTCGGTTGGGTGAGTGGCACGAAGGTGCAGCAGGACCGCTACCCCAACAAGCGCGTCTACGAGCCGACGCCTGCAGGTATGGCCGCTCTGGGTGAGTGGCTCGATGCTGAGCCGAAGCAGCAGCACCGGCGCGGGCAGTCCCTGATCGTTCTCAAGACGTTCCTCGGCGCCTACATGAATCCCGACCGGCTGGCCGATCAGCTGCAGGAGCACCGGGCGCAGGCAGAGACCTGGCGTGCCGCGCTGTCAGCGGTGGTCGCCCGCCTCGATGCGATGGACCCCACTGCGTCGCGCCACTTCGGCCGCGCTTCGGCGCGGTACGGCGTGCTGCAGGCCGAGGCGACGATCGCGTGGACCGAGGAGGTCCAGGCACTTCTGGCCGACCAGCAAACGTCCGGTTGACACTTCGCCGAGCGAACGCAGCCGACCGACTCCCATCGGTGCCATGCTGGGTCATGGCCAATGACGACAGCCCTGATCCCTACGCCGACTACTTCCCTGACGGTTCGCCGCGGGACAACAGCCTGCCCCGAGGTGCGGGGTGCCTGTGGCACCTCGCCTTGCTCGGCGGTGAGGAGACGCGAGGTGACCTCGAGGTGCTGACGGTCCATCCACAAGCGTGGGGCGACTACGGCTGGGCTCAAGGCCTCGTCCAGGGCCGTACCCTCGGCACCGAGGTGACCGCAGCCGTCGACGCGCCCGACCGATTGGTCTATATGCACTTCGCGCACGATCCCGCCGCCGGCCTACAGCCGAGCGACGCGGAGGACGTGGACGAAGTCGTCCTCACCCTGGCCAAGGTCGACGACGGCGACTGGCGGGTCTGGGGCCTCGGTCCGGAGTACCCAACAGCCGAGGACGTGTTCCTCGACTAGCTGGCCGGTCTGTCACTCTCGTCGTCTGATGGGTTGTCGGTGTCTTTCGTGGCGTCTGGGTGTTTGGTGGGGATCGATGGCCGGTGGTGGGATGGCTTCGGGTACGCCGTCGTGGGCCATCACGATCGACCAGTGGCCTTGGTGGATGAGGTGGTGGTGCCAGGAGCAGAGTAGGCAGCCGTTGGACAGGTCGGTGGGGCCGCCGTTGGCGGCGTAGGTGATGTGGTGGGCTTCGGTCCAGTGCGCGGGTCGGTCGCAGCTGGGGAAGATGCATCCTTGGTCCCGGACGGCGAGGGCGGTGCGTTGGGTGCGGGTGAACAGCCGGCGGGTGGTGC
>JACCZT010000164.1 GCA_013695785.1 Nocardioidaceae bacterium | reverse complement strand
CACCACCGAGGCCGCGGGGGAGAAGAAGGAGGTCGACGTCGACATCGGCGACGACCTCGAGCTGGTGCTGGCGGCGGCCGAGCTCATCGTCACCAGCCAGTTCGGGTCGACGTCGATGCTGCAGCGCAAGCTGCGGGTGGGTTTCGCCAAGGCCGGGCGGCTGATGGACATCATGGAGTCACGCGGCATCGTCGGCCCCAGCGAGGGCTCCAAGGCGCGGGACGTGCTGATCCGACCCGACGACCTCGACGAGGTCCTCGCCACCATTGCGGGGGAGTGAGCCACCGTGCACCGACGCGGACGCGAGATCGTCGAGGTACGCCGCAGCGGCGCGGTGTTCGCCCTGCTGGGGCTGGGCGCCTGGACGGTGGCCGGTGCGTACGCCTGGCGGGGGTTTTCCGGCGACAGCGCCGGTGCCGGCGGATGGCTCGTCGTGGCGATGCTCGCCCTGGTCGGGCTCGGCTACGGCCTCGGGGCGTGGGACTCCCGTCTCGCGCTGCTGGTCGCCGACGACCAAGGGGTACGCTTCCGCAGCCGCCGTAGCTGGACCGGTGTGCCGTGGCGCGAGATCAGCGCCGTGACGGTCCTACCTCGTCCGTCCGTGCTCCGCAACGGGCGCGTGGAGATCGAGACCGCCGACGCCAGGTCGCTCCTGATACCGCTGGGCGTCTCTAGTCTTGCCATCGCCGAAGACCTCGCTGCGTCGCTACGCACACTTGCGCCGACGTCGGTCGTCGTGGCGGCATCGGCGGCATCGAGCCTCAGACCCGCACCCGCCCCGCTTGCCGCCCCTGCCGCCGAGGTGACGCCCGAGCCGCAACCGCCGTCTGCGCGGCCGCAGATCGCCGTACGCGCCGTGCCTTCGGTGGTCGCGAGCTCTGCGCGACGCGCGATCCGGGCCAACCTGACCAGACCGGGTCCGAGCAGCGTGGGCAGCACAGCGCTGCAGCCCGATCCGCAACCACTCGACGACCCGCTGCCTGAGATCCGCGAGCTGGTCGGCACCCGACGTGGTGTCGATCTCGACTTCGCCCGTGTCGGCCAGCCGACGGGCGACCGGTCCCGGCACCGTCCTGCCGTCGCGCTGGACGCCGCACCGGTGGAGGCGTGGCCGACCCAGGCGGCTGCCGACCCGGTGATCGGCAACCGGCTGCGTGCGGCCCGCGAGCTCTCCGGCATCACCGTCGACGGCCTCGCCACACGTACCCACATCCGTCCGCACGTCATCGAGGCGATGGAGGTCGACGACTTCACGCCGTGCGGCGGCGACTTCTACGCCCGTGGCCACATCCGCAGCCTCACCCGCGTCCTCGGCCTCGACGGTGACACGCTGATCACGCTGTACGACGACACGTACGCCCACGCGCCGATCGAGGCGCGCAAGGTCTTCGAGGCCGAGCTGGCGACCGGGCCGCGGCCGTCGATCCGCCTGACCTCCGGCGGGCCGAACTGGGCGGCGCTGCTCGGCGTCGTCATGGTGATCGCCATCGTGTGGGGTCTCGGCAACCTGCTCACCGTGCGTGCGGAGGCGCCGGCATCCACCGCGACTCCTCCGGTCGCCGCACCGCAGGCCGACCAGCCGGCCGGTCCCGCCGACATCGGGCCGGCGACGGTCAACGCCGTCGCGCTCAAGGGACGGGCGGGCGACACCGCCGTCGTCGTCCGCGACGGTGATCGCACGGTGGTCTGGAAGGGGACGGTGGCGGCCGGAGACGTCAAGCGGCTGTCGGTCGACGGACGGGTCCGGATCGTCAGCGACGACGCCGGGGCGGTCCGCGCGCGCGTCAACGGCAAGGACAAGGGACGCCTCGGTGCCGACGGTGAGCGCGGCCGGATCGTGCTCGGGCGATCCTGAGCTTCGCCTTAGCCGGGCGCTGCGGGCCGTACGACATACTTGGCGGTAGCGCCGGACGGTTCGGCGCCGCCCTGCACGGCAACGGTGGAGAAGACCTGCGATGGACAACGACTCCAGGAGCGACGCTGGCGTTGCCGACCCGCCTGAGGTGAGCAACCTCAACATCGCCAACGCACTCACCGTGCTGCGCATCGTGATGGTGCCGCTGTTCGGGTGGCTGCTGCTCATGCACGACGGCGACCGGGTCGGTTGGCGGGTGGTCGCGTGCGTGGTGTTCATCCTCGCCATGATCACCGACCGGATCGACGGCGACATCGCGCGCAGCCGCGGCCTGGTCACCAACTTCGGCAAGATCGCCGACCCCATCGCCGACAAGGCTCTGACCGGGATGGCGTTCGTCGGGCTCTCGGTGATCGGGGTGCTCTGGTGGTGGGTGACGATCGTGATCCTCGTCCGCGAGTGGGGCATCACGGTGATGCGTTTCGTGGTGATGCGCTACGGCGTCATGCCCGCCAGCCGCGGCGGCAAGATCAAGACGACGCTGCAGGCGGTCGCGATCGGCGCGTACGTGATGCCGTTCGACCTCTGGGACTCAGCGTTCGCCACCGTCCTGCAGGCGGCCACGCACGTGGTGATGGCCGCGGCGGTCGTGGTCACGCTGGTGACCGCCGCGGACTACGTCGCCCAGGCGGTGCGGATGCGGCGCGAGGCCAGGCCGGCTGAGTGACCGCACCGGCGGACGTGGTCGCCGTCCTGCGCGCGGCCGGCGCGACCGTCGCCACGGCGGAGTCGCTGACCGGTGGGCTGGTCTGCGCGTCTCTCGTCTCGGTCGCGGGTGCCTCCGACGTCGTGCGCGGGGGAGTGGTGGCGTACGCGTCGGACCTCAAGACCTCGTTGCTCGGCGTCGACCCGGGCGTGGTCGCCAGTCGCGGCACGGTCGACGCGATCGTCGCCGAGGAGATGGCCGTCGGGGTACGCGACCGGCTCGGCGCGACGTACGGCGTGTCGACCACCGGCGTCGCGGGGCCCGACCCGAGCGAGGGCCGGCCGGCCGGAACCGTCTTCGTCGCGGTCGCCTCGCCCAGCGGCGTCCGGTCGTGGCCGCTCGACCTGCCAGGCGGTCGCGACGAGGTGCGTAGTGCCGCCGTCGACGCGGTGTTGTCCCAGCTGGTTGCTACCGTCCTGGCAGGATGAAGGAACAAGGTCGGCTGCGACGCGGTTGCACCGGAGGACTGGAGGTGGGTTTTGTGGCCGTTCTGCGACACCTGATCGGTGAGGTGCTGCGCACGCAGCGCGTCGCCAGGGGTTTGACGCTGCGCGACGTTTCGGCCCGCGCCCAAGTAAGCCTCGGCTACATCTCCGAGGTCGAGCGCGGCCAGAAGGAGCCCAGCTCGGAGCTGTTGGCGGCGCTGTGCGGCGCGCTCGAGGTGCCACTCTCGCAGGTGCTGCGCGACGTCAGTTCCATCCTCGAGCTCGAAGAAGGCGTCCGCGCACCGGCCGGGCCCACCGTCATCAGCGTCGACATCGGCCGGGCCCGCAACACGCCGCAAGCCTTCGCTGCCTGAGCGTCACGGCGCGGGTTGGCAGCGGGAGCACCAGTACGTCACCCGCGAGGTCAGCGCGTCGATGGCGAGCTCGCCCTCGCTGATTGGCGTGCCACACCGGCGGCAGGGCTGGCCGACACGGCCGTAGACCCACACCTCGTGGCCGCGGCGCAGATCCCCAGTCGTACAGCGCTGGACCCGGCCGGCGTTGGCCCGCAACATCCGCCGCGCCAGTGTGACGATGTCGCTCACCCCACCGACGGCACTGACGGGCGAGGCCGGGTGGATGCCGCTGACGAAGCACACCTCGTTGGCGTAGACGTTGCCGATGCCGGCGAGGTTGCGCTGGTCGAGCAGGGCCACCGCGATCGGCAGTGCCGGATCGGACGCGACTGCGGCCGAGGCACGCCCGGGGTCCCAGTCATCCCCGAGCAGATCTGGACCGAGGTGACCGACGATGTCGTCCTCCTCGTCGGTGCCGACGACGTTGAGCTGGCCGAGGCTGAAGCCGACCGCGATCCGCTCAGCGGTCCTGAGCACGATCCGGGCCTGGTGCGCCGGCCGCCGCCACCGACCACCTGGGGCGTACAGGTGCCAGGTGCCCTCCATCTTGAGGTGTGAGTGGATCGTGCACGTCCCGATCCGGATCAACAGGTGCTTGCCTCGGCTGACAACGGAATCGACGCGCTCGCCGGTGAGGTCGACGGCAGCGAACCGGGGGACGCGGATGTCGCACCCGGTGAGCCGGTGTCCGGCGAGGGCGGTGTGCAGGTTGGCGGCTGTGCGGTAGACGGTGTCGCCCTCAGGCATCGGCACGTCCGAAGGTGGCGCCGGCGCGGATGCGTAGCCCGCGTGGAGTCGCGTGGAACCCGGCCTGCTCGAGAGCGCCGGCCAGCGGGGTGCCGAGGATCTGGACTCCGTCGGCCTTCTCGACCGTCAGCCTCCCGAGGGCGCCATCGCGGACCGCCATGGCGAGGGCGTCGACGGCAGGTTGCAGCCGCCCGGCGTCCTCATCGAACGTCAGCAGGGTCTTGCCGCCGCGTTCGACGTAGAGCACGAGGTGGCCGTCGACCAGCACGACCAGCGCGCCCGCCTTGCGTCCCGGTCGGTGCGCACCGGGTGGGTCTGGCCACGGCAGCGCCGCGCCGTAGGGGTTGGCCGGGTCGGTCGCCGCGAGGGTTATCGCGGACCTGGCGTCGGGGCGGTCGGGCTCGCGGACGTACGACCGCAACCGGTCGACCGCGCCGGCGGAGGCGAACTGTGCGGCGCCGAGCGACTCGATGAAGTAGCCCCGTCTGCAGTGGCCCGCGTCCTCGAAACCGCTGAGCACCTTGTAGACAGCAGCGAAGCCTCCTGTCGCCCGTTCGCTCGTCACCGAGCCGCGCGTGACGACACCGTGGCGGTCGAGCAGCAGCTCGGCGGCGGCGTGCGCCCGCAGCGTCGGCGTGACGTCCGAAACCGGGAGCAGGCTCCACCGGCCGGCAGCGGTCGGGGGACCCGCGCGTGCGGGCATCGACGGCCGTGCGATGCCGCGGGAGCGATGCGTGCGCGAGCGCGGCGTCGCCACCCGGCCACGATGAGCGGTCCGACCAGAGCCCAGCAGTGCTCGCAGTGGACTCAGCGTGTCGTTGGACAGGCGACCGGACCACACCAGCTGCCACAGCGCCGCGGCCAACGCGGTGTCGTCTGTGGAGCCGACCGCCTCGCTGAGGTTGCGGAAGAAGTAAGCCCCGCCGCCGGTCATCGTCTCCAGGACGTGCTGCTCCAGCGGGTCGAGGTCGAACGCCGACGGCTCGGCAAGGGTGAGCTCGGCGGTGTCGGTGAGGTGCAGGCTGACCCAGCCGTCGTTGCCCGGCAGTGCGCCGGAGCCGGCCCACACCACCTCGCCGGAGGACGTGAGCACGTCGAGCATGGCGGGCGCGTAGTCGACGACGCGCGAGCTGAGCACCAGGCTCTCCAGCCCCGAAGCGGGCACGGCAACCCCGGCGAGCTGTTCGACCACGCTGAGCACTCCGTCCACGCCCCGTAGCCGGCCGCCGACGTGCTGCCAGGCCGGCAGGAACCGTCCCAACGTGGCGGGTTCGACCGGCTCGACCTCGTGCCGCAGCGCCGCCAGCGACCGCCGGCGCAAGCGGCGCAGCACCTCGGCGTCGCACCACTCGCTGCCCTGGTGGTCGGGCCGGAACTCGCCCTCGACGACCCGCCCGTCGGTCGCGAGCCGCGCGAGGACGTCCCGCACCACCGCGACGCCGAGGCCCAGCCGCTCGGCCACGGACTCAGGAACGAACGGGCCGTGCGTGCGCGCGTAGCGTCCGACGAGGTCACCGAGCGGGTCGTCCACGGGCATGACGAACGCGTCGGGGGTGCCCATCGCGATGGGGACGCCGAGCGCGTCACGCAACCGGCTGGCGTCCTCGATCGCGGCCCACCACTGCCGGTCGGCGTAAGAGACGCGAAGCACCCGGCGGTGCTCCGCGAGCTGGACCAGCCACGGCGTCACCGGCTCGGTCGTACGCGCCTCGGCCTCCTGCGTCGTCAGCGGTCCGATGAGGCGCAGCAGGTCCGCGACACCTTCGACGTCGCGTGCCTTGCGGTCGGCGGTGAGCCGCTGGAGCTCGTCCTCGGTCTGCTCGATGACGCGCTCGTCGAGCAGGTCGCGGAGCTCGGCCCGACCGAGCAGTTCGGCCAGGAGCGTCGAGTCCAGCGCCAACGCCGCCGCGCGCCGCTCGGCCAGCGGACTGTCGCCCTCGTACAGGAACGCCGCGACGTAGCCGAACATCAGCGACCTGGCGAACGGTGAGGGTGCGACGGTGGTGGTCTCGACGACCCGCAGTCGGCCGGTGGCGACGTCACCCATCAGCGAGGTGAGGGCGGGCACGTCGTACACGTCCTGCAGGCACTCGCGGACGGCCTCGAGCACGATCGGGAAGCTGGGGTACTTGCGGGCGACCTCGAGCAGCTGTGCGGAGCGTTGGCGCTGTTGCCACAACGGCGACCTCGCTCCCGGGTTGCGCCTCGGCAGCAGCAGCGCACGGGCGGCGCACTCGCGGAACCGGGCGGCGAACAGTGCCGAGCCGCCGACCTCCTCGGTCACCAGCGCGTCGATCTCGTCTGCCTCGAACACGAACAGCCCGGCGCCGGGCGGGTCGTCCTCGGTGTCGGGCAGTCGCACCACGATGCCGTCGTCGGCGGCCATCGAGGCGCCGTCGACGCCGTATCGCTCGCGGATGCGGGCGGCGACGGCGAGCGACCACGGTGAGTGGACCTGCATCCCGTACGGCGAGTGAAGTACGACCCGCCAGTCTCCGAGCTCGTCGCGGAAACGCTCGACCAGCAGCAGCTCGTCGTGCGGCACGTGGCCGGTGCTCTCTCGCTGCTCGGCGACGAAGGAGAGCAGGTTGGCCGTCGCCCAGTCATCGAGACCGGCAGCGGCGCACCGCTCGCGCGCGGACTGCTCACCCGCGCTGCTCAGTGCGCGGGTGAACGCGCCGACAGCCCGCCCGAGCTCGACGGGTCGTCCGACGGCGTCACCCTTCCAGAACGGGAGGCGGCCCGGTTGGCCGTACGCGGGACTGACCATGACCCGGTCGTGGGTGATGTCCTCGATCCGCCAGCTGGTGGCGCCGAGCGCGAAGACGTCGCCGACTCGCGACTCGTAGACCATCTCCTCGTCCAGCTCACCGACGCGGGCGCCCTTGGTGGAGCCGACGAGGAAGACGCCGAACAACCCGCGGTCTGGGATGGTGCCGCCGGACGTCACTGCGAGCCGCTGCGCGCCGGGCCTGCCGGTGAGCGTGCCGGCGACCCGGTCCCACACGATCCGCGGTCGCAGCTCGGCGAACTCATCGGAGGGGTAGCGCCCCGCCAGCAGGTCGAGCGTCGCCTCATAGGCCGAGCGCGGCAGCGTGGCGAACGGTGCTGCCCGGCGCACCGCGGCGTACCAGTGCTCGACGTCGACCGGCTCCAGCGCACACGCGGCGACAGTCTGCTGGGCGAGGACGTCGAGCGGGTTGGACGGCACCCGCAACGCCTCGATCGCGCCGGTCCGCATCCGCTCCACCGTCACCGTGGCCTGCAGCAGGTCGGCCCGGTGCTTGGGAAAGACGACGCCGCGGGAGACCTCGCCGACCTGGTGGCCGGCGCGCCCGACGCGCTGGAGCCCGCTGCCGACCGATGGCGGCGACTCGACCTGGACGACGAGGTCGACCGCGCCCATGTCGATGCCGAGCTCGAGGGAGCTGGTGGCGACGACGCACGCGAGACGTCCGGTCTTGAGGTCGTCCTCGATGAGACCGCGCTGCTCCTTGCTGACCGATCCGTGGTGCGCCCTCGCCAGCACCGGCTCGACGCCGCGGCAGGCGCCGGCCTGGCCCATCAGCTGTGCTGGTGGACGATGCGGGTCGGCGTCTGCAACCGCGACCGGAGCAGCGGACTCCGTGCGTTCGGCGTGGATCTCGTTGAGACGGGCGGTCAGTCGTTCGGCGAGCCGGCGGGAGTTGGCGAACACGATGGAGGACCGGTGCGCGGTGACCAGGTCGACGACCCGTTCCTCGACGTGGGGCCAGATCGAGGCTTGGCGTTCGACGGCACCGGCCGCGGACCCGTCGATCGGCGCGGCCGAGCCCAGGTCGGTCATGTCCTCCACGGGTACGACGACCGTCAGGTCGAAGCGCTTGTCCGCCGGCGGCGCCACGATGCGTACCGGCGCCTGCCCGCCGAGGAATCTCCCGACCTCCTCGTGCGGACGGACGGTGGCGGACAGCCCGATGCGCTGGGCGGGGGTCTCGAGCATGTCGTCGAGGCGCTCTAGGGACAGCGCGAGGTGGGCGCCGCGCTTGCCCCCGGCGACGGCGTGCACCTCATCGACGATGACGGTGTCGACCGATCGCAGTGTGGTACCGGCTGCGGAGGTCAGCATCAAGAACAGCGACTCCGGCGTCGTGATCAAGACGTCCGGGGGATTGCTGACGAGGGCCCGTCGGTCGCCTGCTGAGGTGTCGCCCGACCGCACCCCGACACTGATCTGTGGCGGTTCGGCGCCGAGCCGGCGAGCGGTCTGGGTGATGCCGACGAGCGGTGCTCGCAGGTTGCGCTCGATGTCGACCGCGAGCGCCTTGAGCGGGGAGATGTAGAGCACCCGGGTGCGTGTCTTGGGGTCGATCGGCGGCGGTGAGGACGCGAGCCGGTCGATCGCCCACAGGAACGCCGCCAAGGTCTTGCCCGACCCGGTTGGTGCGACGACGAGCGCGTGCGAACCCTGCGAGACCGCTTCCCATGCGCCGACCTGCGCGGCGGTCGGCGCGTCGAACGCGCCGGCGAACCAGTCGCGCGTCGCCGGCGTGAAGCGGGCCAGGATGTCCTGCACCCACTCATCCTCCCCGACGCCACCGACAGTCGCCCGCCCGCTGCCGGTCCGTTCCCGCCACGTCCCGCCTCCCGCCGCATCCCCTCCCCGTGAGACTTACCTCCTCGGCGCTGGGACTTACAAATTCGGGGCGACACGCCGCCTCGTGAACGGATGTGCGTAAGTGCCACGAGACATCGGCGAGCCCTCGGTCGTACAACAACCCGCTGGGTCTTGTCGGCCGCGTCGTCTAGGTTCGAGCCGTGCCCGACCCGACCACCGCACCGCTCGTCCGTGCGCGCGCGCTGACCAAGTCCTACGGCGACTTCCAGGCCGTTCGCGGCATCGACATCGACGTCGCACCGGGCGAGGCGTTCGGGTTCCTCGGACCCAACGGTGCCGGCAAGTCCTCGACGATGCGCATGGTCGCGGCGGTCTCGCCGGTCACCAGCGGAGAGCTGCGGATCCTCGGCCTCGATCCCGCCACCGACGGGCCGCAGATCCGGGCGCAGATCGGCGTGTGTCCGCAGGAGGACACCCTCGACACCGAGCTGACCGTACGGGAAAATCTCGTCGTCTACGGCCGCTACTTCGGCATGTCCCGGCAGCGGTGTCGGCAGCGGGCCGACGAGCTGCTGGAGTTCGTGCACCTGGCGGACAAGGCCGGCGGCAAGATCACTGCCCTGTCCGGCGGCATGAAGCGACGCCTGACCATTGCCCGCTCCCTCGTCAACGAACCGCGCCTGCTGCTGCTCGACGAGCCGACGACCGGCCTGGACCCCCAGGCCCGGCACGTGGTGTGGGACCAGCTCTATCGGCTCAAGCAGACCGGCGTCACCATCGTCCTCACCACCCACTACATGGACGAGGCCGAGCAGCTGTGCGACCGGCTCGTGGTCATGGACCAGGGCGCGATCGCCGCCGAAGGCTCTCCCCGCACTTTGATCGAGGCCTACTCCACCCGCGAGGTCGCCGAGATCCGCATGGGAGTCGGCGACAACGCCGTCGCCGCGGACAAGGCCGAGGGCCTCGCCGAGCGCATGGAGGTGCTGCCCGACCGCATCCTGCTGTACGCGGACTCCGGCGACGCCGTCCTGGAGGCCGTCCACGCCAGAGGGATCCGCCCGCAGAGCACACTCGTACGCCGGTCCACTCTGGAAGACGTGTTCCTGCGCCTCACCGGTCGATCGCTGGGGGAGTGAGCATGAGCACGCAACCAGGCAGCCTGGAGATGGTGGCGCGGCAGTGGGACTACTTCCGTACCCTTTTTCGGCGCACCTGGCGCGGCTCGATCGTCTCCAACACCGTGCTGCCCGTCTTCTTCCTGCTCGCGATGGGACTCGGGCTCGGTGGTTACATCGACGACGGCGGGTCGTCGACCATCGGGATCAGCTACCTCGCCTTCATCGCACCCGGGATGCTCGCCACCAACGCCATGACGATGGCGGTCGGTGAGTCGACGTACCCGATCTGGGTGTCGTTCAAGTGGGAGCCGGTCTACTCCGCCCGGATCGCCACGCCGCTGCGCATCGTCGACGTCCTCAACGGCCTCGTCGCGTTCCTGCTCGTACGCCTGGTGCTGACCTGCGCGGTAATGATGGCGGTCCTGGTCGCCTTCGGCACCGTCTCGAGCGTCGCCGGCGGGGTGGGCGCCGTGCTGATGTGCACCCTGCTCGGGCTGGCGTATGCGTTGCCCGTGTTCGCGCTCTCGGCGAGCATCGACGACGACACACCGTTCGCCCTGCTGTTCCGGCTCGGCATCATCCCGATGACCCTGTTCTCGGGGGCGTTCTTCCCGGTCTCGCAGATGCCCGAGGCCCTGCAATGGGTCGCGTACCTGACGCCGATCTGGCACGGCGTCGAGTCCGCGCGCATGTGCACCACCGGTGTCGTGGCCTGGCTGCCACTGGCGGGCCACGCGGGCTACCTCGCAGTATGGGTCGTCGCCGGATGGTTGCTCGCCCGACGCCAGTTCACCGCCCGGCTCGCGGACGGCTGAGCGATGACCCCACCGACACCGACGCCGATCCTCGGTCTGCGCCTCACCCCGATGCCGCTGGTCCGCGGGGGATGGACCCGCGTGATCGAGCGCACGTTCGTGGTCTACCGCAAGGCATGGCTCGTCTTCCTCACCGGCATGCTCGAGCCACTGTTCTACCTGCTGTCGATCGGTGTGGGCCTCGCTGCCCTGGTGCCGGCGTTCACGCTGTCCGACGGCACGCCGATCGGATACACCGCCTTCATCGCCCCCGCGATGCTTGCGGCGTCGGCGATGAACGGCGCCATCTTCGACTCCACGTACGGCGTCTTCTTCCGGCTGAAGTACCAGAAGCTCTACGACGTGATGCTGGCGACGCCCTTGCGGCCCCGCGACATCGCCGTCGGTGAGATCGTCTGGTCGCTGGGCCGCGGCACTGTCTACTCCGCCGCGTTCGTGCTGATCATGGTCGCCATGGACCTGACGTCGTCCTGGTGGACCTGGCTGGCGCTACCGGCCGCGATGCTGATCGGCTTCGCGTTCGCCGGCATGGCGATGGCCCTGACGACGTTCATGCGCTCATGGCAGGACTTTGAGTTCGTCCAGCTGGCGATCATGCCGATGTTTTTGTTCTCCGCGACGTTCTACCCGCTTGCCACCTACCCCGAGGGGTTGCGCTTGGTGGTGCAGGCCACTCCGCTCTACCAGGGGGTCGCGCTCGAGCGCGCGCTCACCACCGGCACCGTCGGTGTCGAGGCTGTCGGTCACGTCGCCTACCTCGTGGTCATGGGCGTCGTCGGGCTGCGCATCGCCGCCCACCGCATCGACACCCTCCTCCTGCGCTGATCCCGCTCGTACGTGGATGGTGGCGCGCTCGTACGTGAGTTGTGGGCGCCGGTACGTGAGTTGTGGCGCGTCAGCGCTCGGCGGCGGGTAGCTCGAGCGCTGCCCACACCGCGCGCCACACCAGTTTCGGTGGCTCGCCGTCCTCCAGTGCCTGGAAGACGGTACGACCGCCGAGCTCGCGGAGCACTTGGTCCGCGGCCCACGCCTTGGAGTACGCCGTGCCGAGGTGGTGGTCCATCCGGTCCCAGAGCTCGCTGTGCCTCACGCGCCCAGTATGCGCGGCGCACCATCATCCACGTACGGACGCGCCATCATCCACGTACGGGCGCGGAGGGGGAGGGTCAGGCGGGGGTGATACCGGTGGCCTCGCAGCAGTAGTCCCACAGGATCTGCCGGTCGTCGGCCTCCTCGATCTGTGCGGGCACGTAGGTCGTGTGCCGGGCGCGGCGGTCGTGCCAGAACAGGCCTGAGGCCACCGTTGCCTCAGGCGAGCCGCACAGCCACACGGCGGTGTCGGCGCCCTGTTCGGGAGTGCGCAGGATCGGTTTCGTCAGCTTGGTGAACCGCGGCAACCCGTCCTGAAATCCGGGGGTGTCGACCCAGCCGGGGTGCATGCTGTGCACGAAGATGTCGCCGCCGGCGAGCCGCTCGGACATCATCCTCGCAACGACGACCTGCATCCGCTTGGACCGGGCGTACGCCGCGGTTCCGGAGTACTCGTCCTGCCGGAACTCAAGGTCCTCGGCAAGGTCGTGCGTGAACGGCTTGGTGTACATCCCGCCCGACGACATCCACACCACCCGGGCGCGGTCGGCGGCGCACAGCTTCTCCCGCAGCAGCTCGGTCAGCAGGAACGGCCCCAGCACGTGCGTGGCGAGTGCCAGCTCGTGGCCCTGGGCGGTCTCGGTGCGCCGTTGCGACATCGTACCTGCGTTGTGGACCAGCGCCTGGATCGATTCGGTACGCCCGCCGAGACGCGCGGCGAACGCACGCACCGAGTCGAAGTCGCTGACGTCGCACTCGTCGACGACCGGCTCGGCTCGGGGAATCTCGCGGCGGATCCGGTCCGCCACCGGCTCCAAGCGCTCGGCGCTGCGACCCACGACGTGCACGGTGGCGCCCAGACGGGCAAGTCCGACGGAGATCGCCGCACCGATGCCTGAGCTCGCCCCGGTGACCACGGCATGCTTGCCGGCCAGGGCATCGGCCGGCGGGTCGGCAGGCCACCACGCCTGCCGCGCGGCGTACCCCAGGCGGGAGTATCCCGGTGCGACAGCCTTGTCGAGGACGGTGTCGAGGAACTTGGTCAGGGGGGACGCAGCCATGCGGTCAGCCTAGGGGCGTTGCACACATCGTGCGAGGCGCTGGCAAACTCAGCACCATGACGAGCACGCCAGCCCCCGACGCCCCGCAGATCGCCGTGATCGGCGGCTCAGGCTTCTACACCTTCCTAGACGACGCCGAGCAGGTGGAGGTCGACACCCCGTACGGACCGCCGTCGGCTCCGGTCGCGATCGGTACGGTCGAGGCCGCCGAGGGCCTACGGCGGGTCGCCTTCCTGCCGCGGCACGGCATGCACCACGAGTTTCCCGCGCACATGGTGAGCTATCGCGCCAACCTGTGGGCGCTGCGCAGTCTCGGCGTGCGCCAGGTTCTCGCGCCGTGCGCGGTCGGCGGCCTGCAACGCGCCCTCGGCCCGGGCACGCTCGTCGTACCCGACCAGCTCATCGACCGTACGAGCAACCGCGTGCAGACCTACTTCGACAAGGGGGCGTGCCACGTCTCGTTCGCCGACCCGTACTGCCCGCGGCTGCGTACGAGCCTGCTGTCCGGGGTCGGGGCGGACGAGAAGCCCGTCGACGGGGGTGCCATGGTCGTGATCGAGGGGCCCCGGTTCTCCACCCGCGCTGAGTCGCAGTGGTACGGCGCGCAGGGCTGGGCGGTGGTCAACATGACCGGCCATCCCGAGGCGGTGCTGGCCCGCGAGCTGGCGCTCTGCTACGCCACGGTCGCTGTCGTGACCGACTACGACGCCGGTGTCGACGCGGACAGCTCGGTGAGCCAGGCAGAGGTGTTCGCGGTCTTCGGTGAGCACATGGACATGTTGCGCACCTCGTTGCGTACCGTCGCCGGCGAGGTCTCGCTCGAGCGGGGCTGCCCGTGCGCCGACGTCCTGGACGGCATGGACCTCCCGCTGGTGCTGCCGTGAAGGTGCTGCTCACGGGTGCGGCCGGCTTCATCGGCCAGCACGTCGCCGACGCGCTGCGCACGGCGGGCCACGACGTGGTGGGTCTGGACGCACTGCTGTCGCAGGCGCACGGCACCGACGCGGGGCTCCCGCCGGGAGTCGTGCGCGCGGACGTGCGCGAGCCCGCCGACCTCGAACCGCTGCTCGCGGGGGTCGACGTCGTCTGCCACCAGGCGGCGATGGTCGGCAACGGCGTCGACGCCCAGGACCTGCCGGACTACGCGACCCACAACGACTACGGCACCGCCGTGCTGCTGGCCGCGATGGCGCGCGCCGGCATCGGTCGGCTCGTGCTCGCCTCCTCGATGGTGGTGTACGGCGACGGCCGCTACACGTGCGAACGCGACGGCGACGTACCTCCCGCGCCGCGCCGCGAGGAGGACCTGCGCCAGGGGAGGTACGACCCCCGCTGCCCGTTCTGCGACGGCCCGGTGACCTGGCACCTGATCGGCGAGGAGACGGTCTTCGCCCCGCGGACGAGCTACGCCGCCTCCAAGGTCGCGCAGGAGCACTACGCCGACGCCTGGTGCACCTTGGAGGCTGCGCGCTGCGTCGCGTTGCGCTACCACAACGTGTACGGCCCCGGCATGCCCGCCGACACGCCGTACTCCGGTGTCGCGGCGATCTTCCGCTCCGCGATCGCGCGCGGGCAGGCGCCTGCGGTCTTCGAGGACGGCCGGCAGGTGCGGGACTTCGTGCACGTGCGCGACCTGGCGCTGGCCAACCTCGCTGCCGTCGAGCGGGTCGGCGACCACCGCCAAGGCGTCACGCCCTACAACGTGTGCTCCGGGACGACGTACACCATCGGTGCGATGGCCGAACGTCTGAGCGAGGCTGCCGGCGGCAAGGCGCCGGTGGTGACGGGCGACTACCGGGCCTTCGACGTGCGCCACGTGGCCGCCTCGCCGCAGGCGGCGCGCGACGGCCTCGGCTTCAACGCGCAGATCGGCCCCGACGAAGGCATCGCCGAGCTGGCGACCGCCCCCCTGCGCCAGCGGTGACCGGCCACGAGGAGATTGGCCCGCCAGCGTGGGAGTCGACGAGCAGTCCGCTGAACTTATAGGTTCGAGGTGATGAACGACAGCTCAGCCCGGTCGACCGCGCACCCTCGATGCGACCTCATCATCCCGTGTCGCGACGAGGCTCTGGCCCTCCCCGTCGTCCTTGCGGCCGTACCCGACGGCTTCGACGTCATCGTCGTCGACAACGGCTCGAGCGACGGTACGGCCGAGGTGGCGACCCGCCTCGGCGCGCGCGTGGTGCACGAGGCACGGCCCGGCTACGGCGCGGCCGTGCACGCCGGCCTGCTCGCCGCAACCGCTGACTTCGTCGGCGTGATCGACGGTGACGCGTCGATGGACGCGGGGGACATGTCCGAGCTGCTCGCCATCGTCACCTCGGGCCAGGCCACCATGGCAGTCGGCCGTCGCCGTCCCGTAGACAAAGGCGTGTGGCCGTGGCATGCCCGCGCCGGAACGGCCGTGCTCTCCTGGTGGTTGCGCCGGGGCAACGACTTCGCCATCCACGATCTCGCCCCGATGCGGGTGTGCCCGCGCCAGGACCTGCTCGACCTCGACATCCTGGACCGCCGGTTCGGCTACCCGCTGGAGCTCATGCGCAAGGCCGCGCAGGCCGGCTGGACGGTACGCGAGGTGGACATCGACTACCGCGAACGCGCCAAGGGCACACGCTCCAAGGTGTCGGGCTCGGTACGCGGCACCGCGCGCGTGGTGGTCGACTTCGCCAAGGTCATGACCGGCCGACAGGTGGTCCGATGACGGCGCCGACTCTGCTCGTGGTGGCCAAAGCGCCGGTTGCCGGCCAAGCCAAGACCCGATTGGGTACGAATATCGGATATGAGGCAGCCGCAGACATTGCCGCAGCATCCCTCCTCGACACCCTGGAGGTGGCGGCCGGGACGGGTTGGCCGGTCGTGGTCGCGATGGTGGGGTCCCTCGCCGACGCCGCCGCGGCACAGGAAATCGCGGCCGCCATCGGACCGCATCGCGTGATCGCGCAACGTGGCGACGACTTCGCCCACCGCCTGGTGGCGGCGCACGCCGATGCCGATGCCGGCCACGGGGTCGTACAGGTCGGGATGGACACCCCGCACCTCGATCCGGCACACCTGCACCTGGCGGCCGATGCGCTGCAGACCCACGACGCCGCACTCGGCCCCGCCGAGGACGGCGGCTGGTGGGTTCTCGCCGTACGTCGCGCGGATCTCGCCCAGTGTCTTGCAGACGTCCCCATGTCAGCCGACGACACCGGCGCCCTGACCAGGGCTGCGCTGGAGCGGTCGGGCGCGCGCGTCGCCGACGTACCGTCGATGCGCGATGTCGATACGTGGGAAGACGCCGAGGTCGTCGCACGCTCAGCGCCCCACACCCGGTTCGCGGCGCAGGTCCGCCGTGCCGGTCCCCTGACGCACGCGAGGAGTGCACCGTGACAGAAGTCGTGTCGTTCAGCTCCGTCGACGCCATGGATGCCGCTTTCGCCGGACACCCTGCCGAGCTCGTCGACGCCTTCGGCACCACGTCACCGTTGGCGGTACATCGCTGGTCCGCCGACGCCGACGCTGTCGACCAGGCCCTCTTCGTCCGGAGCTGTCACGGGACGACCCTCGACGTGGGGTGTGGCCCGGGCCGTCTGACCGCTGCGCTGGCAGCGCGCGCGGTCCACGCTATGGGCATCGACATCTCTGCCGAGGCCGTCCGGCAGACTCGTGGCCGCGGCGCGGCGGCGATTCGCGGTGACGTGTTTGCCCACGTCCCGGGCGCTGGCACCTGGGACCACGCCATCCTCGCCGACGGCAACGTCGGCATCGGAGGAGACCCAGCCCGCCTGCTGGGGCGGGTCAGCGAGCTGATTCGCCCTGACGGCACCATCCTCGTCGAGCTCGCCGGTCCGGGCACCGGAGTGGTGCAGCAGCTCGTGCAGGTACGCGTCGGCGAGCGCCTCAGCGTGCCGTTCGCCTGGGCACATCTCGGTGTCGACGCCATCGCCGACGTGGCGGCAGCCGCCGGCCTCGGCGTGCGCCACATCACCTCCCTCGCCGGGCGATACGCGGCGTCGCTGTCCCAGGGCGTCGGTTCCAGGGCACACTGAGCCCATGCTCACGGTGCCTCGGGTCGAGGACTTCTCCGACCGCCTCCGCGGCCCGGCAGTCACCGCGAGGGTAGGCACGGCGCTCGGGATCTGCTTCGGTATCTGTTTCCTGACCGGCGTGTGGAGCCACTTCCAGCAGACAACCCCGGGCTGGCTCGCGATTCCGCCCAGCCCCTACTGGCTGTATCGCGTCACCCAAGGCATCCACGTCATCACCGGTACGGTCGCCGTGCCGCTGCTGCTGGTCAAGCTCTGGTCGGTGTACCCGCAGTTCTTCAAGCGATTCCCGCTGCGACCGAGCAGGACGATGCTGGTCAACGGTCTCGACCGCTTCTACCTGCTGGTCCTGGTGACTGCCGCGATCTTCCAGCTCGTGACAGGTCTGCTCAACGTCGTGCACTGGTACCCCTGGTCGTTCAGCTTCCGTTCCACCCACTACGCGGTCGCGTGGATCGCTATCGGCGCACTGGTGCTGCACATCGCCGTCAAGCTCCCGTTGATCCGCTCGGCGCTGACCGGGCCGCTGGACGACGACGAGCCGCCCGCAAACGCCGACGCCGACCCTGAGGCGTCCGGCATCAGCCGCCGCACATTGCTGCGGACGACCTGGGTCGCGGCTGCGCTGGCGTTCGTGGCAACGGCGGGCCAGACGGTGCCCTGGCTGCGTAGCGTCTCGGTGTTCGCCGTGCGCAGCGGTGACGGTCCGCTCGGCGTACCCATCAACCGCACTGCCGCCGAGGCCGGGGTGCCGCCGGACGCCGGCGGGGACGCCTGGCAGCTCGAGGTCGGGTACGACGGCCGCACCACGCGGATGAGCCGCGCCGACCTCGAGGCGATGGATCAGGTCGACGAGGAGCTCCCGATAGCCTGCGTCGAGGGCTGGAGCGCCTCGGGGGTCTGGACCGGAGTGCCGGTCGCCGCGATCACCGCCGCGGCCGGGGCACCGCCCGGCGCACGGGTGTTCGTGACGTCGATGCAGACCCGCGGCGCGTTCGCGACGAGCGAGCTCCCGCCGCAGTTCGTCGACGACCGGCGTACCCTCCTTGCCCTGCGACTCAACGGCGCGGACCTGACTCTCGACCACGGCTACCCGTGCCGCATCATCGCGCCCAACCGCCCGGGCGTGCTGCAGACCAAGTGGGTCACCAAGCTCGAGGTCTCAGCGTGAGGGCGACGCGGGTCATGAGGGCGACGCGGGTCACACTCGGTGTCGTCGGTGTGCTCGCCGGCCTGTACGGGCTGTGGCTGGCGCGCGACGTCCTGGCCGCGCAGGTGCGCGGTCGCCGGGCCAGTCGGCAGTCACTGTCGGACACCGGCATTCGACGCGAAGCTGTGGCAACGCCGCAACCTCCACCAGTTGCCGACCTCGTGCCGCAGGCCGTACCGCATGCCCAACCGCCTCAACCTGTGGCGGCACGCGATGCTACCGCGCCCGGCATGAGGACGGTCCGGGTCGCGCTCGGCGCCGTCGGTGTGCTCGCCGGGTTGTACGGCCTGTGGCTGGTACGCGACTTCGACCTCACCCAGCTGCGTTCGGCGGTTGTGTGGCTGGTTGGCGGTGCGGTCATTCACGACGGTCTGCTCGCCCCTGCGACGGTCGGCCTGGGACTGCTTGCCACGAGGTGGCTCCCCGTTGCGGCGCGCCGGCCCGCAGTCGTCGGGTTCGTCCTCTGGGGGACCCTGACAGTGGCGGCGGCCAGCGTCCTGTCGGGGATGAACGACACCCCCGACAACGAGACCCTTGTCGACCGAAGCTACTGGCTCAGCTGGAGCATCGGAACGGTCCTCGTGCTCGCCGCGGTGGTGGCCGCGACGCTGGTCGCACGTCGCCGCGGCGTGTCGCGTGCGTCGAACACACGTTCGGACTAGTCTCGTCCACAGGTTGACGGGTGAAGAGCCTCGTCCACAAGGCGTGCCGATGGCGCGCATGTGTCAGTGGCTCCTTCTACCGTCGTAGGCAACCTGCTCCCGACGAAGAGAATGGACGACGACATGGCTGCTGATCCGGGCAAGGACCGCGACAAGGCACTCGACACCGCGATGGCGCAGATCGAGCGCGCGCACGGCAAGGGTTCGATCATGCGCCTCGGCGAGCGCGGCAAGGTCCCGGTCGAGGTGATCCCCACCGGCGCGCTGTCGCTGGACATCGCCCTCGGCATCGGCGGGCTGCCCCGCGGGCGCGTCGTCGAGATCTACGGACCGGAGTCCTCGGGCAAAACCACGGTCGCGCTGCACGCGGTCGCCAACGCCCAGAAGGCCGGCGGCATCGCGGCGTTCATCGACGCCGAGCACGCTCTCGACCCCGACTACGCCAAGGCTCTGGGCGTCGACACCGACGCGCTGCTGATCTCCCAGCCGGACTCGGGCGAGCAGGCTCTGGAGATCGCCGACATGCTGATCCGCTCCGGTGCGCTCGACATCATCGTGATCGACTCCGTCGCCGCCCTCGTGCCACGTGCGGAGATCGACGGCGAGATGGGTGACAGCCACGTCGGTCTCCAGGCCCGGCTGATGAGCCAGGCGCTGCGCAAGCTGACCGGCGCGATCCACGGGGCCGGCACGACCGCGATCTTCATCAACCAGCTCCGCGAAAAGATCGGAGTCATGTTCGGCTGCTTTTCCTACGGCACGCGAGTGCAACTCGCCGACGGCACCACCGAGAAGATCGGCAAGATCGTCAACCAGAAGCTGTCGGTCGAGGTCATGTCGTACGACCCGGTGAGCGACCAGGTGGTGGCACGCAAGGTGACGGGCTGGTTCGACAACGGAAACGCCGATCACTTCCTGCAGTTCACGGTGGAGAAGTCCGGCAAGAACGGTCGAGCGCAATTCGGCGCGACGCCGAACCACATGATCCGGACACCCGGCGGCTGGCGTGAGGCCGGTGAGCTTTTCGCCGGCGACCGGGTCATGGCGGCCGAGACCAAGCGGCTGAGCGACCAGCAGTTCCAGGTCGTGCTGGGTTCGCTGATGGGCGACGGCAACCTCTCCCCCAACCGCCGTGGGCGTGGCGGGGTCCGGTTCCGGATGGGGCACGGAGCCAAGCAGCGCTCCTACCTCGACTGGAAGGTCTCGCTGCTGGCCAACATCACGCACTCGACGCGGGTCGACGCCAAAGGTGCCGTATTCGCGGACTTCACACCGTTGCCGGAGCTCGGCGAGCTCCAGCGCGCTGTCTACCTCGGTGATGGCAAAAGGGTCCTGTCCGAGGAGTACCTCAAGGCGCTCACACCGCTCGCGCTTGCCATCTGGTACATGGACGACGGAAGCTTCACCGTCCGGTCCAAGGGGCGGCAGCAGCGCACCGAGGGCGGTAGCGGGCGGATCGAGATCTGCGTCGAGGCTTTCAGCGAAGGTTCCCGTCCGCGGCTTGTCGACTACCTACGTGACACTCTCGGGCTGGACGTCCGACTGCGGTCCGCCGGTGCGCGTGCCATGGCGGTCCTGACCTTCAGCACCGCGGCCACCGCCAAGTTCCAGGCGTTGGTCGCGCCGTACGTCCACGACTCCATGGCCTACAAGCTGCTGCCGAGGTTCCAGGGCCTGTGCACCGTGTCGCCATCGTTCGCCGAGCCGGCCCCGCACCTTGTCCCGGCCCGGGTCATCGATGTTCACGTCAAACCCCCGACGCGATCGATGCGTAAGTTCGACATCGAGGTGGAGGGCAGCCACAACTACTTTGCGGACGGCGTCATGGTGCACAATTCGCCGGAGACGACGACCGGCGGCAAGGCACTGAAGTTCTACGCCTCGATCCGCCTGGACGTTCGCCGGATCGAGACGCTCAAGGACGGCACCGACATGGTCGGCAACCGCACCCGCGTCAAGGTCGTCAAGAACAAGATGGCCCCGCCGTTCAAGCAGGCCGAGTTCGACATCATGTACGGGCACGGGATCAGCCGCGAGGGCAGCCTGATCGACGTCGGTGTCGACCAGGGCTTTGTCCGCAAGGCCGGTGCCTGGTACACCTACGAAGGCGACCAGCTCGGCCAGGGCAAGGAGAACTCGCGCGCCTTCCTGCGCGACAATCCCGACCTCGCCGATGAGCTCGACAAGCGGATCAAGGAGAAGCTCGGCGTCGGCGCCGTCGTCGACGACCCAGCGGACTCGGTGGTCGACACCTCGCCCGTCGACTTCTAACGCGATGGCGACGCGTAGCGAGCCAGACCCTGACGCCGACCTCGGGACGGACGCCGACCCCGAGTCGTTCGCCCGCCAGATCCTGCTACGGCGACTGACCGATCAACCGCGCACCCGCGCGGACCTTGCCGGGACTCTCGCTAAGAAGGGCGTCCAGTCGGACGTGGCGCAGTCGCTGCTCGACCGCTTCGAGGACGTCGGCCTGATCGACGACGAGGAGTTCGCGCGCTCCTGGGTGCAGTCGCGACAGCGGAGCAGAGGGCTGGCCGGGCGGGCACTGGCTCAGGAGCTCCGGCGCAAGGGCGTCGACGAGGAGGTCGTCCGCGACGCGATCAACGCCATCGACCCCGAGTCCGAGTGCGAGTCGGCTCGCGCGCTGGTGCGCAAGAAGCTCCGCTCGATGCGTGGGCTCGATCACGACGTTCAGGTGCGCCGGCTCGTCGGCATGCTCGCGCGCAAGGGTTACGGCTCAGGCGTGGCGTTCGGCGTGGTCCGCGAGGAGCTCGCGGCCGACCACAAGCCGCTCGACAGCCGATAGGGCGGGCCGTCGTACCCTGGACGGGCCATGACCACTCCTGTCGCCGACGCCCGACCCCGGCTCGGTTCGCCCCGCGGGCGCACCTACGAGGTCCGCACGTACGGCTGCCAGATGAACGTGCACGACTCCGAGCGGCTCACCGGCATGCTCGAGGCAGCCGGATACACCTCTGCCGCGGACGACACACCCGCCGATGTGGTCGTGTTCAACACCTGCGCCGTCCGCGAGAATGCCGACAACCGGCTCTACGGCAACCTGGGTCACCTCGCCTCGGTCAAGGCCAAGCGACCCGGTATGCAGATCGCCGTCGGTGGGTGCCTGGCGCAGAAGGACCGCGCGGAGATCACCCGTCGCGCGCCGTACGTCGACGTCGTGTTCGGCACCCACAACATCGGTTCGCTCCCGGCCCTGCTCGACCGCGCCCGGGTGCAGCACGAGAGTCAGGTCGAGATCTTGGAGGCGCTGGACGTCTTCCCGTCGACGCTGCCGACCAAGCGCGAGTCGGCGTTCGCGGCGTGGGTGGCGATCAGCGTCGGGTGCAACAACACGTGCACGTTCTGCATCGTGCCGTCGCTGCGGGGCAAGGAGCGTGATCGTCACCCGGGCGAGATCCTTGCCGAGATCGAGGCCCTGGTGGCCGACGGGGTCGTCGAGGTGACGTTGCTCGGCCAGAACGTGAACTCCTATGGCGTCGAGTTCGGCGACCGGTTGGCGTTCGGCAAGCTGTTGCGGGCCTGCGGCAGGATCGACGGTCTGGAGCGGGTGCGATTCACCTCGCCGCACCCCAAGGACTTCACCGACGACGTCATCGCGGCGATGGCCGAGACGCCCAACGTGATGCCGCAGCTGCACATGCCGCTGCAGTCCGGCTCGGACCGGGTGCTCAAGGCGATGCGGCGGTCGTACCGCCGCGAGAGGTACCTCGGTATCATCGACCGGGTCCGCGCGGCGATGCCCGACGCCGCGATCACCACGGACATCATCGTGGGCTTCCCCGGTGAGACCGAGGACGATTTCGAGCAGACGATGGACGTGGTGCGCGCGGCCCGCTTCACCAGCGCCTACACCTTCCAGTACTCCAAGCGCCCCGGCACGCCCGCCGCGACGATGGGCGACCAGCTGCCCAAGGCCGTCGTGCAGGAGCGGTACGAGCGGCTCGTCACGGTGGTCAACGACATCGCGTGGCAGGAGAACAAGAAGCTCGTCCGTCGGCGCGTCGAGGTGCTCGTCGCCGACGCCGAGGGAAAGAAGGACGACGCGACGCATCGGCTCACCGGTCGCGCCCGCGACAACCGCCTGGTGCACTTCGCCGCCCCCGGCGCTGGGGCGTCGCCGGTGCGCCCCGGAGACGCGGTCGAGGTCGAGGTCACCTACGCCGCCCCCCACCACCTCGTCTGCGACGCCCCGGTGCTCTCGGTACGCCCGACCCGCGCGGCTACAGCGTGGCTGGCGCGCGCGGCGCCAGAGCCGGTCGGAGTCGCCCTCGGCATGCCGACGCTCGGCGTACCCGCGCCACCGCCCGCCGCGGACGGCCCCTCCTCCTCCTGCTGACCCCGCCCCGTCATCCGCAGGTTTTGGCCCCGTCATCCGCGGGTTCTGGCCCCACGATCCGGCGCTTCAGAAGCCGGGCGTGAGGATCGCCGGCAGCGGCCTGCCATCGCGTACCGCCGAGAGCACAAGCTCCTCGTGCGCGACCAGCGGGGTGGGCAGCGCCGCCAGGTCGTACCACGCCATCAGAGCCGCCTTCGTCGGCTCGCGCACGGCGGCATCGCCGGTAAAGGTCTGCGCCGACCAGAAGAAGTCGACCCGCTGGTCGACGGCGCCGCTGCCAGCCACTGTGCGGTGCATGGTGGTGAGGGGCATGAGGGCGTGCGGCTGGATCGTCACACCGGTCTCCTCGTACACCTCTCGTGCCGCGGCGTCACGTGCGGACTCGCCCGGTTCCACGTGGCCGGCCGGCAGCGCCCAGTGGCCATCCATGTAGCCAGTGCCGTCGCGCAGGTGCAGCAGCACCTGAGCGCCGCGGGGTCCGGGTCGCCGCAGCACCACGTACGACGCGGGGATGAGGCAGAAGCCGATCACCCCATCAGCCTAGGGGCCAAACCCTGCGGATCGAGGGGCCAGAACCTGCGGATGACGGGCTATGGCTTGGGGCGGGTCGGGCCGGTCGGACCGGTGGTTCCAGTGGGGCCGGCAGGGTCGGCCGGGCCACTTCGGCCGTCCTTGGCCAGTCGATCGACTCCCTCGCGGGCCTTGGCAGAAGCGCCACGGATCTGCTTGTCGTACTTGCCCTTGGTCCGCTTGTTCGCGGCGTCAGAGGCCTTGCCGAGTCCTTGGTCGATCTTGCCGCCGTGCTCGCGAGCAAGGCCTGATGCCCTGCCCCTCAGCTCGCCGCTCTTGCTCTTGAACCTGTCCATGAACCCCATGGGTGCTCCCTGTCGCTGGATGACGTGCGTCGGTCCTGCCCAGGTTACCTGGCAGACTGCGGCTGTGAGCACGGCCGAACGCGTGTGCGCCATCGTCGGCCCGACTGCCGCGGGCAAGTCCGACCTCTCGCTTGCCGTCGCCGTGCGCGGTGGTGCCGAGATCGTCAACGCCGACTCCATGCAGCTCTACCGGGGCATGGACATCGGGACCGCCAAGCTTGCGCCCGGTGAGCGCAGGGGCGTTCCGCACCACCTGATCGACGTGCTCGAGGTGTCCGAGCCGGCGACCGTTGCCGACTTCCAGGGCTGGGCGCGCACCGCGATCACGGACTGCCACAGCCGCAACGTCGTACCCGTGCTCGTCGGTGGCTCGGCGCTGTACGTCCGCGCCGTTCTCGACGACTTCGCGTTCCCCGGCACCGACGCGGCTGTGCGGGCGCGCCTGGAGACCGAGCTCGCCGCCCACGGCGCGCCGACGATGCATGAGCGGCTCGCCGAGCTCGACCCGGACGCAGCGGCCAAGATCCTCCCCGGCAACGGGCGGCGTATCGTCCGTGCGCTGGAGGTGATCGAGCTGACCGGGTCGCGGTACGCCGCGTCGCTGCCGGCGCCGGCATACGGCTACGACGACGTGCGTGTGGTCGGGCTCGACGTGCCGCGCAACGTACTCGACGCGCGGATCGCGCTGCGCGTGGACCGCATGTGGGAGGCCGGGCTCGTCGAGGAGGTCCGAGCGCTCGCGCGGCAGGGACTGGCCGACGGCCGCACCGCCAGGCGCGCCTTGGGGTACGCGCAGGTGCTGGACCACCTGGCCGGGCAGAGCACCGAGCACGAGGCCCGGGAGGCCACCGTGCGGCGCACGCGCAGGTTTGCCCGCCGCCAGGACCGGTGGTTCCGCCAGGACCCACGGATCGACTGGTTGGCGTACGACGCCCCGAACCTGGCGGATCTCGCCTTCAGGCGGTTAGGGTTCGAGGAGCGCGCGGCACAATGATCCCACGTCGTACCCTCGATCGGAGACCTTGATGAGCGTCCTTCCCCCTCGAACCCGCATCACGAGCGTGGTCGCCCTCGCGACGTTGGCGCTGGTCCCTGCCGCCACCGGGATCGCGACCTCGCCGGCGGCCACCGGCTCGACGACGAAGGCGCCAGCGGCAGGGGTCGCCGCCAAGAAGGCTCCCGGCTCGCAAGCGGTCGCCCGAGGACGTGGCGGAGCGGTCTCGTCGGTCGACGCCGACGCAAGCCGGATCGGGGTCGAGGTGTTGCGTGCCGGCGGCAATGCGACCGATGCGGCCGTCGCGACGGCGTCGGCGCTCGGCGTGACCGAGCCCTACAGCGCCGGCATCGGCGGCGGCGGCTACTTCGTCCACTACGACGCCAAGACCGGCAAGGTCCAGACCATCGACGGCCGCGAGACCGCGCCGGCCAAGATGCCGCGGGACGCATTCATCGATCCCGAGACCGACGAGCCGTACCCGTTCACCCCCGATCTGGTCACCAGCGGCGTCTCGGTCGGGGTTCCCGGCACTCCTGCGACCTGGAAGCGGGCACTGAACCGCTGGGGCACCCAGTCGCTGCAGCAGACGTTGAAGCCGTCCGAGCGGCTCGCCCGCGACGGCTTCCTCGTCGACGGCACCTTCCGCAGGCAAACGAAGGAGAACGCCATCCGCTTCAGGGCGTTCCCCGCGACCAAGAAGCTCTTCCTGCCCGGCGGCCACGCGCCCAAGGTCGGCACCCGCTTGCGCAACCCTGACCTCGCCGACACCCTCGACCGGCTCGGCAAGCGCGGCACCGACGCGTTCTACGAGGGCAAGCTCGCCGGCAAGATCGCCCGGTTGGTACGCAATCCCCGCACCACCGACAACACCGACCTGCCGGTCCCGCCCGGATTCATGACCAAGCAGGATCTCGCAACGTACGAAGCCCTGAACCAGAAGCCGACGCGCGTCAACTATCGCGGGTTGGACGTCTACGGCATGGCACCGTCGTCCTCGGGCGGGACGACCGTCGGTGAGTCGCTCAACATCTTGCAGAACTACGACCTGGCGGACAAGAAGCGAGTACGCGCCCTGCACCTCTACCTGGAGGCGACGGCACTGGCCTTCGCCGACCGGGGTGCGTACGTGGGCGACCCGGCGTACGTCGACGTGCCGACGCAGCGGCTGCTGAGCCAGGACTTCGCTGACTCCCGCGCCTGCAAGATCGACCCGGACCAGGCGGCTGAGAAGCCCGTCGCGGCGGGCGACCTCAACGGCTCCGGCTGCCAGACGAAGGCGCACGACGAGAAGCCCGACACCGAGAACATCTCCACCACGCACCTGTCGGTCGTGGACCGCTGGGGCAACGCCGTCGCCTACACGCTCACTATCGAACAGACCGGTGGTTCGGGCATGGTGGTGCCCGGGCGCGGCTTCCTGCTCAACAACGAGCTCACCGACTTCACCGCGGTGTTCGACAAGCAGGACCCCAACCGGATCCAGCCAGGCAAGCGCCCGCGTTCGTCGATGTCCCCGACGATCGTCCTCAAGAACGGCGACCTTCAGCTCGTGCTGGGATCGCCGGGCGGGTCGACCATCATCACGACGGTGCTGCAGGTGCTCATCAACAAGATCGACTTCGGTCTGAGTCTCCCGCGGGCGATCGCCGTACCGCGCGCCTCGCAGCGCAACACCGCGACCGTCACCTCCGAGCAGGCCTTCATCGACAGGTACGGCAACGCGCTTGAGAACGAGTACGGCCACACCCTTGCACCGGCCGGTGCGCCGGGTACGTCGGCCGCCGAGATCGGTGCCGTCGCCGCCATCCGGGTCGCACCGGGCGGCCGGATGATCGCTGCCGCCGAGCCCGAACGTCGCGGGGGCGGCGATGCCGAGGTGGTCAACCCGAGCCCGAGGCGTCCTCTCGGCTGACGGTCGCGCCGGTACGCTGGCAGGCGTGACGCCGAACACCTTCGCCTGGTTCAAGGGGCACGGCACGGAGAACGACTTCGTGCTGCTCCCGGACCACGACGGGTCGGTGCACGGCACCCTCGAACCCGCGCTGGTCGCGGGGCTCTGCCACCGTCGTCGCGGCATCGGCGCCGATGGTGTCATGCGGGTGGTGCGCTCGGCCGCTCTCGACATCGACCCGGCGCTCGCCGGCGACAGCGAGTGGTTCATGGACTACCGCAATGCCGACGGCTCACTCAGCGAGATGTGCGGCAACGGCATCCGCCTCTTCGCGCTGCACCTGCTGCAGGAGGGGCTCGCGGAGGCTCCGATGGTGATCGGCACCCGCGCCGGTCCCAAGACGGTCACCGTCGACTCGGCGGGTGCGCTGTGTGTCGACATGGGTGTGCCGCGGCTGCTCGGAGAGACAAAGATCGACGTTGGCGATCACACCTGGGCCGCGCAGCACGTCGACATGGGTAACCCGCACGCGGTGGCATTCGTCGACGACCTGGCCCAGGCCGGTCCGCTGACGGTCGCACCGACCTACGACCGGGCCGTCTACCCAGGTGGTGTCAACGTCGAGTTCTGCGTACGCCGCGGCGACCGCCACGTGGCGATGCGGGTCCACGAGCGCGGCTCGGGCGAGACCCGCTCGTGCGGCACCGGTGCCTGCGCCGTCGCGGTAGCCTGCGCCCTCGCCGACGGTGTGGCGCCGTCGTCTGGCACGTCCCGCGGACCGGAGACGTACCGCGTCGACCTGCCCGGCGGCACGCTGCGGGTGACCTGGGCCGGCGACGGGCACGTCCTGATGGCCGGTCCGGCCGAGATCGTCGCGGGCGGGCAGCTGCAGTGGCACGTCCCCGCCGGTCCCCGTAACCGCCTCCCCGCTGGCACTTACGCCACCTCCGCTGAGCCTTACCTCTGAGGCGCGACACGCCGCGTTGTGGACGAATGTGCGTAAGTCTCAGCGCGGGGAGCAGAGGTAAAGCGGTAGCGCGCGGTGGAATGGCGTGCCTACGGTGGGTGTTGGACCGAGTGATGGACAAGGTGAGCATGACCGAACACACGCAGCACGAACCCGAGTGGGTCTCCGGCTACGCCGACGAGGGCACCGACGGGCTCGAGCTCGAGGAACGCAACTCGCTGCGCCGCGTGGCGGGCCTGTCGACCGAGCTCCAGGACGTCTCCGAGGTCGAGTACCGCCAGCTGCGGCTCGAGCGGGTCGTGCTCGTCGGCGTGTGGACC
>JACCZT010000151.1 GCA_013695785.1 Nocardioidaceae bacterium | reverse complement strand
GGTCCCTCCCACTGCTCGCACCGATGTCGGAGGTCGCCGGCCGGATGGCCCCGCAGGCCGGTGCGCACTTCCTGGAGCGTGCCCAGGGCGGCCGCGGTGTCCTGCTCGGCGGCGTCTCCGGCGTCTACGCCGGCAAGGTCGTCGTGCTGGGTGCGGGCGTGTCGGGGCTCAACGCAGCTGCAATCGCGCTCGGCATGCAGGCCGAGGTGCTGCTGCTGGACAAGAACGTCGCCCGGCTGCGCGAGGCCGACCGGATCTACCAGGGGCACCTGCAGACGGTCGCGTCGAACGCGATGGAGATCGAGCGGGCCTGCCTGGAGGCCGACCTCGTCATCGGCGCGGTGCTGGTGCCGGGCGCCAAGGCCCCGACGCTGGTCACCGACGAGCTGGTCCGCGCGATGAAGCCCGGCGCCGTGCTCGTCGACATCTCGGTCGACCAGGGCGGCTGCTTCGAGTCGACCCGGCCCACCACCCACTCCGAGCCCACCTTCGAGGTCGGCGGCTGCCTGTTCTACTGCGTCGCCAACATGCCCGGCGCGGTGCCGCACACCTCGACGTACGCGCTGACCAACGTGACGATCCCGTATGCGACCGCGCTGGCAACCAAGGGGTGGCGGCAGGCACTACGCGACGATCGGAGCCTCCGTGCCGGTCTCAGCACCCACGCCGGCGTCCTCACCAACGAACCGGTCGCCCAGGCGCACGGCCGCGAGTGGACGCCCCCCGAGGAGTTCATCGCCTGACGAACCGCTCGGTGTCGTGGCCCGTCGGGACACGGTCCGACACGCACCGGTCGCCATGACGCTGTGGCGGTGCGGCCCGCGCCTAGGGTGGGGGGATAACCCAGCTCAGCGTCACCGCCTCCCTCGCGGTCGAGCCCCCGGCTCCGCCGCGACCGCGCCATGCCATCGCTCGTGCCGTCGCGGACTACCTGAGCCACCTGTCGGTCGAACGTGGGCTCGCCCCCAACACGTTGGTGTCCTACCGCCGAGACCTTCGTAGGTACGCCGCCTTCCTCGCAGATCGCGGCATCGGCGAACCGACCGCGATCCGGGGCGAGGACGTGACCGCCTTCCTCGTCTACCTTCGCGAGGGCGATACCCACCACCCGCCGCTGGGCTCGGGCAGCGCCGCCCGCACGGTCGTGGCGGTTCGGGGACTCCACAAGTTCTTGCTGCGTGACGGGTTGGTCGAGGCCGATGTCGCGGCGTCGGTGAAGCCCCCGTCCCCGCCCAAGCGGTTGCCCAAGGCGCTCACCGTCGACCAGGTGCAGGCGATCCTCGATGCTGCGGCCTCGCCGGGCACCACTCTCGCCGGGCGCGACCGGGCGCTGCTGGAGCTGTTGTACGCCACCGGCGCCCGGATCTCTGAGGTGGTCGGGCTCGACGTCGACGACCTGGACTTCGAGGCGGCGTCGGTGTTGCTGCGCGGCAAGGCCGGCAAGCAGCGCATCGTACCGTTCGGCAGCTACGCGCAGGCGGCGCTGCGCGACTACCTGGTCGGGACCCGACCCGCGCTCGCTGCGTCCGGGCGGGGCGTCGCCGCCGTCTTCCTCAACTCCCGGGGCGGCCGGCTCTCGCGCCAGAGCGCCTGGGCGGTCCTGGTCCGGGCCGCCGAGCGCGCCGGCATCGCTGCTGATGTCTCCCCGCACACACTTCGCCACTCGTTCGCCACGCACCTGCTCGACGGGGGAGCCGACGTCAGAGTGGTGCAGGAGCTGCTCGGCCATGCGTCGGTGACGACGACGCAGATCTACACCCTCGTCACGATCGACCGGTTGCGCGAGGTCTACGCGACCTCCCACCCGCGGGCACTGGGCTAGGCCCGCGGCGGTCGCGGACTCCGCCGCCGCGTCCACGGAGCGCCTCCTTGAACGCCGGTCCACAGCGCCATAGAGTCACCAGCGGTGGCACCCGGAGTCGACAAGTAGACACGAGGCTTCGACGTGCACCTTCAACCCTCACCCGATCCGGCCCGAATCGAGAAGATGCGTGACTGACTCCCAGGACCTGTTCGAAGCCTCGGGTCAGCCTCCACTCGGGCCGACCGGGCGCCTGATGCCGCACATCCCTGAGCCGTCGCCCCCGCAGCCCGGCGGCCGGGCGCTCGTCTTGGCAATGTGCAACCAGAAGGGCGGGGTGGGCAAGACCACCACGGTGATCAACCTCGGCGCCGCGCTCGCCGAGACCGGCCGGCGGGTGCTCCTGGTCGACTTCGACCCGCAAGGGTCCTTGACGGTGGGGCTCGGCTTCAACGCGCACGAGCTCGAGCTGAGCGTCTACCACCTGCTGATGGACGGCGACGTCCGATTGCCCGACGTGCTGCTGCACACCCGCACCGCCAACCTGGACCTGCTTCCGTCCAACATCGACTTGTCGGCCGCAGAGATGCGACTGGTCACCGAGGTGGGTCGGGAGCAGGCACTCGCGCGAGTCCTGCGCCCCGTCCTCGCCGACTACGACGTCATCCTGGTCGACTGCCAGCCGTCGCTCGGACTGCTCGCGGTCAACGCCCTCACCGCCGCCAACGGCGTGATCATCCCGCTCGAGTGCGAGTACTTCGCCCTCCGCGGTGTCGCACTGCTGCAGGAGACCATCGAGAAGGTCCGCGAGCGCACCAACTTCGACCTGCAGATCGTCGGGCTGCTCGGGACGATGTACGACGGGCGGACGCTCCACGCCCGTGAGGTCCTGCAGACCTTGGTCGAAGGGTGGGGCGACACCGTCTTCCACACCGTGATCCGCCGCACGGTGAAGTTCTCCGACTCCACGGTCGCCGGCGAGCCGATCTTGAGCTACGCCCCCGCCTCGGCGGGGTCGGAGTCGTACCGACAGCTGGCGCGGGAGGTGTTGGCACGATGTCCCGGCGCGTGAGGCTTCCCGGCGCCGAGGAGCTGTTCCGGTCGACGGCCGACCCGCAGCCCGACGAGCACCCAAGCGACCCCGCAACGGAGCTGCCCGAGGATGCGGCTGCTGGTGCGCCCACCGGCAGCGGGCGCGTCAAGCACGACGAGAAGATGACCGTCTACGTCACGGTGGACGAGCTGATGAGCATCGAGCAGGCGCGGCTCGCGTTGCGCCGCGAGCTCGGGCAGGCGGTCGACCGGGGTCGGCTGGTCCGCGAGGCGATCGCACTCGCGCTCGCCGACTTCGACGAACGAGGCGTCGACAGCGACCTCGCCGAACGGCTTCGACGCAGATGAGCCTCGCCCAGGCCGTCGCGGACAGCAGTGAGCGTACCGGCACGTCCGCGACGTTCGACGTGCACCTCGACGTCTTCGACGGGCCGTTCGACCTGCTGCTCGGCCTGATCTCCAAGCACAAGCTCCACATCACCGAGGTCGCGCTGTCGGAGGTGACCGCGCCGTTCATCGAGCACATCAAGGCGATGGGCCCGGACGGCAACCTGGAGCAGACCACCGAGTTCCTCCTCGTCGCCTCGACCTTGCTGGACCTCAAGGCGGCGCGGCTGCTGCCCCAGGCAGACGTCGAGGACGAAGAGGACCTCGCGCTGCTGGAGGCACGGGACCTGCTCTTCGCCCGGCTGCTGCAGTACCGCGCGTTCAAGCAGGTGGCCGCCGTGATGGCAGGTCGGCTCGCCGTCGAGGAACGGCGACACCCTCGTGCAGTCGGTCTCGAGCCGAGGTTCGCGACGCTGCTGCCGGAGGTGCTGATCAGCATCGGGCCGGACGAGCTCGCGCTGCTCGCCGCGACCGCCCTCGAACCCAGGCTCGCGCCACAGATCTCCCTCACCCACCTGCACGCGCCCCACGTCAGCGTCCGAGAGCAGGCAGCCCTCCTCGTCGAGCGGCTGCGACGCACCCGCGCGGCGACGTTCCGGGCGCTCACCGCCGACGCACCGGACGCGCTGACGAAGGTCGCGCGCTTCCTCGCGCTGCTCGAGCTCTTTCGCGAGGGCGTCGTGGGGTTCGAACAGCTGACGCCGTTCGGTGAGCTCACCGTCCGCTGGACCGGCACCGGGGACGGCGAGGTCGAGGTCAGCGCCGAGTTCGACCAGCCCGCCGGCGAGGACGGGCCGGCGGCGGACGATCGACCGGTCGCGGACGAGGTGTGATGACCAGCCCTGATGACGGAGGACGCCCCGGTGATCCCGACCTGGAGCTGGAACTGGAGCTGCTCCCGCTGCTCCCCGCGCTCGAAGCGGTCCTCATGGTCGCCGACCTGCCGTTGGACCACCTGATGCTCGCCCAGGCGGTGGCACACCCGCCGGGGGACGTGCTCGCGGCGCTGGAGACGCTCGCGCGGACGTACGACGCACAGGGCCGCGGGTTCGAGCTGCGTCAGGTGGCGGGAGGCTGGCGCTTCTACACGCGCGAGCAGTACGCGCCTGCGGTCGAGCGGTTCGTTCGAGACGGCCAGCAGGCCCGCTTGACCCACGCCTCCCTGGAGACGATGGCCATCGTCGCCTACCGTCAGCCCATCAGCCGCGCGCGAGTCTCGGCCATCCGCGGCGTCAACGTCGACGGCGTGATGCGTACGTTGGTGACCCGGGGCCTGGTCGAGGAGGCCGGGACCGACGCGGAGACCGGCGCCGTGCTGTACGCCACCTCCGGCTACTTCCTCGAGCGCATGGGACTGCGCGATCTCGACGAGCTGCCGGAGCTCGCGCCGTTCCTGCCCGAGATGTCCGACGTCGACGACGTGCAGGAGCAGGAGGGCCCAGCCTTCGCCGAAACCGCCGACGCCGGAGTTGTCGCCGACGGCACGGCCGACCAGCTGGACGCGCAGCGGTGAGCGAGCCGGCGGGCGGTGACGAGGGACGCATCCGCCTGCAGAAGCTGTTGGCCCAGGCCGGGGTGGCAAGCAGGCGCAAGTGCGAGCAGCTGATGTCCGACGGCAGGGTGCAGGTCGACGGTGAGCCTGTGACGCAGATGGGCGCGCGCGTCGACCCGCGTACCGCGGTCATCCACGTGGACGGCAAGCGTCTTCCCCCACCAAGTGAGCATGTCTACGTCGCCCTCAACAAGCCTCGCGGAGTCGTCAGCACCATGGACGATCCGCAGGGGCGGCCCACCCTCGCCGACCTCATCGCCGGGCGGCCCGAGCGCTTGTTCCACGTCGGCCGCCTCGACACCGACACCGACGGCCTGATCCTGCTCACCAACGACGGTGCGTTCGCGCACAAGATGGCGCATCCGTCGTTCGAGATCTCCAAGACGTACGTCGCGCAGGTGCAGGGCCACGTCAAGGCCGGTCTCGGCCGCCGCCTGCGCGCCGGCGTCGACCTCGAAGACGGCCCCGCACAGGTCGACCGGTTCACCGTCAAGGAGACCCTCGACAACAGGTCGATAGTCGAGCTCGACATCCATATCGGCCGCAACCGGATCGTGCGACGGTTGCTCGAGGCCGTCGGCCACCCGGTCGAGAGACTCTCCCGCACGGCGTTCGCGTCCGTACGCCTGTCCGGTCTGGCACCGGGGGAGTCCCGCGAGCTCACCCGTGACGAGCTCGGCTCCCTGTTGGATAGCGTTCGGATGTGAGCATCGACGCACCGGCCGGGATCGACACGGTCCCCGTACCCGGACCTGTCCTGGTGGTCGGATGTGGTCTCATCGGTACGTCAGTCGCCTTGGCGCTGACGCACGCCGGCTGCCGGGTCCACCTGCGCGACATCTCCGCCTACCACGCCGAGCTCGCGGAGTCGACCGGCGCCGGCTCGACATCGAGGCCCGAGAACGTCGCTCTCGTGGTTGTCGCGGTTCCACCTGACCACGTCGCCGGCGAGGTAGTGGCCGCGCTGCACGACTGGCGCGACGCGGTCGTGACCGACGTCTCCAGCGTCAAGGTGCTGCCCATGCTGGCCGTCGCCGACAGCAGCGGAGCCGATGCCTCTCGCTACGTGGGCGGGCACCCCATGGCCGGTAGCGAGCGCTCGGGACCGGTGGCCGCGACGGCCGAGCTGTTCGAGGGTCGGGCATGGGCCGTGACGCCGCACGCGACCTCGGCCCCGCACGCGGTCGAGGTCGTACGCGCCCTCGCCGAGCGCTGCGGAGCGAGCGTCGTGGTGATGGACCCGGTCGAGCACGACGCCGCGGTCGCTCGCGTCTCCCACCTGCCGCACCTGCTCTCGGTGCTGACGGCCGCACAGCTCGAGGTCGGCCCCTCAGCGCACCTCGTCCTCGCCGGACAAGGACTCCGTGACGTCACCCGGATCGCCGGGGGCGACCCCGCACTGTGGCGGCAGATCCTGCGCGCCAACGCCGAACCCGTCTCGGACCTGCTCCGCTCGGTACGTGCTGACCTCGATGCGCTCATCGCCGATCTGGAGGCGGTCGGCGTCGATGCTGGACCGGACGCGGCGCCCGGGCGGGCGTTCGCCGGCGTTCTCGACCGTGGCGCGTACGGTACGACTCTCATCCCCGGCAAGCACGGGTCTGCCGAGCGCCAGGAGCTCGTTGTCTACGTGCAGGTCCCGGACAAGGCGGGCGAGTTGGCGCGACTGTTCACCGATGCGGGACAATCAGGGGTCAACATCGAAGATTTGCGCATCGACCACGATCCCGGTCGTCCTGTCGGCGTCGCCGAGGTGGCGGTACGCCCGGACCAGGCACCGGTGCTGTTGCGTGCGCTGCTCGCCAAGGACTGGGTCGCACACCTGTGAACCGATGCCCGACACCGATCGACAACGCCCGAGGAAAGGATGGGTTCGTGAGCTCACCAGTCATCGCCGTCGACGGGCCGTCGGGGTCGGGCAAGTCGAGCACGGCTCGAGGCGTCGCAGCCCGGTTGGGTATCGACTACCTCGACACCGGCGCGATGTACCGCGCGGTGACGTGGGCGCTGCTCGACCACGGCGTCGATGTCGATGACCCCGTGACGGTCGCGGAGGCGGCCAGGTCGGTCGCCATCGACGTCGGCACCGACCCGGCCGAACCGTCGATCCGCGCGAACGACGTCGACGTCACAGCGCCGGTACGGGCCGCGGAAGTGACGGCCGCGGTGAGTGCGGTCAGCGCCGTCCCGGAGGTGCGCGCGCTGATGGTGGAGCTGCAACGCGGCATCATCGCCGCATCCACGGGCATCGTCGTCGAAGGCCGCGATATCGCATCAGTGGTTGCCCCAGATGCACCGGTCAAGGTCTACCTCGTCGCCGACGTGGGCGCCCGGGCCGTCCGGCGTACCGCCGAGCTCGGGGGCTCGGGCGAGGAGGTCGACCTGACGCGGGAGGACCTGGACCGCCGCGACCGCCTCGACTCTTCGCGGGAGGCGTCGCCGCTTGTCATGGCCGACGGCGCGACCGTGCTCGACACCACCCACCTCAGCCTCGAGGAGGTCATCGCAGCCGTGGTCCATCTGGTCGAGCAGACCCTTGACCGGGGACCAGCACTCGAAGAGGACGCTCATGAGGCCTGATGACCGTGGCGATCCCTCGCCTGACGCACCGTCGGCCCGCGGGCCGGTGCCGGTGCTAGCGGTGATCGGTCGGCCCAACGTGGGCAAGTCGACGCTGGTCAACCGCATCCTCGGTCGCCGTGAGGCCGTGGTGGAGGACATCCCAGGAGTGACGCGTGACCGGGTGCCGTACGACGCGCTCTGGAACGGCCGCGAGTTCACCGTCGTCGACACCGGCGGGTGGAACCCCGATGCCCGCGGCATGGCCGAACTGATCACCGCTCAGGCGGAGATGGCGGTCGCTGCTGCCGACGCCGTGCTGTTCGTGGTGGACGCGACCGTTGGCATCACCGACGCAGACGCGGCCGTCGTCAAGATCCTGCGGCGCGCCGGCAAGCCGGTCATCCTGGCAGCCAACAAGGTCGACGACCAGCGCATTGAAGCCGAGGCGGCGTCGCTGTGGAACCTCGGGCTGGGGGAGCCGTACCCCGTCTCGGCGCTGCACGGGCGGGGGAGCGGTGACATGTTGGACGCGATCTTGGACGCCCTTCCCGAGCCGCCGCCGGAGGACTGGGACAAGCCACGGGGGCCCCGTCGCGTCGCCATCGTCGGCAAGCCCAACGTGGGCAAGTCCAGCCTCCTCAACCGTCTCGCCGGCGAGGAGCGTGTCGTCGTCGATGACGTGGCGGGTACGACCGTCGACCCGGTCGACGAGCTCGTCGAGCTGGGTGGGCGTACCTGGAAGTTCATCGACACCGCCGGCATCCGCAAGCGGGTCAACACAGCATCTGGGCACGAGTACTACGCCAGCCTGCGTACCAACACCGCGATCGACCGGGCCGAGGTCGCCGTGATGGTGGTCGACGCGAGCCAGTCCTTGAGCGAGCAGGACCTGCGCATCATCCACAACGTCGACGATGCCGGCCGTGCGCTGGTCATCGCGTTCAACAAGTGGGACCTCGTCGACGAAGAGCGCCGTTACTACCTGGACCGCGAGATCGAGCGCGATCTCGTCCAGGTGCAGTGGGCCCCTCGGGTCAACATCACCGCAAAGACCGGCTGGCACGTCGACCGCTTGCAGCGCGCGCTCGAGGCCGCGCTTGCGGGGTGGGAGACCCGCGTGCCGACCGGTGCACTCAACGCCTTCCTCGGCCGGTTGGTCGCCGAGCACCCGCACCCGATCCGCGGCGGCAAACAGGCAAAGATCCTGTTCGGGACCCAGGCTGCCACGGCGCCGCCGATGTTCATCTTGTTCACCTCGGGCAAGCTGGAGGACCAGTACCTCCGATTCGTCGAGCGGCGCCTGCGCGAGGAGTACGGTTTCGTCGGCTCGCCGGTGCACGTGCAGCAACGGCCCCGCAAGAAGCGGGCCCGCTGACTGGGGTAGGGTTTCTCACGGTCCTCGGGACCGTTTCGGGCTGTAGCGCAGCTTGGTAGCGCACTTGACTGGGGGTCAAGGGGTCGCAGGTTCAAATCCTGTCAGCCCGACGAACAGGCCCGGAAATCCAGCGGATTTCCGGGCCTGAAAGCGTTAGAGATTTGATCGACCCTCCACAAACCCTCCACTTTGCCCCTCCTCGCGGAGCGCTGTCGAGATCGCCATGCGGCTGGCACCGATCGCTGCTGGTCGCTCACGATCGCTACGGCGCTGGTTGCCCACCTGTTGGGTATGAGGACCCAACAGACAGCATTGAGCGGACTGGATCCGCTGCTGAGCGTCGGCGAGCTCGCCGAGTACCTGGGCGTGCCCGTCAGGACGATCTACGACTGGCGCCAGACGGGACATGGCCCCCGCGGCATCAGGATTGGTCGCCATCTGAAGTTCGCGGTCTCCGACGTGATGAC
>JACCZT010000148.1 GCA_013695785.1 Nocardioidaceae bacterium | reverse complement strand
AGATTCCCGACGCGGAGCTGACGTGGCGGTTCTCCCGCTCGTCGGGGCCGGGCGGGCAGAGCGTCAATACCAGCGACTCACGGGTCGAGCTCGTCTGGGACCTCGCGCACACCGCAGCGCTCACACCTGCACAGCGCGAGCGAGCGCTGGCGCGACTGGAAGCGCGGCTCACCGACGGCGTGCTCACCGTCACCGCATCCGAACACCGCTCCCAGCTGCGCAACCGCGACGCCGCCCGCGAACGGCTCACCGCTCTTGTCACCGAGGCGACGCGGCCGGTACGCAAGCGTCGACCGACCAGACCCACCAAGGGGTCCCAGCGTCGCCGGATCGAGGACAAGAAGCGCCGCGGGGAGACCAAGCGCCTGCGCCAGCCTCCCGACTAGCGATGCGTTGCGCACCTGCGCCCGTGCAGTGCCTGCGGGTTCGGAGCAGACTGACCGTATGAAGTGGACCCACGCCCTTGCTGCCCTGCCGATCGCTGCCGCCGGTGCGGTGGCGGCTCACGACCTGAGACAGAAGCGGCACGCGCTGCTGCGCAACTTCCCGGTCATCGGCCACGGCCGCTACATGCTGGAGTCGATCGGCCCGGAGCTGCGGCAGTACATCACCACCGGCAACGACGAGGAACGGCCGTTCAGCCGAGACCAGCGCCGGTGGGTGTACGCCTCGGCAAAGCTGCAGAACAACTACTTCGGCTTCGGTACCGACAACGACATGGAGTTCACCGAGGGCTACCCGATCATCAAGCACCGGACCTTTTCGGACTTCCCGGCGTCCACCAAGTCGGCGCATGAGGCCGACGGTGCCCCGATCCCATCCGCCAAGGTGCTGGGCGCTGCTCGCGGGCGGTCCAAGGCGTTCCGTCCCGCGTCCGTCGTGAACGTCTCGGCCATGAGCTTCGGATCCCTGTCGCCGCCGGCGATCGAGGCGCTCAACCGTGGCGTCGCCCTCGCCGGCTGTCTGCACAACACCGGCGAGGGCGGGCTGTCGCCTCACCACCGCCACGGCGGAGACCTCGTGCTGCAGCTCGGGACGGCGTACTTCGGGTGCCGCGACGAGCACGGCGAGTTCGACCTCGCCAGGCTCAAGGACGTGGTCGCCTCCGCGCCGGTCAAGGCGATCGAGGTCAAGCTCAGCCAAGGTGCCAAACCGGGGCTCGGCGGCCTGCTGCCCGGCGCCAAGGTGACCCAGGAGATCGCGGACATCCGCGGTATCCCTGTCGGTCAGGACTGTGCGAGCCCCTCACGGCACACGGCGTTCCACGACGTCGACAGCATGCTCGACTGGGTGGAGCTAATCGCCACCGAGACCGGCCTGCCGGTCGGCATCAAGTCCGCCGTCGGTGATCTGCACTTCTGGGAGAGCCTCGTCGAGCAGATGGCCGGGACCGACCGCGGCGTCGACTTCGTGACCATCGACGGCGGCGAGGGGGGCACCGGCGCCGCGCCGCTGATCTTCAGCGACTCGGTGTCGCTGCCGTTCCGGGTCGGGTTCTCCCGGGTCTACGCGAAGTTCGCCGCGGCCGGGATCGCCGACGACGTGACGTTCATCGGCTCGGGCAAGCTCGGCCTGCCGGACAACGCCGTCGTCGGGTTCGCCCTCGGATGCGACATGGTCAACGTCGCACGCGAGGCGATGCTCGCGGTCGGCTGCATCCAGGCGCAACGGTGCCACACCGACCGCTGCCCCACTGGCGTCGCGACCCAGGACCCGTGGCTGATCCACGGCCTGGACCCCGACCTGAAGTCGGTGCGCGCCGCCAACTACCTGCGTACGCTGCGCCGCGACCTGCTCAAGATCTCCGAGGCCTGCGGGGTGGCGCACCCGGCGTTGATCACCGCCGACGATGTCGAGATCGTCAGCGGCAACAACAGTTCGGTGCCGATGCGTGAGGTGTTCGGGTACGAGCCGGGTTGGGGTCTCCCGGGCGCGCCCGATCGCCACGAGATCTCGCACCTGATGGCGCCCGTCGCCGATGCCAAGGCGGACGCCGAACGTACGACCAGCGGCTGAGAGGCGCCGCAGCCGGGCGGCTCGGCTCCCCCGCTGGCACTTACGCACGTCCCTTCACACGGCGGCGTGTCGCCGGATCGGTAAGTCCCAACCGCTCCGGTGTAAGGCTCAACGATGGAAGGGCGTCAGGTGGTTTCTCGGCCGTCCCGCGGCGCAAAGGTTCTCAGCGCCTCGGCGTCGCTCGACGCCGACGTGACGAAGTACTCGACCCACTCCCGCACACCCGGGTACGTCGACTGCTGGGCGACCTCCTCGCACACCGCCCGGACGTCGATGGGCGTGTGCCTCAGCGTCACGCTTCCCTCCGCGAGCAGCGCCCACGAACCACCCGCGCGGCCGTACGGCATGCCGAGACTGCCCGGGTTGATAACAAGACGGCGGTCCACCAGTCGTACGAACGGCATGTGGGTGTGACCGCAAACGACCGTCTGGACATCGTCGGACAGATCCTCGAACACCTCGGCCCAGCGTTCGAGGCGGGTGTCGACGAGCACCACCTCGTCGTCGTCGCGAGGCGTGCCGTGGCAGAACA
>JACCZT010000140.1 GCA_013695785.1 Nocardioidaceae bacterium | reverse complement strand
GTCGCAGTCCCCAGGAGTGGTGGCGATGCGCGAGGAGCTGCATGCCGAGCTGCGGGCGGCGCGCGCCGACCACCCACTGTTGACCGTGATGCCGGTGATCCGGCGTCTGCTCGTCGAGGACGCTGCCGACGCCGGTCTGCTGGTGGCGGTCAGCGACGCCATCGGCCGGCTGCTGTGGGTGGAGGGCTCACGGAGCCTGCGCGCGCGCGCCGAGGGCATGCTGTTCACCCCTGGCGCGAACTGGAGTGAGGCACATGTCGGCACCAACGCGCCCGGCACGGCGTTGGCGTTGGATCTGCCGGTGCAGATCTTCGGCGCGGAACACCTGTCCCGACCGGTCACCCCGTGGAGCTGTTCGGCCGCTCCCATTCACGACCCCGACACCGGCGCGCTCCTCGGTGTCCTCGACCTCACCGGCGGCCACCAGGTCGCAAGCTCACAAAGCCTTGCCCTCGTCCGGGCGACGGTGGCCGCGGTGGAAGCGCAGCTGCGGATCGAGCGGCTGAGCAGCCGTCAGCCGACCCCGCCGACGATGGACCGCCGTGGCGCGGACCGCGCGATGCTGCGGGTGCTCGGCGTACGTGGTGCGGTGCTCGGACAGTCCGCGCGTTCGACCCAGTTGAGCCTGCGCCACTCCGAGCTGCTGCTGCTGCTCGCGTCGGCCCCGCAAGGAATGTCCGGCGGTGAGCTCGCCCGGGCGCTCAGCCGGACCGAGCAGGCGACGGTCACCGTACGCGCCGAGCTGTCCAGACTGCGTACCCTGGTCGATCCCATGCAGATGCAGTCCCGCCCGTACCGCCTGACGTCCCCGTTGCGCACCGACGTCGATCGAGTGCGAAAGGCCCTGGCCGAGGGCCAGCTGCGACGCGCGGTCACGCAGTACCAGGGCCCGATCCTGCCGCCGTCGCAGTCCCCAGGAGTGGTGGCGATGCGCGAGGAGCTGCATGCCGAGCTGCGCGCGGTCCTGGTCGACGCGGCAGACCCGGACGCGTTGCTCGGTTTCGCCGACACCGCTCACGGTCGCTGCGACCTCGGCGTCTGGGAGAGCGCCCTTGCCGCGATGCCGGCGAACTCCCCCCGGCGGCCGCAGGTCCAAGCGCACGTCGCCCGGCTCCGCGCGGCGCCCCACCCTCCCCGCTGAGATTGACGCTTCGGCGCCCGTTGTCCGGGCGGTGTCAAGCGGTCTTACGTCAATCTCAGCGGGGAGGCGGGAGGTGGCCCAGCGGTGCGACCACGTCGGCCGACGCCTCGCACACCCAGTGCGGGTCAGCGCCGAGCGCGGGCTCGATCGTCAGGGTGTGCTCGGCGGCCACCTCACACGAGGTGCAGCGCGGCCAGCGGCCGTTGTCGTCGAGGAGGGCGTCCTGGACGTCCTGGGCGACCAGGCCGGCGACGAAGGCGGCACCGTCGGTCCACTGCTCCAGCCACCAGCGTCGTACGCTGACCGCGTCCTCGAGCAGGGAGACCACCCCCGCGTCGGCGAGCTCGCGCGCTTGCAGGTCGTGCAGCACCAAGGCCCGCGCTTTGAGCAGCGGGTCGGACTCGGGATGCATCCGTTCAGCCTAGAGGCTCCGGCAGATCCGTCTCGTGGAGGACGACCAGCGACGTCACGGCGCGGGTGAGGCATACGTAGAGCCGGCGCAGACCAGTCATCTCGTCGGGCTCCCCTGAGACGATCGCCGCCGGTTCGACGACGATGACGTGGTCGAACTCCAGCCCTTTGGCCAGCGCGGCCGGGACCAGGGTGACGTCGTCGGCGAGCGCCCCGTCAGCACCGAGGACGTCATGGCGCACTCCTGCGGCGACCAGCGTCTCGGTGACGACGCCGACCTGGCGGTCGGAGACGATGATGCCGAGTGTTCCGGGGAGCTGGCCCAGCTCATGGGCGGCGGCCTCGACGGTGTCTGCCAACGCGCCGCGCCGCACGCTCATGGCGCCGGCGCTCGTACGTACCGAGGTCGGCGGCTCGAGATCGGGCGCGATGCGGGGGAGCAGCCGGGTGGCGTACGCAAGGATCTCCTGCGGTACCCGGAATCCTTGCGTGAGCTCCTCGATGTGCGCGTCGGTCTTGCCGAGGTGGCGCAACGCCGACCCCCACGACCGACTGGCCCAGGGGGTCGTGGCCTGTGCCAGGTCACCCAGGACCGTCATCGAACCGGTCTCACAGCGACGGGCGACCGCGCGCAGCATCATCGGGGACAGGTCCTGTGCCTCGTCGAGGACGACGTGGCCGACGCTCGGCGTACGCGCGATCAGGTCGGCGGCCTCGTCGATCAGGGCCAGATCGTGAATCGTCCACCCGGCGTTGCGTAGCGATCGGGGGCGGGGACGCAGGGCGAGCCCGCGGCGTTCCTCGTCGGTAAGGACACCGGTGGACACGGAGGCGAGGAACTCGGCATCGGTGAGCAGCCGGTACACGACCTTGGCGGCGTCGAGCCGGGGCCACCAGGCGTCGACGTAGGCGCGGACAGGCCGCGAACGGGCGATGGTCTCCTGCACCCGGTCGTCAGGAGACTCGCCGGCTACCTCCATCTTCACGAGGATCTCGTGCGCCAGCCGCTGGGCGAACATCGTGCGGCCGGTGCCGTAGCGCACCTGACGTCCGCGCAGGCCGTCGACGATGTCCGAGGCCTCGTACGCGGCGATGCGCCACCGTCGGGTGCCGCGGGGTACGACGAGTGCCTCGGACTGCGGCGCCAGGTGTGCCCAGCACGCGGCGGTGACGACGTCGGCCATCCGCGCGTTGCTCTTGATCGCGGCGACGCGAGCGAGCTCGGTGCGGCGGACCGGTACGTGCGCTGTCAGCTGTTCGACCGTCGACTGGCTGGCGTCCACCTCGCCGAGCGCGGGCAGGACGTCGGCGATGTAGCGCAGGAACGAGGTGTTGGGCCCGACGACGAGCACCCCTTGACGGCTGAGCTGGTCGCGGAAGGCGTACAGCAGGAACGCGGCACGGTGCAGACCGACGGCGGTCTTGCCGGTCCCGGGAGCGCCTTGGACGCACAACGACATCGACAGGTCGGCACGGACGATGTCGTCCTGGTCCGGTGAGATGGTGGCGACGATGTCACGCATCGGGCCGGCACGCGGTCGTTCGATCTCAGCGGTCAGTATCTGGCTGGTCACACCGTCCTGGCCTGCGACATCACGACCCGGCGTGCTGAGGTCCTCGTCCTCGTACGCGGTGAGTGTGCCGCGGGCGAACCCGAACCTGCGGCGCGATCGAACGCCCATCGGGTCGGTACGGCTGGCGCGGTAGAACGCGCGGGCCACCCGCGCCCGCCAGTCGATCACCATCGGGTCGCCGGCGGTGTCGGTCACGTGCCGGCGGCCGACGTACAGCCGCTCGCCGTCGAAGTCGAGGCGACCGAAGAACAGCGGTACGTCCGGGTCGTCCTCGAGCGCTCTCATCCGCGCGAAGAGTGCACCCTTGAGGTACTCGGTGGAGACGGGATCGCCGCCGTGCGCCTTGAGCCCGGCCACGGCCGACCGCATCTGAGCCAGCCGTGCCCGGGATCGTCGAAGGTGTGCCCTCTCCTGATCCAGGTCGGCGTCGCTGGTGTCGGGCACCAGTGCATTCTCCTGGGCCTGTCAAGCGGTTTGGCGCATCCAGTGGCAGGCGGGCGCGGATGAGACAGTGGGCCATGGCGATCTTGATCGACGCGCCGACCTGGCCGGGGCGCGGCGGGTTGTGGTCGCACCTGGCCAGCGACACCTCGTTGGCGGAGCTGCACGCGTTCGCCCGCGCCCATGCGATCCCAGCCCGAGGTTTCGAGCGCGACCACTACGACGTGCCCGCCCATGCCTACGAGCTTCTCGTCCAGGCCGGTGCCAGTCCTGTGACGAGCCGGGAGATCGTACGTGCGCTGACCACTGCTGGCCTGCGGCGCGGCAAGCGCGGCGCTACACGCTGTTGAGGGGCACCAGCTGGCGGATCTCGGCGTCGACATTGCGGCGCGCGGCCGCTTCCCAACGGCTCCGCCCTTGTGGCGAGGCGAAGAGGTGCTCGTGCTCCAAGAGCGTGGTCAAGGTCTCCGCGCGACGGGACCTGAATTGCCGTTCCGGTACGTGCGCGTACTCGTTGCGGATCTCCTGGCAGTAGCGCGCGTAGCGCTGCCTACCGCTGCCGAGCACGGCGAGGTCGGCGTCACACAGGGCGACCGCCTCGGGGTCGTCGCCGGGTTGGTGGGTCTTGGTGGTCATCACGACCGCGGCGATCCGCTCACCGGTCGTACCGCGGATGAGGTGCCGGGCGAGGTCGGCGGACGCCTCTTCGTTGTCGTCGCGGAAGACGTCGTACACGGCGTCGTGGAACCACGCAGCGCGGCGGGTGACCCTCGCGTTGAAGACGAGACCGTCCATGGCCAGGATCTCCAGCGCGGTCAGGACCTCGCGCAGGTGCTCGATGTCATGGTGGCAGCGGTGCGGCTCGGTCCATCGCCGCCCGAGATCGACCTGCCATGCCGGTCGCATCGCCACCCGTCCTTGCCGCAGGAAGTTGTCTGTCGACGCTAGCCCGACAGGCAGAGATCCGCGACCCGAGCAGAGCGCCCGAGCCGCGGATCAGTGGTGTTGCAGTGAAGATTACTGCGTCTTCGTGTCGTCTCCGGGGCCGCCGTTGAGCTCGTCC
>JACCZT010000132.1 GCA_013695785.1 Nocardioidaceae bacterium | reverse complement strand
AAGGCCTCGGTGTCGTCGCCAGGACCCCCGAACAAGGAGTCCTGCCCGATCGCCTCGTTGCGCTTGATATCGACGTAGGCCTCGACCGCATCCTCGTGGATGGCGATCAGTGCGCGCCTGCGGTGCGTCATGGAGTCGAAGGCGCCGGCCTTGGCGAGCGACTCGATGACCCGCTTGTTGCACACGACCGGCGGGACCTTGTCCATGAAGTCGGTGAAACAGGCGTACCGACCCTTCTCGCCCCGCGCCTCGACAATGCCCGCCACGACGTTGTGGCCGACGTTGCGGATGGCCGAGAGGCCGAACCGGACGTCCCGGCCGATAGGGGTGAAGTCGGCGTCGGAGTCGTTGACGTCCGGCGGCAGGACCTTGATGCCCATCCGGCGGCACTCGTTGAGGTAGATCGCCGACTTGTCCTTGTCGCCGTTGACGCTGGTGAGCAGGGCCGCCATGTACTCGCCGGGATAGTTGGCCTTGAGGTAGGCGGTCCAATACGAGATCACGGCGTAGCCGGCGCCGTGGCTCTTGTTGAAACCGTAGTCGCAGAACGGCAGCAAGATGTCCCACAGCGCCTTGACCGCGGCAGCGGAGTAGCCGCGGTCGCTCATGCCGGCGGAGAAGGACTCGTACTGCTGCTCGAGCTCCTTCTTCTTCTTCTTTCCCATCGCCCGGCGCAGCAGGTCAGCACTCGCCAGCGAGTAGCCGGCGACCGCTTGGGCGATCGCCATCACCTGCTCCTGGTAGACGATCAGGCCGTGGGTCTCGCTGAGGATCTCACTCAGCGGCTCGGCCAGCTCGGGGTGGATGGCGCTGACCTGCTGACGCTTGTTCTTGCGGTCTGCGTAGTCGTTGTGCGCGTTGGCGCCCATCGGACCGGGGCGGTAGAGCGCGAGGACGGCGGTGATGTCGTCGAAGGAGTCAGGCCGAAGGCTGCGGAGCAGGGACCGCATGGGGCCACCGTCGAGCTGGAAGACGCCGAGGGTGTCACCCCGAGCGAGCAGGGCGTACGCCGCCGGGTCGTCGAACGTCAGGTCCTCGACGACGACCTTCTCGTCCCGGTTGCGCTCGATGTTGAGCAGGGTGTCTTGGATCACTGTCAGGTTGCGCAAGCCGAGGAAGTCCATCTTCAGCAGCCCGAGCGTCTCGCAGGTCGGGTAGTCGAACTGCGTGATGATCGCGCCGTCCTGCTCGCGCTTCATGATCGGGATGACGTCCAGCAGTGGCTCGCTCGACATGATGACGGCACACGCGTGCACGCTCCACTGCCGTTTCAGTCCCTCCAGACCGGTGGCGGTGTCCACCACCTTGCGCACGTCGGCATCTGAGTCGTACAGGACACGGAACTCACCACCCTCGCCGTAGCGACGGTGGGCCGGGTCGAAGATCTCCTTGAGCGGAACGTCCTTGCCCATGACGGCGGGCGGCATCGCCTTGGTGACCCGCTCGCCCATCGCGAACGGGTAGCCGAGGACACGGGACGCGTCCTTGACTGCCTGCTTGGCCTTGATGGTGCCGTAGGTGACGACCTGCGCGACCCGGTCCTCGCCGTACTTGTCGTTGACGTAGCGCATCACCTCGCCACGCCGACGCTCGTCGAAGTCGATGTCGATGTCGGGCATGGACACGCGTTCGGGGTTGAGGAAACGCTCGAAGAGCAGGCCGTGCTGGATCGGGTCGAGCTCGGTGATGCGCAGGGCGTACGCCACGAGGGAGCCGGCCGCGGACCCGCGGCCCGGCCCGACCCGGATGCCTTGCTCCCGGGCCCACCCGATCAGGTCGGCGACGACGAGGAAGTAGGCCGGGAACCCCATCTGCAGGATCATCTCGACCTCGTAGTCGGCGCGCTTGCGCACCTCCTCGGTGATGCCCTGGGGGTAGCGGTCCTGCAGGCCGCGCTCGACCTCCTTGACGAACCACGCATGCTCGCTCTCTCCTGGCGGGCAGGGGAAGCGCGGCATGAGGTTGGCGGACTCGTTGAACGACACGTCGCAGCGTTCGGCGACCAGGAGGGTGTTGTCGCACGCCTCGCCCAGGTCGTACTTGTCCTCCCACAACGAACGCATCTCGGCGGGAGACTTGATGTAGAAGTCGTCGGCGTCGAACTTGAACCGGTTGGGGTCGGCGAGGGTCTTGCCGGACTGCACGCACAGCAGGGCCTCGTGCGCGGTTGCGTCCTCGGGGTGGACGTAGTGGCTGTCGTTGGTGGCGATCATCGGCAGGTCCAGGTCGCGCCCGAGCCGGAGCAGGTCGTCCTGGATGCGAGTCTGGATCGACAACCCGTGGTCCATCAGCTCGAGGAAGTAGTTGCCGGCCCCGAAGATGTCGCGGAACTCCGCCGCGGACTCGCGGGCCTTGGCGTAGTTGCCGATCCGCAGCCACGTCTGCACCTCGCCCGACGGGCAGCCGGTGGTGCCGATGAGCCCACCGGCGTACTCCGCGAGCAGCTCGCGGTCGGCACGCGGCTTGTAGAAGAATCCCTCCAGGCTCGACCGGGACGACAACCGGAAGAGGTTGTGCATGCCGGCAGTGGTCTCGGCGAGCAGGGTCATGTGGGTGAACGCACCGCCACCGGAGACGTCGTCGTCTCCGCCCTTGTTCCACCGCACCCGCTTGCGATCGTAGCGACTGGTGTTGGGGGTGAGGTAGGCCTCCATGCCGATGATCGGCTTGACGCCCGCCGCTCGCGCTGCCTTGTAGAAGTCGTAGGCACCGAAGACGTTGCCGTGGTCGGTCATCGCGATGGCCGGCATGTCGAGGTCGGCGGTGCGGGCGAACAGGTCGGGCAGCCGGGCGGCGCCGTCGAGCATGGAGTACTCCGTGTGGACGTGCAGGTGCACGAAGGACGAGTTGCTCGACATGGACCAGGGGCCTCCTCAGCAGCGACAGGCGAGCCGCGCGGAACCGCTCGCGTGGACCTCGGGGAAGGCCTCGAACTCTACCCGCCGCGGGCCGCTCCACCGACGCCGACACCCTGGGCCGGAGGCGGCCGCGACGACCTCGTTCAACTTTGCCGAGCTGTTCAGCGCAGCTTCCACCGGGGTCAATCGAGCCGCGTGATCGAGCGCAGGTCTCCTCGGGGTCGGAGCCACACGCCGGTTGGAACGACCTATCGGCCGGCAAAGGGCACGGAGGCCGCTACGCGACGGCAGTCACTGAACCTTTGCAGTCGTCGCTCCAGCTCAGTCCGCCGCTCGGATCACGTCCAACGCGTGCTGCAGATCGGCCGGGTAGGGGGAGCTGAACTCGACGCGTTCGCGCGTGCCGGGGTGCGCGAACCCGAGCCGGACGGCGTGCAGCCACTGGCGCTCCAGTCCGACGCGCCGAGCCAGGGTGGGGTCCGCGCCGTACTGCAGGTCACCCACGCACGGGTGCTTCATGGCGCTCATGTGGACCCGGATCTGGTGCGTCCGTCCGGTCTCGAGAGTGATCTCGACCAGGCTGGCGAAGCGGTGCGCCTCCAGCGTGTCGTAGTGGGTGATGCTCGCCCGGCCGTCGGCCATCACGGCGAACTTCCAGTCGTGCTTGTCGTGGCGTGCGATGGGCGCGTCGATAGTGCCCTGCAGCGGGTCGGGGTGGCCCTGGACGAGGGCGTGGTACGTCTTGTCGACGCTGCGCGTCCGGAACGCCTGCTTGAGCACGGTGTAGGCGCGTTCGGACTTCGCCACGACCATCAGGCCGCTGGTGCCAACGTCGAGCCGCTGCACCACGCCCCGTCGCTCTGGTGCCCCGGAGGTCGATATCCGGTAGCCCGCGCCCGCAAGATGCCCCACCACCGTGGGACCGCTCCACCCGACACCGGGGTGTGCGGCGACGCCCACGGGCTTGTCGACCACGACGAGGTCGGCGTCGTCGTGCACGATCCGCAGCTCATCGACGATCTCGGGAACGACGACCGAGACGTCACGCTGCCGCGGGATGGTGACCTCCAGCCAGGCACCGCCGACGACTCGGTCGGACTTGGACGGTACGCGGTGGTCGAGCAGCACGTGTCCTTCGGCGACCAGGTCGGCTGCTCTGGTGCGGGAGAGGCCGAGGAGCCGGGCCAGGGCGGCGTCGACACGCTCACCGGCGAGTCCGTCTGGCACCACCAGGTCGCGGTGGTCGACGTACTGCTCGGTCACGTCGTGCGGCGCGCCGAGCCACCTGGCGCGTCCTTCGAAGCGGCGTGGCGGCGGCCGTCGACGCCGAGACCGCGGAAGGACTGCACGGTGATCAGGACCGCTGCAGTGGTGATGCACAGATCGGCCACGTTGAACACCGGGAAGTCGATGACCGGGAAGTGCACGAGCTGCAAGAAGTCGACGACGTGTCCGCGCAGCGGGCCCGGAGCGCGGAACACACGGTCGGTCAGGTTGCCCAGCGCTCCACCGAGCAGCAGGCCCAGCGCGGCGGCCCAGACCGTGTCCTGCAGGCGCCGGGCGAGGCGTCCGACCGCCACACAGACGGCGAGCGCGACGAGCGAGAGGACAACGGTGAAGCCGGTCGCCATGCCGAACGCAGCACCGGCGTTCCGCACGAACGTCAGCTGCAGGACCTCGGGGACGACGGTGAGGGGTTCGCGGCCGGGCAGGTACGCCACCGCAAGCGTCTTGGTGAGGAGGTCGGCCGCGTACGCGATGGCGACGACGGCGATGAAGAGACCGAGCCGGCGACGGCTGACTCCCAGGCGGGCGGCAGGTGCCGTGCCCGGGTCGGTCGTGTCGTCCCTGGCCGCGTCCTCGGGAGTCAGCGACGCTCCTCGCGCTGCTTGCATGTCATGCACAGTGTGGCACGCGGGAATGCCATCAGGCGCATCTTGCCGATGGGCTGCTCACACATCTCGCACTCGCCGTAGGTACCGCTCTCCATGCGGTCGAGCGCCTTGGTGACCTGCACCAGAAGCTCGCGCTGGTTGGCTGCCAGTGACATCTCGGAGTCACGCTCGAGACTGTTCGAACCGACGTCGGCCTGGTCGTTGCCGGCGCCGTCGCCCCCGCCACGCAACAGGTCCTGCAGCTCGCGCTCGGTCGTCGCGATCTCGGCGACCAGCCGGTCCCGGTCGGCCTCCAGGCCGCTGCGGACCTCGGCCACCTCCGCCGGTGTCCACGGGTCCTCGCCCGGCGCTACGCCCAGGGGTCCGGTGGTGCCCTTCGTGGCGGGCGTCGCCGGGGCGCCAGCACCGCTCGCGGCTGATGCCTGTTCGGCCATGCCTCTCCCTCGGGTCGATGCACGCTGTTGTGTGCAGTGTCGGTGGGCGCGACGATAGGGCCGCCCCGGCCTTGCGGCAATTCGGTTCGCCACGTGGCGAACCGCTGGCCTAGGATAGCCGTGCCGCACAGCGATGACGGGGTGATCACCTCCGAGCCGCCGGAAGAACAGCAGACGCACGCGCGCCTGCCCACTAGAACCGTGCAGCGGCGAGCAAGAGCGGGCGTGCGAGAGCTGATCGGGCGCCAAGAAGGGTGGTACCGCGGGAGGCGTCGACGACGCCGAGCGTCCCTTCGGACACGTTCACGTCCGACCCCCGAGGTCGTGCGAACCTGCCGGAGGATGCATGACCGACCCGGGCTACACCCCCGTACCAGCGCACGTCGACCTCGCCGCGCTGGACGCCGAGGTGCTCGCACGCTGGGACAAGGACGGGACCTTCGAGCAGAGTCTGCAGGCCGGCGCCGACGCTCCGTCGTGGACCTTCTACGAAGGCCCCCCGACCGCCAACGGGACCCCGGGCACCCACCACGTGGAAGCGCGGGTCTTCAAGGACGTCTTCCCACGGTTCAAGACGATGCAGGGATACCGGGTCGAGCGCAAGGCCGGCTGGGACTGCCACGGCCTGCCGGTGGAGATCGCCGTGGAGAAGGAGCTGGGATTTCGCGGCAAGCCCGACATCGAGGCGTACGGCATCGCGGAGTTCAACGCCAAGTGCCGTGAGGCGGTCCTGCGCAACGTGGGCTTGTTCGAGCAGATGACCGAACGGATGGGTTACTGGGTCGACACCGACCACCCCTACCGCACGATGGACTCCGCCTACGTGCAGAGCGTGTGGTGGGCGCTGGCACAGATCCACGCCAAGGGCTTGTTGGTCGAATCGCACCGGGTGGCTCCGTACTGCCCGCGCTGCGGTACCGCGCTGTCCGACCACGAGCTCGCGCAGGGCTACGAGAGCGTCGTGGACCCGTCGGTGTACGTCCGCTTCGTGCTCACCTCGGGACCGCACGCCGGGACCGCGATGCTCGTGTGGACCACGACGCCCTGGACGTTGGTGTCCAACACCGCCGTGGCCGTACGACCGGAGACCACCTATGTCGTGGCGACCGACGGTGACGAGCACCTGGTGGTGGCCGAGCCACTGCTTGCCGAGGCACTAGGCGACGGCTGGACCGTCGAGGCGAGCTTTGCCGGCCGCGACATGGAGCGGTGGACCTACCAGCGCCCGTTCGAGCTCGTCGGGTTCCCGGACGGGCCCGACGACGCCGCCGCCCGCGCGCACTATGTCGTCCTCGCCGACTACGTCACGACCGAGGACGGCACCGGCCTCGTCCACCAGTCCCCCGCCTTCGGCCAGGAGGACATGGAGGTCGGCCGCCGGTACGGCCTGCCGGTCGTCAACCCGATCACCGCCGACGGGCACTTCGCCGCAGACGTCCCCCTGGTCGGTGGCGAGTTCTTCAAGAAGGCCGACGCCGCCCTGGTCGACGATCTCTCCGCGCGCGGCCTGCTGTTCCGGCATG
>JACCZT010000099.1 GCA_013695785.1 Nocardioidaceae bacterium | reverse complement strand
CTCATCGAGGCTCCCGTGATCGTCGTCGGTGGGCTGCGGTGACTCCGCCGCATCCGCTTCGAGCGCCGGGTCGGCCCCCGTGCTCATACTGTCCTCGGGCAGAGCGTCCAGCGCTGCCTTTTCTTCGTTCCGGGCTATCGTAACCACTTGGTCATCGCCCTTCACGCCGACGAACCTGACGCCCATCGTGTCACGGCCGGTGGTGGACACCTCGGAGGCGGACGTACGGGTCACCTGCCCGCTGGCCTTGATGGCCAGGATCTCGTCGGTCGCAGATACCACGACGGCCCCTACCAGGCTGCCCCGCTCGCTGGCGAGCTTCATCGCCTTGATGCCGAGGCCGCCACGTCCCTGCATGCGGTACTCCGCCACCCTGGTCTTCTTGGCGAACCCGCCGTCCGTGGCGGTGAACACGTAGTGGGCCGAGCCGTTCGTGGTCGCCACGTCGCCGTCGTCGGCGGCAGTCGCGTCGGGAGAGTCCGCCGGTGAGGTGGCTCTGATGACGGCCATCGACAGCAGCTCGTCTCCGCCGCGGAACTTCATGCCCGTCACGCCGGAGGTTGCCCTTCCCATCGGACGTAGCTGTCGGTCGTCGGCCCGGAACCGGATCGCCCTGGCCTTCTTGGAGAACAAGATCAGGTCGTCGTCGGCCGAGACCAGCTCGGCGCCGATCAGCTCGTCGTCGTCCTCGCGGAAGTTGATGGCGATCACACCCGCCTGGCGCGGGGAGTTGTAGTCCGACAGCCGGGTCTTCTTGACCAGCCCCCGGCGGGTGGCAAGCACGAGGTACGGCGACTGCTCGTAGTCGCGAATCGTCAGCACCTGGGCGATCTCCTCGTCCGGCTGGAACGACATCAGGCCCGCGACATGGCCACCCTTGGCATCGCGGTTGGCCTCAGGCAGCAGGTACGTCTTGCTGCGGTAGACCCGGCCCGCGGTGGTGAAGAACAGGACCCAGTGGTGCGTCGTCGTCGGGAACATGTGGTCGACCACGTCGTCGGGGCGCAGTGTCGCCCCTCGTACGCCCTTGCCGCCGCGGCGCTGCAGGCGATAGAGGTCGGACTTGGTGCGCTTGACGTAACCGCCCCGGGTGATCGTGACGACGACGTCCTCATCAGGGATCAGGTCCTCCATCGAGAGGTCACCGTCGGCGGCCATGAACTGGCTACGTCGGTCGTCGCCATACCTGTCGACGACCTCGGCCAGCTCGCCTGCGACGATCGAGCGCTGACGCTCGGGGCTGGCGAGGATGTCTTCGTAGTCGGCGATCTTCGTCTCGAGCTCGGCGAGGTCGTCGACCGTCTTCTGCCGCTCCAACGCAGCCAGCCGGCGCAGCTGCATGTCGAGGATTGCACGGGCCTGGATCTCGTCGATGGCAAGCAGCTCGATCAGGCCGTCGCGGGCCTCGTCGGCCGAGGGGCTGCGCCGGATCAGCGCGATGACCGCATCGAGCGCGTCGAGTGCCTTGACCAGTCCCCGCAAGATGTGGGCCCGCTTCTCGGCCTCGTCCAGGAGGTACTGGGTGCGGCGCCGGATGACCTCGATCTGGTGGGTGATCCAGTTGCTGATGAACGCATCGAGGGTGAGCGTGCGCGGGACCTCGTCCACCAGCGCGAGCATGTTGGCCGAGAAGTTCGACTGCAGCTCCGTGTGCTTGTAGAGGTTGTTGAGGACCACCCGCGCGACCGCGTCGCGCTTCATCACGACCACGAGACGGCGACCGACGCGCGAGGACGACTCATCGCGCACGTCCGCGATGCCCTGTACGCGTCCTGAGTCGGCAAGCTCGGCGATCTTCAGCGCCAGGTTGTCGGGGTTGACCTGGTACGGCAGCTCGGTGACGACGAGCTGGATGCGACCCGCCTTGTCCTCCTCGATCGCGACCACGGCGCGCATCGGGACCGAGCCCCGGCCGGTGCGGTACATGTCCTCGATGCCCTGGGTGCCGACGATCAGGCCGCGGGTTGGGAAGTCCGGTCCCTTGATCCGCTCCATCAGGGCACTGAGCAGCTCCTCGCGGCTGGCCTCGGGATGCTCCAGGGCCCACTGGGCGCCCGCGGCGACCTCGCGCAGGTTGTGCGGCGGGATGTTGGTCGCCATGCCGACCGCGATGCCGGCCGAGCCGTTGACCAGGAGGTTGGGGATCCGGGCGGGCAGTACCGTCGGCTCCTGCGAGCGGCCGTCGTAGTTGGCGGTGAAGTCGACGGTGTCCTTGTCGATGTCGCGCACCATCTCCATCGCGATCGGCGCGAGCCGGCACTCGGTGTAACGCATCGCGGCGGCGGCGTCGTTGCCCGGCGAGCCGAAGTTGCCCTGGCCCGCGACCATCGGATAGCGCAGCACCCACGGCTGCGCCAGGCGCACGAGGGTGTCGTAGATCGCGGTGTCGCCGTGCGGGTGGTACTGGCCCATCACGTCTCCGACGATGCGGCTGCACTTGGAGAAGCCGCGGTCGGGACGGTAGCCGCCGTCGTACATCGCGTAGAGCACGCGGCGGTGCACCGGCTTGAGGCCGTCGCGTACGTCGGGAAGTGCCCGCGCCACGATCACGCTCATCGCGTAGTCGATGTAGGAGCGCTGCATCTCGACCTGCAGCTCGACCGGCTCGATCCGGTCGTGCTGCGGCGTCAGGGGGGGCTCGGTCACAGAAGTTCCCTCAGATATCTAGGAAGCGGACGTCTTTGGCGTTGCGCTGGATGAACGAGCGACGCTGCTCGACGTTCTCGCCCATCAAGATGGTGAAGATCTCGTCGGCGTTGGCGGCGTCGTCGAGCGTCACCTGACGAAGGATGCGTCCGTCGGGGTCCATCGTGGTGTCCCACAGCTCGTTGTCGTTCATCTCACCAAGACCCTTGTAACGCTGGACCGGAGCCTCCTTGGGCAGCCGCTTGCCGGCCTCGGCGCCGGCCGCGAGCACCACGTCGCGTTCACGGTCGGAGTACGCGAGCTCGTGCGGGCCGTTGGTCCACTTGATCTTGAACAGCGGCGGCTGGGCGAGGTAGACGTGTCCACCGTCGATGAGAGGGCGCATGAAACGGAAGAGCAGCGTGAGCAGCAAGGTCGAGATGTGTTGGCCGTCGACATCGGCGTCGGCCATCAGCACGACCTTGTGGTAGCGCAGCTTGTCGATGTCGAAGTCGTCGTGCACCCCGGTGCCGAGCGCGGAGATGATCGCCTGGACCTCGGCGTTCTGCAGGATCCGGTCGATGCGCGCCTTCTCGACGTTGAGGATCTTGCCCCGCAGCGGCAGGATCGCCTGGATCCGCGGGTCGCGCCCACCCTTGGCAGAGCCGCCGGCGGAGTTGCCCTCGACGATGAAGATCTCGCACTCCTCGGGGTTGCGCGACTGGCAGTCGGCCAGCTTGCCCGGGAGGCCACCGCCGCCGAGCAGACCCTTGCGGTTGCGAGCGAGGTCGCGGGCCTTGCGCGCCGCCTGTCGCGCCACGGCGGCATCGATGCTCTTGCGGACGATGGTCTTGCCCTCGAGCGGGTTCTGCTCGAACCACGCACCGAGCCGGTCGTTGAGCACCGTCTGGACGTAGCTGCGGGCCTCGGTGTTGCCCAGCTTGGTCTTGGTCTGGCCCTCGAACTGCGGCTCGGCGAGCTTGATCGAGATGATCGCGGTCAGCCCCTCGCGGATGTCGTCACCGGTGAGGCGGTCCTCCTTCTTCTTGATCAGCCCCTGGGTGTCGGCGAACCGGTTGACGGTGTTTGTCAGCGCCGCCCGGAACCCTTCCTCGTGGGTGCCGCCCTCATGGGTGTTGATCGTGTTGGCGAAGGTGTGGACCGACTCGGTGAAGCCGTCGTTCCACTGCATGGCGATCTCCAGGCTGAGGCCGCTCGCTGTGTTCTCGGACTCAAAAGCGATGACGTCGCGGTGCAGCGGCGTACGGGTGGCGTTGAGGTGGTTGACGTAGTCGATGAGACCGCCTTCGTACAGAAACCGGCGCTCGACCCCGGAGGTCGACGACGCCACGTCGCTGTCGCCGACGACATCACCATCTTGTGCGGCGGTGGCGTCGGCCATGGCCTCGCTGATCTCGGTGGCACCCTCGCGCTCGTCGCGGACGACGATCTCGAGGCCCTTGTTGAGGAACGCCATCTCCCGCAGGCGTGCCGCCAGGGTCTCAAAGCGGTACTCGACCGTCTCGAAGATGTCCTCGCTGGCGTAGTACGTGGTGGTGGTGCCGGTCTCGTCGGTCTCCTCGTGCTGCTCCAACGGGCCGTCAGGCACGCCGTAGGTGAACGACTGCGTCCAGCGGTGGCCGTCGCGCAAGATGTCGACGTAGAGCTTCTTGGACAGCGCGTTGACGACCGAGACACCGACGCCGTGGAGTCCGCCGGAGACCTTGTAGCCACCACCTCCGAACTTGCCGCCGGCGTGCAAGGAGGTGAGCACGAGTGTCACCGCGGGTATCTTCTCGACCGGGTGCTCGTCCACCGGGATGCCGCGGCCGTCGTCGACGACACGGACCCCACCGTCGGCCTGCAGGGTGACCTCGATCGTCGAGCAGTAGCCGGCCAGCGCCTCGTCGACGGAGTTGTCGACCACCTCGGTGATGAGGTGGTGAAGACCCCGCTCGCCGGTCGACCCGATGTACATGCCCGGACGCTTGCGGACCGCGTCGAGACCCTCGAGGAGCTGGATGTCGCTGGCGTCGTACGAACTCTCGGACAGTTGTGTCGGGATCGTGTCGCTCACGCGGGCGAGGCCTCCTGAGAATGGTCATGCGGCCTGGCCGCTTACTGATCCAGTATAGCCGCTGGGAGGCCCCGAACCCGCCGTCCACAGCCTCTGCTGCCCACTATCTGAGCCAGAAGTTGCCGTGTGAGCCCGTTGAGGGGCTACGAGGCGGCCTACCGGGTCGCTCTTGAGGATCCCCTATGGCCGGTGGGGCTCCTGGATCGCCATATCGGCGCTGAGCGACGCGCCGAGCGCCCGGGGTCGACGCGTTTCAGTGCATCAGGCATCGTTGAGGTCATGTCGACGCAGCAACGCCCGCAACCGGCGCGCTCAGCCCCCGCGAGCGGGGCTGCGTACCCGCTGCCGGCAGCCGGTGGTGCGTCGCGGACAGCCGTCATGGTGTGGTCGGCGCTGACCCTTGCGGCCACGGTCGCGGTGACATTCGTGCTCGGTGACGTCGCACTGACCAGCCAGTCCGGCCAGGACCTGGACCAGAGCGCCATGGAAGCGGTGTACGCACGCGAGAACACCCTCGAGCGACTCCTCGGTCTGCTTGGCAACGTGTCGATCGGTACGACCGCCGTCGCCGTCGCCGGGTGCCTGGTCCTGGCACTGGTGCGCCGCAGGTACGCCGCAGCCGCCGGAGCACTGGTGGTCGTCGTGGGCGCGAACCTGACGACGCAGGTCCTCAAGCGCGTCGTCTTCGACCGCCCTGACCTCGGTCACCTATCGATCAACAGCCTGCCGAGCGGACACACCACGGTGGTGACGTCGGTCGTCCTGGCCGGTCTCCTCGTCGCCCCGGCGTACGCCCGCACCGTGCTGGTGGTGCTCGGCACCTTTGCCGCCACCTTCACCGCCGCCTCCACCGTCGTCGCCGGCTGGCACCGCCCGAGCGACGTGCTGGCCGCCTACGCCGTCAGCCTGGCCTGGGGCGCGGGCGTGGTGTTCGTGCTGGCGGTGCGGCGACCCGGGCGTTTCGGTGGTTCGCTGTGCACCCAGCTCGGTCTTGCCCTCGCCGGTGCCGCCGTTGCCGGTGTGCTGCTCATCGCGATCGGTGTGCGCCCGGACGAGGGCTGGCCCGGATTCACCGACGCGGCGCTGGTGCTCGGCGGCGTCGGATTGGCCGCCACTCTCACGGTTGCGGCGTACGCCCGGTTGTCGTCGGTCCACTCGGCCTGACTCGCCGGGGTGTGTTCACCGGCACGGGACGGCTCGGATGGCGAGGAAGCCGGTGGGTTGTTCGGTGAGGCGGCGGTAGGCGTCCGGGTCGATGTCGGCGGCTTCGGGGACCGGTCTCGGCTCGAGGAGGCGTTCGATGAGAAAGCCCGCCTGGTGCAGCTCCTCGCAGGTCTGTTGCAGCGGTCCGATCCAGTACCGCAGCTGCCAGCCCCGGCTGAAGGTCTCTTCGATGACTCGGGGTTGGAAGTAGTTGCCGCCGTGGCGCAGCCAGTCGCCGGTCGGGTGCGGCCGCGACAGCACCAGCGCACCGCCCGGACGCAGGACTCGGCGAAGCTCGCTCAGCGCCGCCACCCGGTCGTCGACGTACTCGATCGCCAACGCCAACAGCACCAGGTCGACCGATGCATCGTCCAGCCAGAGCAGCGGTGCGGCCAAGTCGTGCACCCGAACTCGCCGTTCGGAACCTGCCGCTGGGCCAGCGCCACCATCCGCGGGCTCTGGTCGAAGCCGACCACCTCAGCGTCGCGAGCGGTCAGTTCCGCGGCGTACAGTCCGGGGCCGCAAGCGGCGTCCAGCACCCGCCGGCCGGCGAGATCACCCAACAGCGCCAAGCATGCCGGTCGGTCGTAATGGGCGTTGTAGAACCCATCGGCTGCGTGTCCGCGGAAGTCGTCGGCAAACACTTCGTACTGCGCCGCATCACCCACCTCACCAACCACCCGCCGATTCTCGCAGCAGCCGGGTCCCGCTGGGGCTAGGGCCTGACGAGGTACGCACGCTCAGCCGTACGTGTCGCGCGGTCCACGCCCGCGTACGGACCTCGTGCCCTTCTTCCACGAGGGGGCACGCGGACCGGTCACCACGATCTTCGAGATGGTGCCGTCTCCCAGCCGCTCGTTGAGCTTGGCCACCACCGTCGGCGAGAGCAGCGTCATCTGCGTCGCCCACGCCGTCGAGTCTGCCTGCACGACCAGCTCGCCGGCGTCGAACCGCTGCGGGCGGCAGTGCTGAGCCACGTCCGGCCCCACGATCGACTCCCACCGGCCGAACATCCCGTGCACGGCGACGTCTGTCTCCCACCCGCGCTCGGTGACCAACCGGTCGAGGCTCGACTGCAGCGACTGTGGGTCACGGTCGTCGGGGTGCGCGCCGGACGCCTCGGCCGGCGTACCGGGTGACCGCCGCTTGCGGGTACGTCGCCGCGATCCCGCGCCCGGTCTGCGATATGCCCGGGCGATGCTGCGGGCCAGGTCCAGGCCGTCGCTGCGGTGCTCGGGCTCTGGTGGATCTGGGTCGTCGGCCCCCGGCACGCCGCCGGACCCGCCGCCCGGGGCGCCGCCTGACTCAGACACTGGTCACCTGCGCGTCGTGGACGTCGAAACGCTGCCCGGTGAGGCGGTCGGGTACATCCTCGGCCACGGCCGCGGTGACCAGCACCTGCTCCGCGGTGCCGACGATCGCCGCCAGCTGGTCCCGTCGGCCGCGGTCGAGCTCGGCGAAGACGTCGTCGAGGATGAGCACCGGGTCGTCGCCATCGGCGCGCAGCAGGTCATAGGACGCGAGGCGCAGTGCCAACGCGAAGGACCAGGACTCCCCGTGGCTGGCGTACCCCTTGGCCGGCAGCTCTCCGAGCGTGAGCGTCAGGTCGTCGCGGTGCGGGCCGACCAGGCTGATTCCGCGGTCGAGCTCGTCCTTGCGGCGCCGCGCGATCTCAGCGGACAGCGCTTCGCTCAAGACGGTCCGGTCCCGCACCGCCTCCGCGAGCTCGAAGGACGGTTTGTAGGTGACCGCGGCACTGGTGCGGTCGGCGGTGGCATCGGCAGCGACGCGTGCATATGCGGTGCCGAGGTACGGCTGGAGGGCGTCGACGAGCTGGAGCCGGGCGGCGAGCAGCTCGGCGCCGGTATGGGCCAGGTGCTCGTCCCACACGTCGAGCGTCGCGACGGCCGCATCGCCTGATGTACCCCGGCGTGCGAAACCAGCCGTCTTGAGCAAGGTGTTGCGCTGGCGGAGTATCCGGTCGTAGTCGGCCTTGACCCCGGCGAACCGGGGAGAGCGCAGCACGAGCAGCTTGTCCAGGAAGCCGCGGCGGTCCGACGGGTCGCGCTTGACCAGGGCGAGGTCCTCAGGCGAGAACAGCACCGCACGCATCCAGCCGAGCACGTCGCGAGCGCGCGGCAGCTGCGAGCGGTTGACACGCGCGCGGTTGGCCTTGCCCGGGTTGATCTCCACCTCGAGCAGGGCGCTGCGCTCGTCACGTACGACCGACGCGCGGATCACCGCCTGGCTGGCACCGGCGCGGACGAGCGGCGCATCGCTGGCGACCCGGTGTGAGCCGAGGGTGGCAAGGTAGTCGATCGCCTCGACCAGGTTGGTCTTGCCGTGGCCGTTGGCGCCGATGAAGGCCGTCGTGCCCGCGGACAACGGCACGTCGACCTGCTCATAGGAACGAAAGTCGTGCAGCGAGAGGTGGGTTACGTGCACGGCGGCCTCGACAGGTCTGGTCGAGCGGCGGTCAGCTGGTCTGTGCGTCGTCGTTCGCCTTCGGCGGAGCACCGGCCCGGACGGCGTGGCCGCCGAACTGCTGACGCATCGCGGCGACGGCCTTCATCGCCGGGGACTCGTCCTGCCGGGAGGCGAAACGGGCGAACAGTGACGCTGAGATCGCATGCATCGGCACCGCGTGCTCGATGGCGGCTTCCACGGTCCACCGGCCCTCACCGGAGTCGTCGGCCCAGCCGGCGATCTTGGACAGGCCCGGGTCCTCCTCCATCGCCGCGACCAGAAGGTCGAGGAGCCAGGAGCGCACGACGGTGCCCTCGCGCCAGGAGTCGAGGACCTCGGTGACGTTGTCCACGAGCTGGGCCTTCTCCAACAGCTCGTATCCCTCGGCGTAGGCCTGCATCATCGCGTACTCGATACCGTTGTGGACCATCTTCGAGAAGTGACCCGCCCCGACGCGCCCGGCGTGGACGAAGCCGGAGTCGGCCGGCGGCTTCAGGGCATCGAAGGCCGGCTGCACCTTGGCGACGTCCTCTGCCGATCCGCCCGCCATCAGCGCATAGCCGTTGTCCAGACCCCAGACGCCGCCGCTCACGCCGCAGTCGATGAACCCGATGCCCTTCTCGCCGAGCTCGGCGTGGTGGCGCTCGTCGTCGGTCCAGCGTGAGTTGCCTCCGTCGACGACGACGTCCCCCTCGCTCAGGAGCTCGCCGAGCCGCGCGACGACGTCTCGGGTCGGGTCGCCCGAGGGCACCATCACCCACACCACCTTGGGCGAGGGAAGGGCGTCGACGAGGGCCTCCACCGAGTCGACGTCGCTGACGTCCGGATCTCGGTCGTAGCCGGTAACGGTGACGTCGCCCCGGCGCATCCGTTCGCGCATGTTGGCGCCCATCTTGCCCAGGCCGATCATTCCGAGGTGCATGTGCGGTCTCCCTGCGGTCGAAGGTTCAGCGGTGACGTCAGTTTTGCAGCCGGACGGGCATGATCAGGTAGCGGAACGCCAGGTCAGGATCGGCGCCGACCTCCGCGACGCCCGCCAGCGCGGCCGGACGGGTGTGCTGGGTGAAGGCCAGCTGCACGACGGGGTCGGACATGACGTTGAGGCCTTCGAGCAGGTAGTGCGGGTTGAAACCGATCGAGATGTCCTCGCCCTCGATCGTCGCCTCGATCGCCTCCGACGCCTGTGCCTCGTCGCCGCTTCCCGCCTCTAGAAGCAGCTGTCCTTCCGCGAACGTCAGCCGAACCGGCGTGTTGCGCTCGGCTACCAGTGCGACGCGGCGTACCGACTCGATCAAGGACGCCGTAACGACGTACGCGACGGTCTGCGACTGGGTCTGGAACAGCTGGCGCACACGCGGAAACTCACCCTCGAGCAGGCGCGTCGTCGTCCGTCGCACCCCGCCGCCGGCAACACCTTCGAACCCGATGAGTCCTTCGCCCTGGTCGGCTGAAGAGATCGCTATCGTCACGTCCGCGCCGGAGAGCAGCGACTTGGCGGTGTCGGCGAGGACCCGGGCGGGTACGAGGGCGTGCGCGGAAAGGTCTGGTTGCTCGGGGTACCACGGCACGTCGCGCAGGCTGGCGCGGAACCTGTCGGTGGCCATCAGCGAGATGGTGGACCCCTCCATCTCCAGCCGCACGCCGGTCAGCAGGGGCAGCATGTCGTCTCGCCCGGCGGCGGCGACAGCTTGGCTCACCGCTGTGGCGAAGACGTCGGACTTTACCGAGCCGGTAGCGGTCGGCATCTCGGGAAGCTGGGGGTAGTCCTCGACCGGCATGGTCTGCAGGCTGAACCGGGCGCTGCCGCAGACGAGCGAGACCTTGACGCCATCGAGGGACACATCGACGGGTTTGGCCGGCAGGCTCTTGCAGATGTCGGCGAGCAAACGTCCCGACACCAGCGCGCGTCCTTCATCGGCAATCTCGGCCTCGACCGTTGCGCGCGCAGAGGTCTCGTAGTCGAACCCGGACAGGCGGAGTCCGTCAGAGGTGGTCTCGATGAGCAGACCGGCGAGGACCGGGACGCTGGGACGGGTCGGCAGGCTGCGAGCCGTCCACGCGACAGCGTCCGCCAAGGTGTCTCGGTCGATCCGAAATTTCACGGCGATGGCCTTCCAGTGTCGGTGGACGAGAATCCTGTCACGGCCGCCCGGTCACACCCTACTCAGGGCAGTTGTCCCCAGGTAGGGGCTTGGGAGTCTTGTACGAGCTATCTGTCCAACTAACTCTCATCACAGTCGTAGCACCTGTGCGTTCTCTGGATAACCGGCGTCTGCGCAGGTCACCTGGGGGACGGACCGGTGGACACGTTGTGGATGTCGTCGACCGTTGGTGCACGGCTCGGTGGACGGACGGCCGCCGTCCACCTGGCGTTCACCGTCGGGGGCAGTCTTCTGCGCCAATCCGCACGTTACGCACAGGTCCATCCCCAGCTGTGGTCCGACGTCAGGAGCGCTGCCGGGCGTGCTGCTTGATCCGGTTGGTGAGCTCGGTGACGTGGTTGTAGACGACCCGGCGCTCGGCCATCAGGGTGCGGATCTTGCGCTCGGCGTGCATCACCGTCGTATGGTCGCGGCCCCCGAACTGCTGGCCGATCTTGGGCAGGGAGAGGTCGGTGAGCTCTCGGCACAGGTACATTGCGATTTGCCGGGCCTGGACGAGCGAGCGGCTGCGGTTGGCGCCGCACAGCTCGTCGATGCTGAAGTCGGAGTACGCCGAGGTCTGCGCGATGATCAGGGCGGCGGTGATCTCGGGCTCGCCACCGGTGGGCAGCAGATCCTTGAGCACGATCTCTGCCAGCGGCAGGTCCACCGCCTGGTGGTTGAGACTGGCGAAGGCGGTCGCCCGGATCAGCGCCCCTTCGAGCTCGCGGATGTTGGTTTGGATCTTGCTGGCGATGAACTCCAGGACCTCATCGGGTGCGGTGAGCTTGTCGAGGGTCGCCTTCTTGCGCAAGATGGCGATGCGGGTCTCGAGGTCGGGCGGCTGGACGTCGGTGGTGAGGCCCCACTCGAACCGGCTGCGCAGCCGATCCTCCAGTGCCTCCAGGCCACGAGGTGGGCGGTCCGAGGTGATGACGATCTGCTTGTTGGCGTTGTGGAGCGTGTTGAAGGTGTGGAAGAACTCCTCCTGGGTCTGGATCTTGCCCTCGAGGAACTGGACGTCGTCGATCAGCAGGACGTCGACCTCGCGGTAACGGCGCTGGAAGGCCGCCGCCCGGTCGTCGCGGATCGCGTTGATGAAGTCGTTGGTGAACTCTTCGCTGCTCACGTAGCGAACGCGAGCGGGCGGGTAGAGGCTTCGTACGTAGTGACCGATCGCGTGCAACAGGTGGGTCTTGCCCAGGCCCGACTCGCCATAGATCATCAGCGGGTTGTAGGCGCGCCCAGGCGCTTCTGCCACTGCGACCGCCGCGGCGTGGGCGAACCGGTTGGACGCGCCGATGACGAAAGCTTCGAAGATGTACTTGGGATTGAGACGCGCATCGGCAGCACTGTTGGACGTCTGGCCCGGGCGGACGCGCGCGTTGGCCGCGTAGGTCGAGTTGATCGGGTCGCCGATCTGTCGACCGACGGCCGCGGACCCCCGTTCCATCGGCGACAGTTTCGACTCCTGAGCGAACTTGTCAACTAGTCCACTTGTCGACATGTCTATGTCCTGGGCGGTGCGGTCGGGATTTTCGCCCAGCTCTGCGTCGATGGTGACGGCGAGGCGGACCTGGCGGTCCAGCAGGGCGCTGATCGCCTCCTCGAGCTGGGGACGCAGCCGGCCCTCGAGCTGGTTGCGGGTGAAGTCGTTCGGCACCGCGACGATCAAGGTGTTGGCGTGGAGTGTCAGCGGCCGGGACGACGACAGCACCGCGCGCGAGCTCGCCGGAAGGGCGTCCACCAGCTGCTGCCAGCTGGCTTGCAGAACCGTGTCGTCGACGGTGGCGTCTGACCCCTCGGCCTGTGTCATGCGTGCTCCTTCTCGAACCGGGGCTACTTTATCGACTGCGCGGTGCCGTCCGATTGTCCCCAAGAAAGTCCACAGGTGTGAATCATCCGATTTGCGATCTGGCACGCCGGTGCAGGGCCGAGACTTGCCCGTGCACAAGCAACTGGAAGTCACGGTACGCCCGACGCTAACAGTGGCGGCGGGCGGCAGCAATGAGTTGTCCACAGGCACGCTCCGGTTTGACCCTGTCGCTGCAGACGCCGTACCGTTGGGCAGTCCGACTGCCTTCGACGCCTGCCGCATGCGACGTGAGCCGGTGGTGGCTGTCCCAACCTCATCTTCTCGAGCATGGAGCACGTCTGTGAGCAAGCGCACGTACCAGCCGAACAACCGTCGCCGGAGCAAGAAGCATGGCTTCCGGCTCCGGATGCGTACCCGCGCCGGGCGTTCGATCCTCGCGACCCGTCGTCGCAAGGGTCGAGCGAAGCTGGCTGCCTGAGCTCGGTCGAAGCGTCCGGTCATGTTGCCTGCACCCGCACGGATGCGAGCCGGCGACGACTTCCGCCGGACGATGCGGCACGGCCGGCGCGCAGCGACGCGATCGGTGGTCCTGCATTTGCACCACACCGACGTACCCTCTATCTCGGTGGGGTTCGTCGTCGGCAAGGGCATCGGGCCAGCGGTCACGCGCAACCGCGTGAAACGACGGCTTCGCCACCTCATGGCTCGACGGATGGATGTGCTTGCAATGGGCAGCTCGATGGTCGTTCGCGCACTGCCGGTGTCCGCTCGCCAGTCGAGCGCCGAGCTCGCCGACGCACTGGACGACGCGTTGCGCCAGGCGTTGGACGGTCACCGGTGAGCCCGGTCCGCTCGGTCCTCGTCGGGTTGCTCAAGGCCTACCGCTTTGGGATCAGCCCGCTGTACGGCCAGGTGTGCCGCTACTACCCGACCTGTTCGGCGTACGCGCTGGAGGCCGTAGAGACCCACGGCGCGCTCGTCGGGACCCGCCTCGCGGCCGGACGGGTGGCGCGCTGCCACCCCTGGGCGGCTGGTGGATTCGACCCGGTCCCTGCGACGACGGCTCCCTGGACCGAACGCAGCGACCGACCGCCGGATCGACGTGCCCCGGCGCGTCTACTGGACATCAAGGAGTCCGATGCTTGACGCACTCGGGGTGATCGGCGACTCGATCATGACCCCGCTCTACTACGCGGTATCGGCAATCATGATCGGGTGGCACTGGGCTTTCGAGGGCATCGGGCTGGACCCCGACTCCGGCTGGACCAGGGCGCTGTCGATCATCGGTCTCACGGTGACGATCCGGGCGCTGCTGATCCCGCTCTTCGTGCGGCAGATCAAGAGCAGCCGCAACATGCAACTGCTGCAGCCCAAGATCAAGGAGCTGCAGAAGAAGTACGGGCACGACCGCGAACGCCTCGCCCAAGAGCAGATGAAGCTCTGGAAGGACACCGGGACCAACCCGTTCGCCTCCTGCCTGCCGCTGATCTTGCAGATGCCGATCTTCTTCGCGCTCTTTCGCACCATCGACGAAGCCGCGAACGGCGACGCGAAGGGATTCTTGACGATCGATCAGGCGCGCTCGCTGCAGGACGCGTCCCTGCTCGGGGCGAAGATCGCGAGCAGGTTCCTCGACGACGGTGCGCTCTCGGTCAAGATCTTCACGATGACCCTGGTGGTGCTGATGTGCGCCACGACGTTCCTGACCCAGCGTCAGCTGATGAGCAAGAACATGCCCAAGGACGCGATGACCGGGCCCTACGCCCAGCAGCAGAAGGTGCTGCTCTACATCCTGCCGTTCGCGTTCGCCATCGGCGGCATCGCCTTCCCCATCGGCGTCCTGCTCTACTGGACGACCTCCAACGCCTGGACGATGGGGCAGCAGTTCTACGTCATCCGCAGCAACCCCGCCCCTGGTACGCCGGCTTTCGCCGCGAAGGAGGAGCGTGACAAGAAGTCGGGCAAAGCAGCGCCCGCGTCCGTGGCCGAGGAGCCCCCGGCGCCGGTGAAGAAGCCGCCACCGCGCCAGCAGCCGAAGAAGCAGACCCGTAACCAACGCAGGAGCCAGAACCGCCCCAACGTCAAGCCCGGCACCCCCAAGGAACCTGGTGCGACCGACGACGACGGCATCGAAGGAGCACAGCGTGCCTGAGGACGCTC
>JACCZT010000096.1 GCA_013695785.1 Nocardioidaceae bacterium | reverse complement strand
CGGCGAAGCAACTAGACGACCAACCATCGAACCTCCCCTAATCGACGGCCGCAGCTCCCTCACTGACGCGACCGTGGACCCGACTCTCGCACGAGAAATCCCAAAAAGCACCTCGAACGTCGCTCGGAGACCTGCGACTACGTCTACGACGAGGCGCTCGGCGATCCCCGTGAGGGTTGGCCGGCGGGCACCCCGTTCGCCCAGATACCGCCCGACTGGTGCTGCCCGGACTGCGGCGTCCGCGAGCAGGAGGACTTCATGGCCGCCCCGACTGCGCCGCCGGCGTGAGCTTCCGCGACTCCGTACGCGGTCTGATGCGCGACCGGCAGCTCGACGCGGCTGGCGCCATCACGGCCGAGTCCGGATGGGGAACCGTCACCATGACCAAGATCGCCGACCGGGTCGGAGTCAGCCGACAGACCGTCTACAACGAGCTCGGCTCCAAGGCACACATCGCCGAGGAGCTCGTGCTGCGCGAGCTCGAACGCTTCCTGGAGGTTGTCGGCGAGCGGTTGCTCGCGCACACCGAGGTCGTGGCCGGCGTACGTGCCGCCGCTGAGGCCGCACTCGAGCTCGCCGGGCACAACCCGCTGCTACGTGCGGCGCTGACCTCGGCACACGTGGGAAGCAATGACCTGCTGCCGCTGCTGACCACGAACTCCGAACGACTCATCGACCGCGCAGGCGCGGTGGTCCTGGCGATCATCGACGAAACCTACGGTGATCTCGGGGTGACCGGCGCTCAGCTCGCGACGATGGTGGACTCGATCGTGCGGCTCGTGCTCAGTCACATCCTGCAACCGCGCAAGAGTTCCGAGCAGAGCGCCGACGACATCGCATGGATCGCCGCGCGAGTGCTCGCGCCGCCACGGTGACCCTGCGAGGTTGACTTACGGGGGCACGATCGGGAAGCGTGCCTCGGCCTTGAGCGGCGACGACTGGGACGCATCCATCGCGGCTTGGCACGAGGCTCATCCCGGCGAGAGCATGATAAGTGACTGAACGACCGGTCGGGTCAGACCCGTTTGACCGCTGTGAGCATGACCACCGAGTCGGCGTCGGCCTCGAGGCTGTGACGGGACGCGGGTACGTCGATCAGGTCGCCACGTCCACCCGGCCAGGTCTGGTCGCCTGCAACCAGCCGTACCTGACCGTCGAGCACCAGGACGGTCGCCTCACCGGGGTTCTGGTGCTCGGCGAGCGAGGCACCGGCACGTAGCGCGATGACCGTCTGCGTCAGGTGCGAGCCCGGACCGCCCCGCAGCATGTGCGCCGCGCGACCACTGGGTGCACCCTGCGCCCTGGCCAACAGCTCACGTGCCTGCGCCTCGACGTTGCTCGGTCCGTCAGCGGTCATCTGCGCTCCTCGTCTTCACGGTCAGGCATGCGCTCCAACCTAGCCGGTCGCCGGCGTGCTCAGACCCAGCGGCTGAACCACATGCGCAGGGTCCACTGGTCGTGGGTGATCAGCTGGTCGCTGTAGATGGGATAGAAGAAGGCGAAGCACGCGATGACGGCGGCCGCGTAGGCCGCGACCGCGCCTACTCGCCACCGTCGCCCTCCGGTGGTGTGGTCGCCGAGGAACCGACCGATCACGAGGGTGACGGCGACGACGGTGAACGGTATGAAGGCGATCGCGTAGAACAAGAAGATGGGGCGGTCGTCGTAGAGGAACCACGGGAGCCATCCGGCTGCGACAGCCAGGACCGGAACACCGAAGCGCCAGTCGCGTCGCCGTACCCACGTCCAGACCGAGATCCCCAGCGCCGCGGCGCCGCTCCACCACAGCACGGGGTTGCCCAGGATCAGCACCTGCCGCAGGCAGGTGGAGTCGGCCGCCGCGGTGCAGCCGGCGGTGCTCGGGGGGAGGTCGTTCTGCGCTTCCACACCCACCGGCCGGCTGAGCAGCAGCCATCCTTGCGGCTGGGAACCGTACGGGTGCGTCTTGCCCTCGAGGTAGTCGCCGGTGTGGAAGTCGAAGACCATCAGGTGGTAGTGCCACAGGGATCGCAGCGCTTCGACGCTCTGGCCGAACCATGTCGTCGCGGGGGTGTCGAGGTACGAACCCCACGGCGGGTCGTCGCCGTACCCGAAGGCGAAACGCTGTTCGTACACGTCATGGTGCAGCAACCAACCGGTCCAGGTGAGCAGGTAGACGACGAAGGCGACGCCGACGATGGAGAGGAACGCGGGCAGGCCGTCGACGAGGGCGGACTTGAGCCAGGCGGCGCGCACGCCGATCGCGCGGCGGGCTCCGGTGTCCCACGCGTAGGTGAGCAATCCGAAGACGGCGATGAACCAGAGCGCGCTCCACTTGGTCCCGCAGGCCATGCCGAAGCAGACGCCGGCGGCCAGGCGCCACGGTCGTACGAGAAGCAGCGGACCCCACCGGCCCACGGGTTGCTCGGCAGCGACCAGACGCACCCGTCCCCAGTCTCGGTCGGTGACCAGGCACGCGACGGCGCACAACAGCCAGAAGGCCAGGAAGATGTCGAGCAGGGCGAGTCGGGACATGACGAAGTGCATGCCGTCGAAGCACAGGAGCAGGCCGGCGACGCATCCCAGCAGGGTCGAGCCGGTGAGGCGGCGTACGAGCCGGGCGATCACCACGACCATGAGGGCGCCGACGACCGCGGCTGAGATCCGCCATCCGAATGGCGTCATGCCGAAGATCTGCTCGCCGATCGCGATCATCCACTTGCCGCCGTCGGGGTGTACGACCTGGGTCGGTTCGCCGGTCCACAGGCCGGTCAGAATGCCGTCGAGGATGTCGCCGTTGGCGCTCTCCTTGTAGTCCTGCACGTACCCGAACTGTGTGAGGGCGTAGGCGTCCTTGGCGTAGTAGGTCTCATCGAAGAGCACCGAGCGGGGGTAGCCGAGGTTCCAGACCCGCATCGCCAGGGCGAGCAGTCCGATCCCGATGGGGCCGAGCCAGCCGGTGAGGCGGGGTGACCCTGCGACCAGCGGGGTGAACCGGGAGCGGACCGGCGGTGGCAGGACCGGGACCGGCGCGCGGGTTGGCGCAGGTTGCGTCGCGACGGTCACGCGCGCAAGCCTAGGCGAGTTCGGGCACCGTTCCACGCCCCCCGTATGGTCGTTGCCATGGAGACCCGCATACTCACCCGCGCCAATCTCGACGTCTCGCCGGTCGGGCTCGGCACCTGGCAGCTCGGAGCCGACTGGGGCGAGGTGGACGCGGCCGAGGCAAAAGCGGTCCTCGCGGCGGCGGCCGAAGCAGGGGTGACGTTCTTCGACACCGCCGACGCGTACGGGGACGGCCGCAGCGAGACGCTGATCGGTGAGTTCTTGCAGGAGAACCCGGGCAGCCAGATAACGGTGGCGACGAAGATGGGCCGCCGCGTCGATCAGCTGCCGGAGAACTTCACCCTCGCGAGCTTTCGCGAGTGGACCGACCGGTCACGACGCAACCTGCAGACCGACACGCTCGACCTCGTCCAGCTGCACTGCCCACCAACCGCCGTTCTGTCCGACGACGCGGTGTACGACGGGTTGGACACCCTTGTCGGGGAGGGCTCGATCGGTGCGTACGGCATCAGCGTCGAGACCGCCGAGGAGGCGTTGACCGCGATCGCGCGGCCCAACGTCGCGAGCGTGCAGATCATTCTCAACGCCTTCCGCCTCAAGCCGCTCGACGAGGTGGTCCCGGCAGCCCGTGCCGCCGGGGTGGGGATCATCGCCCGGGTGCCGCTCGCTTCTGGGCTGCTGTCGGGGAAGTACACCGCGGAGACGACCTTCGCCGAGAACGACCACCGCAGCTACAACCGATCGGGCGAGGCGTTCGACGTCGGTGAGACCTTCTCCGGGGTCGACTTCGACAGCGGTGTCGCCGCCGCGCGTGAGTTCGCCACGCTGGTACCGCAAGGGGCGACCCCCGCGCAGGCTGCCATCGCATGGGTCATCGCGCAGCCAGGCGTCAGCACTGTTATTCCAGGGGCGCGCAACGCCGAACAGGCGCGAGGCAATGCCGCGGCCGCCGATGTCCGTATCGACGAAGCGTTCGACGCAGTGGTGCGCGAGCTGTACGACCGGTACTTCCGCGAGGCCATCCACCACCGCTGGTGACGGCTATTCGCCGTTCAGCAGTCAGGATCCTGTTGTGCCGTCGAGTCGCTCGCGCAGCAGGTCTGCGTGCCCGTTGTGGCGTGCGTACTCGGAGATCATGTGGACGTAGACCAGCCGCAGGGAGTACGTCTCGCCATCCAGCATGAACGTGTCGTCGAACGCCATGGCTGCGACAGCGGCATCGGCGAGCCGACACTCCTCGTCGAACCGTGCGAAGTCCGCTTCGGCCAGCGCCGGGTCCAGCTCGTCGAAGTCGGCGTCCTTGCCGCTGGCCGGGTCGTACATCGGGTCAACGGTCTCGCCGGCGACGCGTTGCCTGAACCAGATGCGCTCAACCTTCGCGAGGTGCCGGACCAGTCCGAGCAACGACAGGTTCGACGGTGGCACGGCACGCTGGGCGAGCTGCGCTCCGGTCAGGCCGGCGCAGATGGTCAGCAAGCTGCCGCGCTGCCACGCGAGGAACCCTTCCAGGATCGGGCGGTCGTCTCCCGTGAGTGGGCCATCGGTGAGCGTCGGAGGGTGCGGTGCTGTCCAGGTCATGGCACCATCATGCTCGGCTGTGGTCGTGCTTCGGCCCGCCGGGCTGGGCTGGCCAGTGAATAATCGGGACGTGTCCAGCGAAACGGAGCGGTATCCGTTGCTCTACGCGCCGGACCGCTGGGAGTGGGCCGAGATCGACGTCGAGTTCAGCACGCAGCTGCCATCCGACGAGTTGGTGCAGAGCGTCCACGTGGTCGGCTTCATCGGCGAGGGCGTCGTCTTGTGCCGTGACGAGCGCCCCGACGTGTGGTTCCTGCCTGGCGGAACCCGCGAACCTCATGAGTCGGTTGACGACTGCATCCGTCGTGAGCTGTCCGAAGAGGCCGGCGGTCGGCTGGTTGGTGACTTCCACCCATTCGGCGCGCACGTCGGGGTTTCGGACCGTCCCCACCCGTACCGACCTCATCTGCCCCACCCGAGGAAGGCATGGTTGTGGGGCTGGTCAGAGGTCGCGCTCGTGGAGACGCCGACCCTGCGTGCCGGAGGCGAAGCAGTGACGGAGGTTTGCACTGTCCCGTTGCGTGAAGCGATGCAGCTTGCGTGCACAGACAACGCTTGGGGTGGCGAGCACAGGTTGCGAGCCTGGTCGCTCGAACAGTAATCGGATCGGCGGGGGAAAGGGCTTCAGGACACGCCCTTATTGGCGCAGGTGTCCGGTGGTTCGGGTGCTGGTGGCTGGGATGGCCGTGTGGGTGCCGATGCGGCGTTGGAGGTGTCGTTCGGCAACGGAGGCGCCTGGTGGTGTTTTGGGGGTGGTGTGGTGTGGTCCGTGTCCGAGTGGTGGTGGTCGACGGCTGGTGTAGGTGTGTGCGGTGGGGGTGGTCCAGGTCAGTTCACGTACTCCGGTGGGGGTGTTGTGGGCGCGGATGGTGAAGCCGGGGAGGTGTTTGGTGGTGTGGGAGCTGCGGCAGTAGGCGTCTCCGTCGGCGGTGGTGGTGGTGCCGCCGTCGGTGTAGGGGGTGCGGTGGTCGATGTCGTCGATCGCGTGGTCGCACCAGGGGCGTTGGCAGTGTTGGTCCACCGCACCGATGAGGTCACCGAGTGGTCCGTCGAATCTGCGGCGTCGTGGGTCGCGGCTGATGATCTGCTCACCACCACCGGGTTGATCCTCTCCGGTGGCGGGTTGGGTGAACAGGCGGCGTACCCACACCTTGGTGTGGCCGGTGATGTTGCGGGCGATACCTGGTGGGATGGGCCCGTACCCGGCGAGCACGGCGGGGGTGTCCTCATCGGCGAACAACGTTTCGGGTCGCATCAGCAGCCCGATCTCGGCGGCCACATCAGCAGCCCGGGTCTGCCCGGTGAGGCGTTCGATCAAGGTGTCGGCCATCAGCTGGTTGATGGTGCGGGCATCGCCGTCGGCTTTGAGGCCGCGGGCTTGGCCGTCCAGGGCGGTGAAACACGCCACCGCCTGGTCTGCTGGCAACGTGGCACACAGTTTGCCCATCGCGTCGGGGGCCGCGACGATACTGACCGCCGCGGTGGTGTCGGGCTTCGACCGCCATGTGC
>JACCZT010000091.1 GCA_013695785.1 Nocardioidaceae bacterium | reverse complement strand
CCGGTTGAGGAATAATTCATCACATGATGAATACAAGTTCTTCGGGCCGATCCGCCGCTGGCGCGGCGGTTCAGGTGCAGGACCTGGTCGTCGTACGTGGCCGCCGCACGGTGCTGCCGGGGTTGTCCTGCACCCTGCGTCGCGGCGCCATCACCGGGCTCCTCGGGCCGTCGGGGTGCGGCAAGTCGACGCTGATCCGCTCGATCGTCGGTGTGCAGCAGGTCGACTCGGGTCGGGTCGAGGTCCTCGGCCAACCCGCAGGCTCGGCCACGCTGCGCTCCCAGATCGGATACGTGACCCAAGAAGCCAGCGTCTATGACAACCTCAGCGTCCGCGACAACGTGGCCTTCTTCTCGCGTGTCCTCGGCGTACCCGTGAGCGACGAGGACCGGGTGATCGAGCAGGTCGGCCTCGCCGACCACGGCGGGTCCCTCGCGGGGCAGCTGTCCGGCGGCCAGCGCAGTCGCGTCTCGCTGGCGGTCGCACTTCTCGGCGAGCCGCCACTGCTGGTTCTCGACGAGCCGACGGTCGGGCTCGACCCGGTGCTCCGGGTGGAACTGTGGCGGCTGTTCGCCGATCTCGCGGCCGCGGGAGCGACGATCCTGGTCTCCAGCCACGCCATGGACGAGGCCGCGCGGTGCGACGACCTGATCTTGATGCGTAGCGGGGAGATCCTCGCCGCCGGCACCCCCGCTCAGCTGTGTGACGCAGCCGGCGCTCAAGACATCGAGTCGGTCTTCCTGAAGCTCGTCAGGGCGAGGGGAGAGGCGGCATGAACAAGGCGATCGTGGCAGCGGTCACTGTCCGCGTGCTCCGCCAGCTCCGGCGCGACCGCCGCACGGCGGCGATGCTGCTGGTCCTGCCCTGCGTGCTGATCACGCTGTTGTGGTGGGTCTACGACGGTCAGGAGCTTGTCTTCGACCGGGTCGGAGCACCGCTGCTGGCAGTGTTCCCGTTCATCGTGATGTTTCTCGTCACGTCGGTGACGACGCTGTCCGAACGCACGTCCGGAACCCTCGAGCGCCTGCTCGCGATGCCGATGGGCAAGTTGGACTTCCTGGCCGGGTACGCCCTCGCGTTCGGTGCGGTGGCGATCGTCCAGGGCTTGCTCACCACCTCACTGGCGCTCTTCGTCCTCGGCCTCGACGTCGCGGGACCCGCGTGGGTGCTCGCCGCCGTCGCCATGTTGGACGGGGTGCTCGGTACGACGCTCGGGTTGTTCGTGTCGGCCTTCGCCCGGACAGAGTTCCAGGCGGTGCAGTTCATGCCGGCGTTCGTCCTCCCGCAGCTGCTCGTGTGCGGGTTGCTGCTGCCCCGCGACCAGCTGCCCGACGCCCTGCGCGTCGCCTCGGACCTGTTGCCGCTGTCGTACGCCGTCGATGCCATGCAGCAGGTCTCGATGCACGCCGAGTGGACGACAGACTTGGGCCGCGACGTCGTCGTCCTCGTCGGGTTCATCGGCGGCGCGCTGCTGCTCGGCGCGGCCACGCTGCGGCGGCGCACGCCCTAGACACCGTCAGGCGGAAGGGCGCTCGGCGGGCAGACACGCCACCGTAGAGTCGATCGCGAACGGGTCGCCACCGTGGCCGCCCGGAGGCGGGAGGACGACGTGCTACGTCAGTCGTTGATGGCACTGTCGCGCAGCGAACAGGTCAAGAACACCATCGAGGCGGTGCCCGGGACGAGTGGCATCGTGGCTCGGTTCGTCGCCGGCGACAGCACCGCCCACGCTGTGCGCGCGAGCGCCGACCTGGCCGGTCGCGGCTTGCGGATCAGCCTGGACCACCTCGGCGAGGACACCGTGGACCGCGAACAGGCCGACGCATCGGTGCGGGCGTACCTCGAGCTCTTCGACGCCCTCGTCGACGCCGGGCTCGCCGCCTCGGCGGAGGCATCGGTCAAGCTCTCCGCCGTCGGACAGGCACTCGGGCCCGACGGTGGACGCATCGCGCTCGACAACGCCCGGCGGATCTGCCAGGCAGCTCTAGACGCGGGTACCACGGTGACCCTCGACATGGAGGACCACACGACGACGGACTCGACCCTCGCCGTTCTCGCCGAGCTGCGCCAGGACTTCTCGCAGACCGGCGCCGTCGTGCAGGCGTACCTGCGACGCACGGTCGCGGACTGCGCCGGTCTCGCGACGGGAGGTTCGCGCGTCCGGCTGTGCAAGGGTGCGTACGACGAGCCGGCGGGGGTGGCATTCCAGGACAAGGCCGAGGTCGACACGTCGTACGTGCGGTGCCTCAAGGTGCTGATGGCCGGCGACGGCTACCCGATGGTTGCCACGCACGACCCGCGGCTGATCGAGATCGCTGGAGTGCTCGCGCAGAAGCATGGGCGCGCACCCGGCGACTTCGAGTACCAGATGCTGTACGGCATCCGCCCCACCGAGCAGGAGCGGCTCGCCGGCGAAGGCCACACGGTGCGTGTCTACGTGCCGTACGGTCAGCAGTGGTACGGCTACCTCATGCGACGCCTTGCCGAACGCCCGGCAAACGTGCTGTTCTTTGCCCGTTCCCTGCTCACGAGAGGCTGAACCATGGGTGTGATCGCGGTCCTCGGCGCAGGTGTGATGGGCGAGACGATCGTCTCCGGGTTGCTGCGCGCCGGCCGGCAGCCCGCTGACCTGATCCTGTCCGAACGGCGGGAGGAGCGCGCGGCCGAGCTGCGCGAGCGCTACGGGATCGACGTGGTCGGCAACGGCGAGGCCACGCGAAAGGCCGGGACGGTGCTGCTGGTGGTCAAGCCGCAGGACATGGTCGACCTGCTGGAGGAGATCGCGCCGTTCGTGGACAGCTCGACGCTCGTGGTCTCGCTCGCCGCCGGCATCACGACGGCGATCCTGGAGGAGGGCCTGCCGCCCGGTACCGCGGTCATCCGGGTGATGGCCAACACTCCCGCTCTCGTGGACGAAGGCATGTTCGCCATCTCCCGCGGGTCGCACTGCGACGAGGCCCACCTGGTCGAGACCGAGGCGCTGCTGTCCGCGACGGGCAAGGTGATCAGGGTCCCCGAGAAGCAGCAGGACGCCGTCACCGCGATCTCCGGCTCCGGGCCGGCGTACATCTTCTTCGTCGTCGAGGCGATGATCGAGGCAGGTGTCCACCTCGGCCTGCCGCGCGCGACCGCCGCCGAGCTCGTGGTCCAGACGTTCGTGGGGTCGGCCAAGATGATCGCTACGACAGGAGAGCACCCGACAGTGCTGCGCGAGCGGGTCACCTCACCCGGGGGCACCACGGCCGCCGCGATCCGCTCGCTCGAGGACCACAAGGTACGCGCGGCCTTCCTCTCCGCGATCGAAGCCGCCCGAAACCGCTCCCGCGACCTGGCCGGCTGAGCCGCGCCGCGGCCCTGCGGCGGCACCGCACGTATCGCCCGGCCCGAGGGCGCCGGTCACGAGCCGGGCTAGGCTGTCGGCATGCCAGCCGCCGCCTGCGTCGTCCTGGACGAGCGCGACGCGGCGTACGACTTCGGTGCCGCGCACCCGTTGGCGCCCATCCGGCTCGAGCTCACGATGCGGTTGGCCCGCGACCTGGGCGTGATCGATGGCGACGAGATGGTGGAGGTCGGTGCCGAGGCCGCAGACGACGACACCTTGGCCACCGTTCACACCCCGGAGTACGTCGACGCCGTCCGTGCGGTCCGAGGCCCCGCCGACACCAACCTCATGCTCGGGCTCGGCACGGCCGACAACCCGACGTTCGCACACATGCACCGGGCCAGTGCCCTGGTCGCCGGCGCCAGCATCGAGGCAGCCCGCCGGGTGTGGACAGGGCAGGCGTTGCACGCGGTGAACGTCAGCGGAGGACTGCACCACGCCATGCCAGGACTCGCCAGCGGCTTCTGCATCTACAACGACGTCGCGCTCGCCATCAGCTGGCTGCTGGCCAACGGCGCCCAGCGGGTCGCGTACATCGATGTCGACGCCCACCACGGTGACGGCGTGCAGGAGATCTTCTACCACGACCCCCGCGTGCTCACCGTCTCGATCCACGAGGGGCCGCAGACGCTGTTCCCTGGCACGGGCCTGCCGACCGAGGTCGGCGGCGAGGGCGCCGAAGGCTCGTCGGTCAACATCGCCCTGCCACCGGGGACTGCCGACGCCGGCTGGTTGCGTGCCTTCCATGCCGTGGTGCCACAGGTCGTGGCCGCGTTCAAGCCGGACATCATCGTCAGCCAGCAGGGCTGCGACTCGCACATGGACGATCCGCTCACGCACCTGATGCTGAGCGTCGACGGCCAGCGGGCGTCGTACCTCGCGATCTGCGACCTCGCCGACCAGGTGTGCGGTGGCAGGTGGGTCGCCACCGGTGGCGGGGGCTACTCCGTGCTCGACGTGGTGCCGCGGGCCTGGACCCACCTGCTCTCGATCGTGGCGGGTCGCCCGCTCGACCCGCACACGCCGACGCCGGAGCAGTGGCGTGCTCGGGTGCAGGAGCTGCGCGGCCGACCCGCGCCGCTCTCGATGACCGACGGGCGGGTGACCGCCAACAAGCCGTGGGCGGACGGGTACGACCCCGCGAGCTGGCTCGACCGTTCCATCCTCGCTGCCCGGACAGCGGTCTTCCCGTTGCACGGGCTCGACCCGATGCCCTGATCGGCCGTCCTTGCGAGGATTGTTATGACAACTGCTATCGCAATGACCCCGCCAGGCACTACTCTTTCGCCAGGCACGCGCGCTTCATCTCCGGTGGGGAAGCCGGAGAGCGCGCGTGCTGCGGAAGCTGGTGCGCAGATGCCTGCAAGTGTGAAGTTCTTGACCGTGGCCGAGGTCGCCACGACGATGCGTGTCTCCAAGATGACTGTCTACCGCCTTGTTCACGGCGGCGAGCTCGAGGCGGTACGCGTCGGGCGCTCGTTCCGCGTCCCGGAGAGCGCGGTGGAGGAGTACCTTCGCAAGTCCTACTTCCAGGCGGGCTGAAGCCGCAGACGCCTCCGCGCTGGGACACCCATTCGTCATCATCTGGCCCATGGCTCTAGGCTTGAGTGCCCGGGACTACTCGTGTCGCGGGATCTGAAGTCCGGCAGAAAAGGTGAACCGTGGGTTCTGTTGTCAAGAAGCGCCGCAAGCGGATGGCGAAGAAGAAGCACCGCAAGCTGCTCAAGCGCACGCGCGTGCAGCGCCGTCGCCTCGGCAAGTAGGTAGCAGCTCCGTGGGCCGTGTCGTCCTCGTCACCGGAGTCGCCCGTGACCTCGGCGCGAGGCTGGCGAGCACGCTGTGTGACGACCCCGCCATCGACAAGGTGGTCGGGATCGACGTCTTCCCGCCCCAGCACGACCTCGGCAGGGTCAAGTTCGTCCGGGCCGACATCCGTACCCCCGTGGTCGGCAAAGTTCTCGCCGTCGAGGACATCGACACCGTCGTCCACATGAACGTCGCCGCGCCCGAGCGCGGCCTCGCCGGTCGCGGTGCGGCCAAAGAGCTCAACGTCATCGGCACGATGCAGCTCCTCGCCGCCTGCCAGGCAGCGCCGGCGGTCGACAAGCTGGTTCTGCAGTCCTCGACTGCTGTGTACGGGTCCTCGCCGCGCGACCCGGCGATGTTCACCGAGTCGATGGCCGCGCGTGGCGGCGTACGCTCGGGCTTTCCCAAGGACGCCGTCGAGGTCGAGGGCTACGTACGGGGCTTGGGCCGGCGGCGGCCGGACATCGTGCTGAGCATCCTGCGTGTCGGCGACGTCCTGAGCCCCTACATCAGCTCACCGTTCGGCCAGTACTTCTCGCTGCCGGTCCTGCCATCGGTGCTCGGGTACGATCCGCGCCTGCAGTTCGTGCACGAGGAGGACGTGCTCAACGTCCTGCGCCGCGCCACCACGACGGACCGGCCAGGGGTCTTCAACGTCACAGGACCTGAGGTGGTCACGCTGTCCCAAGCGGCGCGCCGACTCGCCAAGCCACTCCTGCGGCTGCCGTCGGTCGGATTCACCTCCGCTGCGACCAGGCTTGTTCGGGCCATGGGTGCGAGGTACACCGTCGAGCTGACGCGGCTGCTGACGTACGGTCGGGTCGTCGACACCACGGCGCTCGGCGACGACTTCGGGTACGAGATGCGGCACACCACCGGTCGGACCCTCGACGAGTTCGTGGAGCTGGCCTCGCCCGGTGCCCTCTCCGCGCTGGGCGTCCACCATGGATGACAGCCGGGAGCACCCGATCGTGGTCCCGATCGGCACCCGCGGACGCCCTGGTCGCGGTAGCCGCTCCGACTCCCCGTCTGCCGCCGCCCGATCACTCGCCAACGGTGCACCGGTGCCGTCGGCGACGGCTGCGAGCCGTTCACGCGTACGTCCCGAACAGTCAGGCAGCACCCGCCGCCCACCGACGTGGACGGCCCCCACGCCGCCGCTCACCTCCATCGACGGCGGGGCCGGCGACCGTGGCAGAGGCAACGGCGGCGCCGAGGAGTCGCCGCACCCGCCGCCGGGTGCCGATGGCACCGACGACATACCCGTCGGTGACTGGATCGCCGCTCTCCTGGCGGCGGCACAGGAGGTGCTCGGCGAGGACTGGGAGGCCCGTTCGGCCGTCCTGGTGGCACAGCTGCGCAAGCGGGTCACCGGGGACTACGAAGTCGATCCTTTCGGACTCGACCCGCAGATCCAGGAGATCGCCATGGCGATGCTCCGGCCGATGTCGCGCACGTGGTTCCGGACCGAGATACGCGGCGCAGAGAACATCCCACGCGAGGGTGGGGCGCTGATCGTCGGCAACCACTCGGGCACGATTCCGCTCGACGCCGCGATGACGATGCTCGCGGTCAACGACCACGGCGGGCGCACGTTGCGTCTGCTCGGCGCCGACCTCGTGTTCTCGTTGCCGTTCGTGGGCGAGCTGGCCCGCAAGACGGGCGCCACCCTCGCCTGCAACGAGGACGCCGAGCGGCTGTTGCGCCGAGGCGAGGTGGCCGGTGTCTGGCCCGAGGGCTTCAAAGGTGTCGGCAAACCCTACGCCGAGCGATACAAGCTCCAGCGGTTCGGTCGCGGCGGCTTCGTCTCTGCGGCGATGCGCACCGGAGTGCCGATCGTTCCCGTCTCGATCGTCGGCGCCGAGGAGATCTACCCGATGGTGGGCAACATCCCCTCCCTCGCGCGGTTGCTGGGGCTGCCGTACGTCCCCATCACTCCACTCTTCCCGCTGCTCGGGCCGCTCGGTCTCGTCCCGCTGCCGAGCAAGTGGATCATCGAGTTCGGGGAGCCGATCCGCACCGACGCATACGAAGAGTCAGCCGCCGACGACCCGATGCTTGTCTTCAACGTCACCGACCAGGTGCGCGAGACCATCCAACAGACGCTCTACTCCCTGCTCGTCGATCGCGGGCACCCGTTCTTCTAGGTCGCATCACAGGTGCGGGCGCCGGCCGGGCCGCCGGCCGGTCGCGTCAGCGGCCGAGCAGACTGCCGAGCGGCCCGCCAGACGCGTCGTCGTCGTCCCCTTCGCCGCCGCCGAGCGGGTTGTCGAGCAGAGGCGACAGAACCCCGGTGGTCTCACCTGCAGGGTCCTCGTCGGGATCGTCCTGTGGCTCGTCACTGCGCGGCTCATCGTCGGACTTGGTCGTTGTCCCGTCCGGCTCGGGGTCTGCCGCCGACTTCGAGTCGTCCGGCTGGGAGTCGTCCGGGAGCGAGGCGTCCGGGAGCGAGGCGTCCGGGAGCGAGTCCGACGGCACGTCGCGTTGCGGGTCGTCCGCCCGTTGACGGTCATCGGGCTGGCCGAGGAGATCGCTCACCGGTCCCGGCGTGGCCATCGGCTGTCCGGTGGCAGCAAGATCCTCGACGCGGTCGACCAGCTCCTGCTGAGGGGAAGCGGGCCCGGAGGTACGGCAGGAGGCGCAGATCCTGGACGAGGCCCTGCTCAGTTCGGTGACCATTCCGGCCGCCTCCGCATAAGCGGGACCAGTGGACTGGGGGAGTGCTTTGGACAGGCCTGCCAGGCTGCTGCTCGAGGCCAGGCTGAAATCGGAGATCTCGGTGATCGCCGAAGCGTCCCGGCCGTTGGCGTAGGCCTCGAGCAACTCCCTGGCGCCGGCGTCCGCCTGGGAGGTGAAGTCTTCGAGTGCCTCTGCGGCCAGCGCGGACTCCTGGCTGTCGACGGTGCCGTCCTCGACCATCGCCTCGACCTCGGCCAGCCGCTCGCCGGCGTGCTGCAGGTTGGTGCGGCCCTCAGCACCGTCGCCGCGCTGGAGCGCAAGGTCGGTCTGCTCGACGCCACGCTTGACCGAGTACAACGCGTCACCGGGAAGCGCCTGGGCGCTGGCGGTGACGAGCCCGAAGGACCCACCGGCAACGGCCAGCACGGCTGACGCGGCAGCGAGCCGCTGACGCCCCGGCGTGCCGGTCGCCATGGGATCGCGAACGGGCCTGACGTGTACGACCCGCTGAGGGCTCAGCGCGTGCGGCGCCTCAGCCATCAGCCGTTCGCGCAACGCGACGGCGAACTGACCGTCGGGCGACTCCAGCGACGCGTCCCTGATCGAGCGCGCGACGCCGACGAGGCGTGCGGTCGCGGGCGCTGACGTTGCTGCGGTCGCGCGGCTCTCGAGAGCGTCGGCGAACACGTCGGCCCGGCGCTGTTCCCATGGACTCATCGGCCGATCCCTTCAGGCTGCTCAACGAGACTGCGGACCGAAACGTTACGGATCTGGGTCGCGACGTCCGCGACGTTGGCGTTCACAGGACCGCCTCCCTCGGCAGCACCCGGGCGAGCTTGCGTACGGCGCGCAGCTGTAGCTGCTTGACTGCGCCCTCGGAGCGACCGAGCGCGGTCGCGGTCTGGGTGATCGAAAGGCCTTGCACGAACCGCATCAGCAGACAGTCGCGCTGCTCGGGGGGCAGCCCCGCGACCGCGTCCATGAGCGCGACGCTGGTGAGCGTGCCGAGCGCCTCGTCCTCGGGGTTTGCGGTAGTGCTGGGACTCTCGGGGACCACGTCCGTCACGATCTCCAGCCGGGACCGGCTCGACCTGTAGTGGTCCGTCACGAGATTTCGCGCGATGGTCGTGAGCCAGGCGCCGAAGTCCTTGCCCTGCCACTGGAACCTGCTGACCGAGCGCAGTGCCCGGGTAAACGTTTCACTGGTGAGGTCCTCGGCGAGGCTGCGTGAACCGACGCGGTAGTAGACGAACCGGTAGATGCCGGGAAGGTAGTGGTCGTAGAGCTGACCGAACGCTTCGGCGTCACCAGCACACGCCAGGTCGACGAGGGCCATGATCCGGGTCTCGCCACCATCGTCGTCGGGCTCTGGCGACAAGTTGGAGCCGCTGACCCGGGGGGCGCCGTAGGCGGTGGAGAGGGCGATCGCCAGCTCAGCTCCAGCGGGGGGCAGTAGTCGCTGGGCGTGACGGACCGCAGCATGCAACCTCGTCCACGACGCATCCATTCGGGCGCCCTCCCGCAATCGTGTCGATCGTAAGCGCCCTGGGTCGGTGGCGACACCCGAATGCGAAGGGTCAGCGCAGCCGGCGCCGGACCGCTGCTCCAGCGGCGACGGCGCCGACGACGCTTCCGACACCGGCCGCGGTGAGCACCCCGGCGCGGGCGGCTTTGCGACCGGTGCGGTAGTCGTGGACCCGCCAGCCGTTGGCGCGTGCGTGCTCGCGTAGGCGCAGGTCAGGGTTGATGGCGCACGGCGCACCCACCAGCGACAACATGGGCAGGTCGTTGCTGGAGTCGGAGTAGGCGGCGCAACGTCCGAGGTCGAGCCCTTCGCGCTCGGCGATCGCACGGACCGCCTCCGCCTTGGCCCCGCCGTGCAGCATCTCGCCGACCAGCTTCCCGGTGTATACACCGTCGATCTGTTCCGCGACCGTCCCGAGGGCACCGGTGACGCCGAGACGTTGCGCGATGATGGTGGCGATCTCGACCGGAGCGGCAGTGATCAACCAGACCCGCTCTCCGGCGTCGAGATGCATCTGGGCCAGAGCCCGGGTGCCCGGCCAGATCCGGTGCGCCATCGTCTCGTCGAAGATCTCGTGTGTGACCTCGGCAAGCTCGTCGACCCGGTGGCCGGCGATGAACGCCAGGGCCGAGGACCGCGCCTCGGCGACGTGGTCAGGATCCTCGACGCCGATGATCCGGAAGTACATCTGCTGCCAGGTGGCCTTGGCGATGTCTGCGGTGGTGAAGAACCTGCGCCGGTGCAGCCCCCGGGCGAGATGGAAGATCGAGGCGCCCTGCATGAGCGTGTTGTCGACGTCGAAGAAGGCCGCGACCGTGGGCTCGGGTGCGCCGACGAGAGCGAACTCCACCTCCGCAGCCGCAGCAGAGGCCTGACCAGCCAGGATCGACCGCGACCGGAGGTTGACCGGTCGGTCGCGGGACGACGCGCGGGGCACGGGGTCGAGCGTAACGGTTTTGTCGGCGGCGCCTGTGGAAGACTTCTTTCATGGCGGTCAATATCAGCGAGGTCCTGCGCGAGCGTGCCTCGATGACCCCCGACGCGGTCGGGCTCGTCGAGGGGTACGGCGACCGTCGTCGGCTCACCTGGGCCGAGCTCGACGCGCAGGCAGACGCGGTTGCCGGCTGGTTGTCCGCGCGCGGTCTGGTGGCAGGGCACCGGGTCGGGATCGTGCTGAGCAACCGGATCGAGTTCGTGGCCGCGTTCCTCGGCGCGGCACGCCGCGGTCTCGTCGTCGTCCCGATGAACCCTCGCTCCACCACCGGCGAGCTGGTGCGGATGATCGCTGACTCCGGCAGCAGGGTCGTGTTCTGCGAGGCGAGCAACGTCTCGATCGTTCGCGAGGCGGCGCAGAGCCTCGCCGAGGTGCTGGCTGGCGCCGACGAGGCGTTACGGGCCGGTTCGGTGGTCCCGCACCTCGTCGTCGTCGGTGGGGGCGAGCGATCCGGCGAGGTCGGTTATGAGGTGGTCGCCGCCCGCGACGACGGGCCGGAAACGATTGCGCCGGTCGACGACGAGGCGTTGTCGACGTTGCTCTACACCTCCGGGACCAGCGGCCAACCACGCGGCGTGATGCTCAGCCACCGTGCGATGCTCGCCAACGTCGAACAGGTCGCGGCTCTCGACCCGCCGGTCATCACCCCCGACGACGTCGTCCTGGGGCTGCTGCCGTTGTTCCACATCTACGGGCTGAACGGGGTCCTCGGCACCGCGGTCCGCCAGGGTGTGCGGGTGGTGCTCGCCGACAGGTTCGATCCGACCGGGACGCTTGATCTCGTGCAGGCCGAGGGCGTCACCAACATCCCGCTCGCGCCGCCGGTCATCGCCGCCTGGGCAGGCCGCGACGACTTGCGCGAAAAGCTGGCCGGCGTCAGGCAGGTCATGTGCGGCGCTTCCGCGCTCGATCCCGAGCTCGCGGCACTGTTCGCCCGGTCCAGCGGGGTCGTGGTGGAGCAGGGGTACGGCCTCACCGAGACCGCTCCGGTGCTGACCGTGACCCTCGCCGGGCACGGCCGACGGCCCGACGGAAACGCCAAGCCCGGGTCGGTCGGCTCCGCGCTCGCGGGCATCGACATCCGGATCGTCGACGCCTCCGGTGGGGACGCGGACCCCGGCGATCCCGGCGAGATCTGGGTACGCGGCCCCAACCTGTTCAGCGGTTACTGGCCGGACGGCAGCGGCGGCCCCGACGCCGCCGGGTGGTTCGCCACCGGTGACGTCGGCATCGTGGACGCAGACGGTGACCTGAGCTTGGTGGACCGGCTGCGCGAGCTGGTCATCGTCTCGGGGTTCAACGTCTACCCGCATGAGGTCGAGGACGTCATCGCCGAGCTTCCGTCGGTCGCCGAGGCAGCGGTGATCGGGGTGCCGACGGCCGAGACCGGTGAGGCCGTGCAGGCCTTCGTCGTTGCCGCCGACGCCTCGCAACGCCCGGACGAGCTCGCCTCGACTATTCGCAACCATTGCGAGTACAGGCTGGCCCGGTTCAAGTGGCCGGGGCACATCACGGTGATCTCGGGCCTCCCGCACTCGGCGACCGGCAAGGTCGCCAAGGGTCGGCTGCGCGCCGTTGCCCGACGCGACACGCTCGGTCTGGACTGACACGTGCGGGTCGAAGTCCTCACCAAGCCCGGCTGCCACCTGTGCGAGGTCGCGGTCGAGGTGGTCGGCTCGGTGTGTGCTGAGGTAGGGGTGGAGTGGGCCGAACGCGACATCAGCGCCGATCCCGCCCTGCTGCGCGACTACGCCGAGCAGATCCCGGTGACGTTCGTCGACGGTCGACGGCACGACTTCTGGCGGGTCGACCCGGTGCGCCTGCGCGAAGCGCTGACCCGGTGATCTGCGCCACCTGCGCGACGCTGGATTTTGTTCTCGCGTTCACAAACTCCTACAGTTGACTGACCGAGCGGCTGCTTCGACGAACGACGGGCGAAAATCCTCAGCCGTGCGGTTCAGGAGCGAAGTGACACACATGCGCCCTTCGGCGACCCCCCCGGACGATGTCGACCGCGGCATCCCCGAGGCGACGATCGCGCGACTGCCCATCTATCTGCGCGCCCTCACCGGCCTCGCCGAGCGCGGGATGCGCACCGCGTCCTCCGAGCAGCTCGCAGCCGCGACCGGCGTCAACTCCGCGAAGCTGCGCAAGGACCTGTCGTACCTCGGTTCGTACGGCACGCGGGGCGTCGGGTACGACGTGGAGTACCTCCGTTACCAGATAGCCCGCGAGATCGGAGTGACCGAGGACTGGCCGGTCCTCATCGTCGGGATCGGCAACCTTGGCCAGGCGCTCTCCAACTATGGCGGGTTCAGCTCCCGTGGGTTTCGGATCGTCGCCCTCCTTGACGGTGACCCGGCCCGCGTCGGAGAGCAGCTGGGTGACCTGGTCATCTCCTCGATGGACGACCTCGACAGCATCGTGGCGCGAGAGGCCGTCTCGATCGCCGTGATCGCCACGCCGGGATCGGCCGCACAGGGAGTGGTCGACCGGCTTGTCGCCGCCGGTGTCACGAGCATCCTGAACTTCGCACCGTCGGTGCTCACGGTTCCGCCAGGTGTCGACGTGCGCAAGGTGGACCTGTCCATCGAGCTGCAGATCCTCGCCTACCACGAGCAGCGCAAGGCCCACGGTGGTACGCAGCTTGCCGTCTCAGATGAGGTGGTGACGCTGTGAGTGTCCTCGTCGTCGGGGTGTCCCACCGTACCGCTCCGGTTTCGACCCTCGAACGCGTCGCCCTCGACGAGGACGGCGTGGTTAAGCTGTTGCACCGCGCTGTCGAGACGCCGCACGTCACCGAGTCGGTGGTGGTCTCGACCTGCAACCGCGTCGAGGTGTACGTCGAGGCCGAGCGCTTCCACGGCAGTGTCGAGGACGTGTCCGCCCTCCTGGTCGAGCAGGCCGGTCTCGCGCGCGATGACGTGTTGCGCCATCTCTATGTCCACTACGATGACGCTGCCATCGCGCACCTGTTCTCCGTCGCCGCGGGCCTGGACTCGATGGTCGTGGGCGAGAGCCAGGTGCTCGGTCAGGTCCGCAACGCGCTACAACGCAGCCAGGACCAGGGCACCGTAGGTGCCGCCCTCAACCTGCTGTTCCAGCAGGCCCTGCGCATCGGCAAGCGTGGCCACGCCGAGACCGGGATCGACCAGGTCGGGCCGTCGGTCGTGTCGGCCGCGGTCGAGCGCGCCGAGCGGCTCGGCGTCGACCTGGCGAGGTCGCGCGTGGTCGTGGTCGGTGCCGGCGCCATGGCCGCGCTCAGTGCCACCACGTGCCTGCGAGGTGGCGCACGCGACATCGTCGTCATCAACCGCACCCCAGAACGCGCCCGGCGGCTCGCCGAAGCCGTCGGTGGCCGCAGTGCCGCGTGGGGCGACCTCGGCGACGAGCTGGCGCACAGCGACCTCGTCTTCTCCTGCACCGGGGCGATGAGGGTCGTCGTCGACGCCACCCAGGTGGCGCGCGGCGTGGCCCTTCGACCTGCCGATGGTGCTCCGTACGTCCTGGTCGACCTCGCCCTCCCGCGGGACGTCGCCGAGGAGGCCGCCGAGCTGCCTGGCGTGGCCATCATCGGCTTGGCCGAGGTCGCCGAGTCGCTCGCCGGCGAGCAGATCGCGACCGACCTGCGTGAGGTGCGCCGGATCGTCGCCAGCGAGGTCGCCGCATTCGTGTCAGCGCGAAACGCCGCTCGCGTCACTCCGACGGTGGTTGCGCTCCGCTCGATGGCCACCGAGGTGGTCGAGTCAGAGCTCGACAGGTTCCGAAGCCGCCGACCCGAGCTCTCGGACGACCTTGCAGCCGACGTCGCCCAGACGGTGCGACGGGTCGCCGACAAGCTTCTGCACGCTCCTACCGTGCGCATCAAGGAGCTCGCCGGGCAGCCGGACGGCATCACCTACGCCGATGCGCTCGCCGAGCTCTTCGCGCTCGACCCGTCGGCTGTTGATGCCGTCACCCGCGTCGTCCCCCCCGGTGGTGATGACACGTGACCGTCCTGCGCATCGGCACCCGCGCCAGCGCGCTCGCCACCGCCCAGTCGGCCAACATCGCCCGGCAGCTGCGCGACCGGACCGGCCAGGAGACCGAGCTCGTCGAGATCTCCACCGAAGGCGACCGCAGCACCCGCCTGCTGACCGAGCTCGGTGGACAAGGCGTATTCGTCTCCGCGTTGCGTGATGCGCTCGTCGCCGGTCGTATCGACGTCGCCGTCCACTCCCTCAAGGACCTCCCGACGACGCCTGACCCGGCGGTGAGCCTGGCCGCCATCCCCGCCCGCGAGGACCCCAGGGACGTGGTCGTCGCTCGGGACGGTCTGACCCTGGCGGGTCTGCCGCACGGGGCGACGGTCGCCACGGGGTCGCCGCGTCGTGCCGCCCAGATCAATGCACTCGGCCTCGGCGTCGAGGTCGTGCCGATCCGTGGCAACGTCGACACCCGCATGAACCGGGTGCGCGAAGGTATCGTCGACGCGGTCGTGCTCGCTCGCGCCGGCCTGGTGCGGCTCGGGCGCCTCGACGAGGCCACCGAGGTGCTCGACCCCCTGCAGATGCTCCCGGCGCCCGGCCAGGGCGCACTGGCCTGCGAGTGCCGCGCCGACGACGTCACGGTTGAGCACCTGCTGCACGATGCTCTCGAGGACGCCGCGTCCCGTCTCGTCGTCAGCGCCGAACGCAGCCTCCTCGCCACGCTCGAGGCCGGCTGCTCGGCTCCGGTCGGTGCCCTCGGCGACCTCGCCCTCGGAGACGACGGCGACGAGCTGTGGCTGCGCGCCTTCGTCGGAGACATCTCCGGCGCACCCACCATCAAGATGTCCACGACGGGGTCGCCTGACGATGCCGTCGCGACCGGTGCGCGTCTCGCTTTCGAGATGCTCGCCGAAGGCGCGTCCTCCCTCATGAAGGAGGCCGTCTCATGACTGCTCGACCCCTGAGGCAGACGAGGAAGAAGACAACAGTGACCACCGCAACGGCAACCCTTGAAACGAGCGACATCGTGCCTGGCTCCGCCGCCACCCGAACCCCGTCCAAGACCGTTTCGGTAAAGGCGGTGACGTCGACCGCGAGCACTGCGGGCGTCGACGCAGCAACTGCGCCACGCCGGCCACTGGGACACGTCAGCTTCGTCGGCTCCGGTCCCGGGGACGCCAGCCTGCTGACAGTCCGCGCCGCCGAGCTGATCGAGACAGCGGACATCGTCATCACCGAGCTGTCCGAGCAGGCCGAGCTCGTCACCAACGGTGCCCAGATCGTGGACGGCGGATTCGCCGAGGATGGTTCGGTTCTGACGCCGGCCGCCCGTGGCCGACTGGTGGTGAAGCACGCCAAGACCGGTGTCCGCGTCGTGCGGCTGCTCGCCGGTGACCCGTTCACCTACTCCACCGGGCCGGAGGAGGCGCAAGCGTGTCACAAGGCGGGGATGTCCTTTGAGATAGTGCCCGGCGTGTCCTCGGTCACCGCCGTGCCCGCGTACGCGGGGGTTCCCCTGACCACGCGTACGCGCCGCGAGGTGGCGGTGGTGCGGATGGGTGAGTCCAAGGTGGACTGGACGCCGTACTCCGGTGACCAGACCGTCGTGGTCCTGTCTGCCGTCACCACGATCGACGAGGTCGCGGCGGGCCTGATCGCGGCCGGTCGCCCGCCCAGCACGCCCGTCGCGATGACCCGCGTGGGCACCACGACCCAGCAGTTCACCGTCGTCTCGACCCTCGCTGACATCGACGCCGACGCCAAGGCCGCCAAGATGTCCGCACCGGCGGTCACCGTCGTCGGCGACGTCGTGGATCTGCGGGAGGCGCTGTCCTGGTTCGAGACCAAGCCGCTGTTCGGCTGGCGGGTGCTCGTGCCTCGTACCAAGGAACAGGCCGCGAGCCTGACCACGCGCCTGCGCGGCTACGGTGCCATCTCCGAGGAGGTGCCGACCATCTCGGTGGAGCCACCGCGCAATCCCCAGCAGATGGACAAGGCCGTCAGGGGACTCGTCGAGGGCCGCTACGAGTGGGTCGCGTTCACCAGCGTCAACGCCGTCAGGGCGGTCCGCGAGAAGTTCGACGAGTACGGCTTGGACGCCCGCGCGTTCTCGGGCCTGAAGATCGCCGCCGTCGGGGACAAGACCGCCGAGGCCATCACTGCCTGGGGGATCCGCCCCGACCTGCAGCCCAGCGGCGAGCAGTCGGCCCGCGGCCTGCTGGAGGACTGGCCGCCGTATGACAACCTTCTCGACCCGATCAACCGGGTGTTCCTGCCGCGCGCCGACATCGCGACCGAGGCGCTCGTCGCAGGGCTCAGCGGACTGGGATGGGAGGTCGATGACGTCACCGCCTACCGGACCGTCCGCGCCGCCCCGCCTCCTGCGCCCACGCGCGAGGCGATCAAGACCGGCAAGTTCGACGCCGTCGTGTTCACCTCGTCCTCGACCGTGCGCAACCTGGTCGGGATCGCGGGCAAGCCGCACCCGTCGACGGTCATCGCGTGCATCGGCCCGGCCACCGCCAAGACTGCCGAGGAGCACGGCTTGCGGGTGGACGTCCAGGCCGAGACACCGTCGGCGGAGGTGCTCGCCGACGCTCTGGCAGACTTCGGTGCAGCCCGTCGGCTGGCGCTGCTGGAGGCAGGAGAGCCGGTGACAAAGCCGTCCGAGCGTCGCCCGGCGCCGCGTCGCCGGGCCAACTGAGGTGGCCTTCCCGGTCGAACGGCCGCGTCGCCTGCGTACCTCTGCTGCGGTACGCAGGCTGGTGGCCGAGACCACAGTCGAGGCGCGACAGCTGGTGTTGCCCATGTTCGTGGCTGAAGGACTTGCTGAGCCGCGAGCGATCTCCAGCATGCCGGGCGTGGTGCAGCACACGCGGGACTCCGCCCGCAAGGCAGTCGCCGACGCCGCCGAGGCCGACCTCGGCGGGGTGATGTTGTTCGGGATACCTGAGCACAAGAATGCGAGTGGTTCGGCAGGGCTCGACCCGCATGGCATCTTGAACGTCGCGATTGCCGACGCCGTCAGCGAGGCCGGCGACGCCCTCGTCGTCATGTCCGACCTGTGTCTCGATGAGTTCACCGACCACGGGCACTGCGGTGTACTGGACGACCGTGGCCGCGTCGACAACGACGCCACGTTGGCGATCTATGCACAGATGGGTGTCGCCCAGGCGCAGGCCGGCGCCCAGATGGTCGGACCCAGCGGCATGATGGACGGGCAGGTCGGTGCGATCCGGACCGCGCTCGATGCTGCCGGGTTTGCAGACACGTCGATCCTGGCCTACGCCACGAAGTACGCCTCGGCGTTCTACGGTCCGTTCCGCGAGGCGGTGCGATCCTCGTTGCGGGGGGACCGGCACACGTACCAGCAAGCGCCGGCGAACATCGTCGAGTCGTTGCGCGAGACCGCCCTCGACGTCGCCGAGGGCGCCGACATCGTCATGGTCAAGCCTGCACTCGGTTACCTCGATGTGCTCGTCGCGGTGCGGGCGGCGGTCGACGTACCGGTTGCGGCGTACAACGTCTCGGGGGAGTACGCCATGGTCGAGGCCGCGGCCGCCCATGGCTGGATCGACCGTGAACGCGCCATCGACGAGACCATCGTCTCCATCCGGCGAGCCGGCGCCGACATCGTGCTGACGTACTGGGCGACCGAGGTCGCTCAGCGCCTGCACCGGCGCTGAGGCCCGGATCAGGGCGTCAGGTCCAGGACGATCTTGCCCCGGCCAGTTCCGCGCTCGCTGAGCGTATGAGCGTCGGCCGCGGCAGCGAGCCCGAACGTCCGCGGGGTCGGCAGGGCCAGCTGTCCTGCTCGCACCGCCCCGGCAAGCATTGCCAGCAGCTGGGCGGTCTGACCGCTGTCGGTGCCCGCAAGGAAAGCGACGCCGAGTGAGGAGGCAGCAGGGTCGGCCAGCGTGACGACCCTGTCGGTGCCGCCGCGAAGCTCGATCGACGCGGGCAGCGCGCCCTTGCCGGCGATGTCCAGCACCGCGTCCACACCCTGCGGCGCCAATTGCCGCACCCGGTCGAGAAGGCCATCACCGTAGACCGTTGCGGTCACCCCCAGCGCGGTCAGATCCTCCTGGTTGGACGGCCCGGCCGTGCCGACGACCGTTGCCCCCGCGCGTAACGCCAGCTGCACCGCGATCGTGCCGACGGCTCCGGCGGCACCGTGCACGAGCAGGGTCTCACCGGCCCGGAGTCCTAACGTCTCCAGTGCACGGTTCGCCGCCTCGCCAGCCACGGGCAACGCGGCGGCATCGACCCACGACAGGCCCGCTGGTACGTCGGCGAAGGTCGACAACGTGGCCCGCTCGGCGTAGCCCCCGCTCTTTGCCCACCCGAAGACCGGGTCTCCGACCTGCGTGCCCGCGACGTCCCGCCCGACCGCGTCCACCACCCCGGCCACCTCTGCGCCGGGGACGTGGGGCAGGCGCAGCCGGATCTGCCCGGCGAAAGCACCCGCGCGCAGCTTGCAGTCGAACGGGTTGACGCCGGCGGCGCGCACCTGGACGCGAACCTGGTCCGCTCGCGGCTCAGGACTGTCGACGTCGACCTCGCGCAGAACCTCGGGTCCGCCGTACTCGGAGAAGCTGATGGCGCGCATGGCTTAGGCTGCCGGCGGTTGGCTCGGCCTAGCGCCCGAGGAGCCCGCCGAGGAGGTCGTCGATGAGTCCGCCCAAGCCATCGACGACACCGCCGACCATGCTTCAGCGTTCTCGACAGTCTTGCCGACCAGTCGACCAGCGCACCTGTTGATCGCCTCTTGCGGAGCCTCGCCGTACTGATTCCTGAGCTCATCGGCGCACATCGAGGCCGCCAGAGAAGCGTCCACGATCGTCCTCACCACTGGCTCGGTGACATCCTCGACAGGATCGTTGTTGCCTCCGCCGCCACCGCCGCCACCGCCGGTGTTGTTGTCGTCGCCACCGCCGGTGTTGTTGTCTGGGTCGCCACCGCCGTTGTTGCCGGCGGGAGTGCTGCCGTCGCCGCCGCCGTCGTCGCCCGGAGTCGCGGAGCCGTCGTCGCCCGGAGTCGCGGAGCCGTCGTCATCAGGTGCACTGGTGTCGCCGCCACCGGGGCCACCGCTGCTCGGGCCGTCAGACCTGATCGCCTTCTTGGCATCCTTGGGATCACGCACGGACTTGGGGAGCGTCTGGTCGTTCTTCTGGCTCGTCAGCGTGGTGGGGCTGACCTGATTGTTGGGCGTCTGGCTGAAGTCGCCGGCGGCGTACGCCCGCGCGATCGAGAGCACCAGGTCGACGTACGACGTGGAGTGGTTGTAGCGCGTGACAGCGCTCCGGGCGCCCGCGTCGTCGGAGAGGTCGCCGGTGCCAGCGCACAGGTAGACGCCGCTGGCCAACGCTGCGTCGTTGACGTCCTGGGGGTTCTTGTCGCCGTCGCCGTTGGCGTCGACGCCGACGACGTCCCAGGTGGAGGGGATGAACTGCATGGGTCCGACCGCGCGGTCCCAGACCGGGTCGTCATCCAGCGCGCCGTTGTCGGTGTCGCCGATGCTGGCCGTGTTGTCGCTGCCGTCCAGCGGGACGCCGTAGATCCCCGGCCTGGAGACCCCGTCTGCGCCGACGCGGTTGCCGGCGAAGCGGCCGTGGTCGGACTCGACCCGCCCGATGGCGGCGACCAAGGTCCATGGGAGGCCGCACGCCGGGTCGGCCTCTGCCAAGAGCGTCTCGGCGCGCTTGTAGGCGAGCAGGGTGGCGGCGGGGATGCCGTTGGAGGACAACGTGGAGATGGTGCCTCGCGGGCCGGCCTTGCGGTCGATGCCCGTCGGTGATGCCCCCTTCGCCTGGACGCTCGCCGGCTGTCCGAAGGCTGTCGTCGGGACCTCTGGCACTCCGGGGTCTGTCTGCTCCTGGTCGTTGGAGGCCGAGGCCAGACCGGCGGGGTTGGTGATCGCGGCGGTCCACGCACCGACGAGCAGAGCAACCGGGATCGCAGCACCGGCCTTCTGCCAGCGGGAGAGGTGAGCCGTCCGCCGACGCGACTGCTTGTGTCGTGCCATGAGCTCCCCTCCGGGTCGTGAATCCAGGTACGCGCGTCGTGACCCGCAGCCAGGTAACCGCAGGTTACAGCCACTGCGGGGTCGCTGCCGCACCGACGAGGAAAATCGCCCGCTGCCCGAAGGCCACAAGGCCGCCCGGTGCTGAGTCAGGCGGTCGGTGACAATGGATGGGTGACCACCGCCGCCGGAGCTCCGTCCGTGCCCGCAACGAACGCCGGGGCGGTGCCCGCGTCGGCGGCACTCTTCACCCGGGCGAAGGCCGTCTCGCCCGGTGGGGTGAACTCCCCGGTGCGCGCCTTCCGCGCCGTCGGTGGCACGCCCCGGTTCATGCGTGCGGCTTCTGGGGCGTACCTCACTGACGCCGACGGCAACACCTACGTCGACATGGTCGGGTCCTGGGGCCCCATGCTGCTCGGGCACGCCCACCCCGCCGTGGTCGCGGCCGTGCGCGAGGCCGCCGGTCGCGGCACGTCGTTCGGTACACCCAGCGAGCCCGAGGTCGCCCTTGCCGAGGAGATCGTCGGTCGTACGCCGGTCGAGCTGGTGCGCATGGTGTCCTCCGGGACAGAAGCAACGATGTCTGCCATCCGGCTGGCGCGGGGTTGCACCGGGCGGGACCTCGTCGTGAAGTTCGCCGGTTGCTACCACGGCCACGTCGACTCGCTGCTGGCCGATGCCGGGTCCGGCCTCGTGACCTTCGCCGTGCCCGGCACACCGGGCGTACCGGCGGCGTCAGCGGCCCAGACTCTGGTGCTGCCGTACAACGACCCTGATGCCGTGGACGCCGCTTTCGCCGAGCACGGCGACTCGATCGCCTGCGTGATCACCGAGGCCGCGGCGGGAAACATGGGGGCCGTCCCGCCCGAACCGGGCTTCAACGCCCACCTGGCGAAGACCTGTCAGGACAACGGGGCCGTATTCGTCAGCGACGAGGTGATGACGGGCTTCCGGGTCAGCCGCTGCGGACAGTGGGGACTCGACGGTGCTCGCGAGGGCTGGCGCCCGGACCTGATGACGTTCGGCAAGGTGATGGGCGGGGGATTCCCCGCCGCGGCGTTCGGTGGGCGCGCGGACCTGATGAGCCAGCTCGCGCCGGACGGTCCCGTCTACCAGGCCGGGACGCTGTCGGGCAACCCGGTCGCCACGACCGCCGGGCTCACCACCTTGCGGCTCGCCACCCCAGAGGTGTACGCGGCCCTCGACGCCACCGCGGACGCTGTCCAGCAGCTTGCCCGCCAGGCGCTCCAGGCGGCCGGCGTGCCCCACGTCGTCCAGTCCGCCGGCAACATGTTCAGCATCTTCTTCGGCCGCACCGAGCCCGTCCGCAACTTCGTTGACGCCCAGGCCCAGGATCCTTCCTGCTACCGGGCCTTCTTCCACGCGATGCTCGCCGCCGGCGTCTACCTTCCGCCGAGCTCGTACGAGAGCTGGTTCGTCTCCTACGCTCACGATGACCGCGCCCTCGGCATCATCGCCGAGGCGCTTCCCGTCGCAGCAGCCGCTGCAGCTGCAGCCAGCAGACAGGGGCACACCCATGGCTGAGTCCTCCATCCGCACGACCGTCCACCTGGTGCGTCACGGAGAGGTCTACAACCCCACCGGTGTGCTGTACGGCCGCCTGCCGGACTTCCACCTGTCCGAGCTTGGGCAGCAGATGGCCGAGCGGGTGGGCCAGTACTTCGCCGACAGCGACCACGACGTCACCCGCCTGATCGCCTCCCCGCTCGAACGGGCCCAGGAGACCGCGGCTCCCACCGCCACCATGCTGTGCCTGGACGTGCACACCGATGAGCGGGTGATCGAGGCCGGCAACTCCTTCGAGGGCAAGGTGTTCGGCGTCGGCGACGGTGCCCTGCGGCACCCGTCGGCGTGGTGGATGGTGCGCAACCCCTGGAAGCCGTCGTGGGGCGAGCCCTACACCGTGATCGCCGATCGGATGCTGGCGGCGATCACCGACGCGCGCACGGTGGTAGAGGGCCATGAGGCGGTCATCGTCTCCCACCAGCTGCCGGTGTGGATCGCGCGGCTGACCGCGGAGCGCCGACGCTACTTCCACGACCCGCGCCAGCGGCAGTGCTCGCTCGCCAGCCTCACCTCGTTCACGTTCGAGGGGGACGCCATCGTCTCGGTCGCCTACAACGAGCCCGCCGGCGACCTGATCCCGGCCGCGCTGCGCAAGAAGTTCGTCGGCGGTGCCTGAGACGTTGTCCCTCCCCTCGCGGTGGCGTCCCGCGATCGCCGCTCTCGTCGTGCTACTCACCGCTTCGGCGTGCTCCGGCGACGCGGCCAGCCAGGCGACGGGTGGATTCGTCAGCGGCAACGGTGCGATCACTCTCGTCGAGCCTGGCGACCGCGAGCGGGCCCCTGCGCTGGCGGGTGACGACCTCGAGGGCAACCCGGTCGCCTTGTCCGACTACACCGGCAAGACCGTCGTGGTCAACGTATGGGGGTCGTGGTGCACCCCCTGCCGCGAGGAGGCACCAGAGCTCGCCGCGGCCTCGGCGGCGCTGCAGGACGAGGACGTGCAGTTCCTCGGGATCAACATCCGGGACGAGCCGTCAGCCGCCCGGGCCTTCGAGGCCCGGTTCGGCATCACCTACCCCAGCATCGACGACCCGAGCAGCACCACCCTTCTCGGTTTCGCCGCTTCGCTGCCGGCGTCCGCGGTGCCCACGACGTTCGTGATCGATGACCAGGGGCGAGTCGCGGCACGCATCCTGGACGCAACGACGCGCACGACACTGATCGACCTCGTCGACGATGTACAGGACAGCACGCCGTGATCGACTGGCTCCAACAGACGGTGCAGTCCGGTTCGCTCCTGCTCGCCGTCCCGATCGCGCTCGCCGCCGGGCTAGTGTCGTTCGCCTCCCCGTGTGTGGTGCCGCTGCTGCCCGGCTACCTGTCGTACGTCACCGGGCTGTCCGCCGCCGACCTTGCCGATCGTCAGGCCACCGGGGCGGGCCGCGGGCGCCTGCTGGCCGGCACCGTCCTGTTCGTCCTGGGCTTCTCGGCCGTCTTCGTGTCCCTCGGCACGTTCTTCGGCGCGGCCGGCTTCTACCTGCTGCCGTACCAGCGGACCATCTCGGTCGTCATGGGGCTCGTCGTGATCGCGCTCGGGCTGGCGTTCATGGGGTTCGTTCCAGCGCTCAACCGAGACGTTCGGATCCACCGGGTACCCGCGGTCGGGTTGGCGGCCGCGCCGCTGCTCGGTGCGCTGTTCGGTCTCGGCTGGACACCGTGCATCGGACCGACCCTCGCCGTCGTCCTGACGCTGTCCGGTACGGAGGGCACCGCCGGGCGCGGTGCCTTGCTGACCCTCTTCTACTGTCTCGGCCTCGGGATCCCGTTCGTCCTCGTCGGCCTTGGCTACCGCTGGTCCATCGGAGCCGTGTCCTGGGTACGCGCCCACCAGCGCACCCTGTCCTACG
>JACCZT010000064.1 GCA_013695785.1 Nocardioidaceae bacterium | reverse complement strand
TCCTTGAGCTCCGCACCGCGTTCGGCTGAGTTCTTGACCAGGCACTCGTCGCGGATCACGTCCAGTGTGGCCAGTGCGGCCGCGCAGGCGACGGCGTTGGCGCCGTAGGTGCCGCCTTGCGAGCCCGGCCATGCCTTCGCCATCAGCGCTGAGCTGGCGGCGATCGCCGATATCGGGAAGCCCGAGGCCAGGCCCTTGGCAGTGACGAGCACGTCTGGGCGCAGTGCGAAGTTGTCGCCGCCCCAGAACTCGCCGGTGCGACCGAAACCGGTTTGGACCTCGTCGACGATCAACAGGATTCCGTGGCGGTCGGCGCGCTCACGCAGGCCCGCAAAGAAGCGTTCGTTACCGGGTACGTAACCTCCCTCGCCCAGAACGGGTTCGACGAGGAATGCCGCGGTGTCCGCAGGTGCTGAGAGTGTCTGGAGCGTGTAGTCGAGCTGCTTCAGGGCGAAGTCGGTCGACTCCTCGAGCGGCCAGCCGAAGTGTCCTGGGTCGGGGAACGGGGAGACGTGTACGCCACCCATGAGCGGGCTGAAGCCGGAGCGGAACTTCGTACCCGAGGTGGTCATCGACGCCGCAGCGACCGTACGACCGTGGAAACCACCGTGGAAGACGATGACGTTGGGTCGTGCGGTGGCCTGTCGAACCAGCCGCAGCGCGGCCTCGATCGCCTCCGAGCCGGAGTTTGCGAAGAACATCCGGTCCAGGCCCGGGGGAAGCACCTCGCCGAGCCGGTCCACGAGATCCAACAAGGGGCGATGCATCACGGTGGTGTACTGCCCGTGGATCAGGGTCGCGACCTGTTGCTGCGCGGCCTCGACGACGCGCGGGTGGCAGTGACCGGTACTGGTCACGCCGATGCCGGCGGTGAAGTCCAGGTATCTGCGCTCGTCCTCGTCGAAGAGGTACACCCCTTGACCTCGTGCCGCGACGACCCCGGTCGCCTGCTTGAGTACCGACGACAGCTCGGCCACGAGTACCTCCTCTGGTAGATTGTTGACAATAATTGATACTACTCAGATTCCCGTCATGCAGGCTATCGGGGCCACGTGGCTGCTCGCTCGAAGGATGCTCAGATGACTACGACACAGGCGGCCCTCCGCGCCGGTTCCAGCATCACCTCTGAAGCCGGAGTGGTCGACCGGGTCCACAAGCGGCTCTACGTAGCAGGGAGCTGGGTCGATGCCGAGCACGGAGCCACCTTCGACGTGCTCGACCCTTCCACCGGCGACGTCCTGTGTGCAGTGGCTGACGCCTCTGCTGGCGACGGTCGAGCGGCGCTGGAAGCTGCCGTCGCGGCCCGGGCGTCCTTCGCAGCCACCTCTCCACGCGTGCGTGCCGACATGTTGACGCGGGCCTTTGACCTGCTGCACGAGCGGATCGACGACCTCGCCCTGCTCATGACGCTTGAGATGGGCAAGCCGATAGCCGAGGCCAAGGGCGAGATCGCCTACGCGGCGGAGTTCTTCCGCCACTTCGCGGGCGAAGCCGTCCGCATCGACGGCGGATACCAGGTGGCACCGGCGGGCGGCGCACGATTCCTCGTCGCCAAACAGCCGGTCGGGCCGTGCCTGCTCATCACCCCCTGGAACTTCCCCATGGCGATGGGGACGCGCAAGCTGGGGCCGGCCCTCGCGGCAGGTTGTACGAGCGTCATCAAGCCGGCCCAACAGACGCCGCTGTCGATGCTGGCCCTGGTAGAGATCCTCGCAGAAGCAGGCGTCCCCGACGGTGTGGTCAACATCGTCACGACGACACACGCCAATGACGTCATGGAACCACTGATCCGGTCCGGGTCCGCCCGCAAGCTCTCCTTCACGGGGTCGACGAAGGTGGGCAAGGTTCTGCTCGAGCAGTGCGCGGAGAAGGTGCTCCGCACCTCGATGGAGCTCGGCGGCAACGCCCCGTTCATCGTCTTTCCGGACGCCGACCTCGACGAGGCGGTCGAGGGAGCGATCGCCGCCAAGATGCGCAACATGGGAGAGGCGTGCACATCGGCGAACCGGATGTACGTGCATGAGAAGATCATCGACGAGTTCGGAAAGCGCCTCGCGAGCAAGATGGCTGGGTTGACGGTCGGCAGAGGAGTCGACGAAGGCGTGCAGGTCGGCCCGCTCATCGATGACGCGGCGCAGGACAAGGTCAGCGAACTGGTCTCGGACGCCGTCGCCCGCGGTGCCAAGGTCCTCACCGGCGGCGAGACGCCTGACGGCAAGGGATACTTCTACCCCCCGACCGTGCTGACCGACGTACCCCGATCTGCCCGGATGGCGGCAGAGGAAATCTTCGGTCCGGTGGCGCCGCTGACGGCGTTCACCGACGAGGCGGAGGTGATCGAGGCGGCCAACCACACCGAGTTCGGTCTCGTCGCGTTCGTGTACACCAACGACCTGCGGCGCGCCCTCCGAGTGGCTGAGGGGATCGAGACCGGCATGGTCGGCCTCAACCAGGGCGTCGTGTCAAATCCGGCCGCGCCCTTTGGCGGGGTCAAGCAGTCCGGGCTCGGACGGGAGGGCGGCGCGGTCGGCATCGACGAGTTCCTCGAGACCAAGTACATCGGGATCGCCCTCGCCGGACAGTGAGAACAGCTCAGGCTGGGACGCGGTCGGCGCGATGGCCGATCCCGAGCAGCGCAAGCGGGTGCTGTCCGGAGGGGACGATCGTGGGATTCAGCGCGATGAGTCGGTCATCATCGAAGCCCGCGACGAGGACAGCACCGAGGCCGGCCTCGGCTGCTCGCAGGTAGACGTTCTGGCTCGCATGCCCGGCTTCGAGCCACACGTAGCGTTCCCCTCGGCGACCGTGCGGCGGCTGCTCGGCGAAGCTCGCGTTCGCCGAGGCCAGGTCGCCGCTGAGCATTAGCAGCGCGGGGGCTCGGGACAGCCAGTCGTGATCGGCGAGGGTGGTGCGAGCGACAGCGTCGCGGTGGTCCCCGCTGGCCACGGGCGCCAGGACGTGACGCTCGCCATCGTAGGCGTACGTCCCGGTGGGGAGATCGGCGACGTTGCCGGCGACTACCGTGAGGGTGAGCGGGTAGCGGGCGTGCGCCGACGGGCACGTTCGCGTCCCGGCCGTGGTGCTGCCTTGTGCCGCCCACGCGAGGTCCGCGACATGCGAAAGCTTCAGGGACTGAGGCGAGAAGTCGCGGGTGCTGCGCCGTTGATCCAACAAGGCGTCGAGGTTGCCAGCGTGAGCCGCCGGTCGGACGTGCTGGAGCGGGATCTCACGTAGCGTCATGTGCGGTTATCGCTGGTCCACCAACCCGAGGCGGCCTGGGCCAGTCCCCGCGGTCGCGAGCCGGAGAATCGCGTCATCCATGTGCGCAACCAACCGCTGGTCGGTAAGTGCGTGGTCCGACGAGGTGAGCGCCTCGGCGATGCCTCGGTGCTCAGCAACGCGCTCGTCGGAGGACCGGTAGGTGTCTTCGAGAGCATGAATGCACATCCGCGTCTCGGTCAGCAACGTATTGTGGATCCGTGTCAGCCGTGGACTTCGAGCCAGCGAGACGAGTCTCTGGTGGAACTCGATGTCGGCGTCACTGACCGTTGCAATGTCCTGACGTGCGGCCGCCCGCGCCATCTGCTGAGTCACATCGAGAAGCTCATCGCCGGCGCTGACCGGGTCGAGGAGGAAGATCTGCTCGGCCGCGGCCCGTTCGATGGCACTTCTGGCGAGGTACATGTCGCGCACGTTTTCCGGCGTCATCTCGATGACGAAGAGCCCACGGTTGCGGACCGAGAAGAGCAGACCCTCCTGGGTCAGCCGCTGCATGCCCTCGCGAAGGGGGCCGCGACTCACGCCGAGTTCGCGCGCAAGCTCGGCCTCGCCGAGCTGTTGGCCGGCCTTGAGCTCGCCATGACCGATCGCCTTGCGCAGCTTGTCGGCGATGATGCTGGGCGTCGACTCCCGGACCAGCGGTTCGATGAAGCGGTCAGCAGGCGTCAAGGTCGTCTCCAGTGTCAACTATTGGACGGTTGACAATCTAGCAGCGACCGTCTGGCGAATGGAGTTCCTAGCATGCGAACAGCGACCCCATCCCTTCCAGTCTTGGGACCCGTCCCAGGAGGTTCAGCCCCTCCCAGACTGTGACCTGGTTCGCGGTGAGCACCGGCCGGTTCGCAGCGGCTTCGAGCTCGTCGAGCCAGTCGAGGGAATGCATCGCTGTGTCGGGGATGAGCAACGCTTCGGCCTTCGAGGTGTCGAAGTCCGCTGCCATTGCCAGCACATCGTTCTTGGAGAGTCGGCCGACCTCGCCGGCGGTGAAGATGTCGTGGCTACTCATCGTCGCCACGTCGATGCCGGCGAGGGAGAGGAACTCGACGAAGTGGTCGGCCACGTCCTTGGGGTACGAAGCGGCGACTACCACCGTGCTGACACCCAGTGCTGTCGCAGCATTGACGAAGGCGATCGAGGTGGACGACACCGGTAGACCGAGTAGCTCGCTGAGGTCGTCGACCTGCTGTCGAGCGCCGTCCCAGCCGAAGACGAAGCTCCCCGACGTGCAAGCCCACATGGCCGAGTCGAGATGGTGGCCGTCCGCCAGAGCTCGTGCGCCGGCGGCCAACCTGGCGGCGCCGCCGAGGTCGAGCAGCGCATCGACTCGGTGCGCGTCCTCGCCCACCGAGGTGTGTACCAAGGGGAGTCGTACCGCTCCGTCGAGCCGTGCCTCCAAGGCGGGGAAGTCATCCTCCGCACCGTAACCGGGATAGAGCAGCCCCACCGTGTACGCCACGTCGCTCCCTCCGCAAACCTCGATAGATTGTTGACAATACTACACACGAGTCATACGTTCTGGGCACGGGATGTTGCCCGTGGCGCAGCCTGTCGGGGCTGATGTCGCAGATGTCAGCGCCGGCAAGGTGGGACGAGGATCGGAGTCTGGATGACCAACGAACTTTCACGCAGGACGGCGCTTCGGGGCATGGGGGCCGTGCTGGTCGCTGCACCGCTGGCGGGATGGCTGACGGCGTGCAGCACCACAGAGCCGGGTGGATCGCAGGCAGGGACCGATGAGGACGTGCTCGCACGCGCCCGGGAAGCCGGTGTGCTGAGGGTCGCGATCGGCAATGAGCCCCCGTACACCAAGCTCGAGACGGACGGCACCGTGACCGGCGCCGAGCCGGATGTCCTTCGCGCTGTTGCCAAGCGCCTCGGAATCGATGACATCGAGGGTGTCCAAGCTCCGTACGAGTCGATGATCCCGGGCCTGAAGGCCGGTCGGTGGGACGTCATCGCAGCCGGACTTTTCATGAAGCAGTCCCGCTGCGCCGAAGTCTCGTACACCGAACCGGTCATCGTCTCCACAGAGTCTTTCGGCGTGCCACCAGGCAATCCCAAAGGCATCGAGGCGGTGCAGGACGTCCTCGACAACCCCGAGCTCAAGATCGCCATTCTCCCTGGCGGCTTCGAGGAAGGCATCCTCAACACAGCCAAGGTGCCGACGGACCAGCAGGTAGGGGTCAACGACGGCCGAAGTGGCGTCGAGGCGGTGAAGGCAGGTCGCGCCGACGCGTTCTTCCTGCCCACACTGTCTTTGCAGGCGCTGGCCGAGGACGACTCCGGCTTCGACGTCACCGATGTCGTCGCCGATGCTCCCAAGACCGGCTCGGGTGCGGCATTCCGCACGGGCGACACCACAATGGTCGAGGAGTACAACAAGGAGTTGGAAGCCTTCAAACAGACCCCCGAGTTCGCCGACATCCTCGACAAGTGGGGATTCGAAGCAGCGGCGGCCGACGGCGTCACCACCGAAGAGCTGTGCCAGAACGAGGGCTGAGTTTGCACCCGGCACACGGGGACAACCGATGTCCGTAGTCATCGAGTATGCGCCGCTGCTCGGTCGAGGCCTGCTGACAACGCTGCTCATCACCATGCTGGGCATAGCGCTGACACTCGTCGTCGCCTTCGCCGCGGGGTTGGCCCGGCTGTCGCGCTTCTGGTTGCTCCGCGCCCCGGCGTACGTGTTCATCGAGGTCTTCCGGGGTACTTCGATGATCGTTCAGCTGTTCTGGTTCTTCTACGCCTTGCCGTTCCTGGGAATCGAGTTCACTCCGATCGCTGCGGCAGTGCTGGTCCTGGGGCTCAACGAGGGCGCGTATGCGGCAGAGGTGGTGCGCGGAGCCATCGTGACCCGGCCCACTGGGCAGACCGAGGCGTGCATCGCGCTCGGGCTGAGTCCGGCTCAACGGATGCGCCGCGTCCTGCTCCCGCAGGCCATCCCCGCCATGCTGCCACCGTTCGGCAACGTCTTCGTCGATCTGCTCAAGGCGACATCCCTGGTCTCACTGGTGACCATCGTCGATCTCACGTTCACAGCCCAGTCGATCCGCAACGAGACCGGTGAGACCACGGCGATCTTCACCGTGATCCTGGTGATGTACTTCATCCTCGCGATGGCGCTCTCCTTGCTCACGCGCTGGCTCGAAGGACGATTCGCCATCGACAGGTCCGGCCGACCCGCTCTGACGAAGCCCGTGATCGGTGGTCAAGGCGCGATTCCGGCATGATCTGGAGCAACGAGTTCGCGCTGGAGATCCTCCCCGTGCTGCTGCGAGGACTGTGGGTGACCGTCCAGCTCACACTGCTCGGATTCCTCATCTCGCTGGTCGTGGGCCTGGTCGTGGCTGTCGTGCGATTCGCCAAGATCCCGGTGCTGTCCCAGCTGTGCACGCTCTATGTGCTGTTCATGCGTGGCACGCCGCTCCTGGTCCAGGCATATTTCGCCTTCTACGTGCTGCCCGCGTACGGCGTCACGCTCTCCTCGTTCGCCACCGGCGTCGTGGTGATCGGACTGAACTACAGCGCCTACACCGCTGAGGTCTACCGCTCTGGCATCGAAGGCGTGGCTACCGGGCAATGGGAGGCAGCGACCGCGCTGAGCCTGCCTCCCCGCTCGACGTGGAACCGCGTCGTCCTCCCACAGGCGGTCAGGTCCGTGATCCCCGTGCTGGGCAACTACTTGATCCAGATGTTCAAGGACTCTGCAGTCTTGTCAGCGATCGGCGTCATCGACCTGATGCGGGCAGCCAACACGCTCGGATCGAGCAGCTTCCGCTACCTCGAGCCGTTCACTCTTGCCGGACTGCTCTTCCTCATCATCAGCTACACCGCCTCGATCGGTGTGAAGAGATTGGAGCACCGCTATGCACCCGCTCACTGAGGAGTCGCAATGACTGCACCGGCCGAGTCGCACGACTCTGGCTCCGGCTCCATGATCACGTTCGCCGGAGTCGACAAGAGCTGGGGCGCCAACCACGTCTTGAGATCGCTCGACTTCGAGGTGGCCGCGGGAGAAAAGGTGTCGATCATCGGCCCGTCAGGGTCGGGCAAGACCACGATCCTTCGCATCCTGATGACGCTGGAAACTCCCGACGACGGCTTGGTCACCGTCGAAGGTCAGAGCCTCTGGGACGCCCGGAACGGCGCTCGACCAAAGGAGACCAAGCAGATGCGCGTCACCCGCCGCAAGATCGGCATGGTCTTTCAGCAGTTCAACCTGTTCCCGCACATGACCGCCATGGAGAACGTCATCGAGGCGCCGATCAAGGTGTTGGGAATGTCAAAGGACGATGCCCGAGAGCGTGCGACTGATCTGATGGAGATGGTGGGCCTCAGCAAGCACCTCGAGCACAAGCCGCCCCAGCTGTCAGGCGGTCAGCAGCAGCGCGTCGCGATCGCTCGGGCGATGGCGATGCGGCCCAAGATCCTGCTGTTCGACGAGCCGACGTCCGCCCTGGACCCAGAGCTGATCGGTGAGGTGCTGTCCGTGATCCGCGACCTGGCCCACAGCACGGACATGACGATGCTGATGGTGACGCACGAGATGCGGTTCGCGGAGGAGATCTCCGACCGTGTGGTGATGTTCGACTCCGGAGCCGCTATCGAGCAGGGGCCTCCGCAACAGATCTTCAAGGACCCCTCCCACGAGCGCACCCGCCTCTTCCTGCGGGC
>JACCZT010000058.1 GCA_013695785.1 Nocardioidaceae bacterium | reverse complement strand
ATGGCGAGGACGCTGATCGACGCGCCGACGGTGAACGCCTCCTGCCAACGCACCCAGGTGGTGATCCGCCCGAGGGTGGGCCGCAGGTAGCCGTAGACCGCGAAGTGCATGAACGCTGCCAGCCCCCCGCACGCGAGTGCCGCCGAGACGGCGGCGGCGACGAGGACTCGAAGATGAACGGCAGCTGGATGTGCCAGGTCGACGCGCCGACGAGGCGCATGATGCCGATCTCACGGCGACGGGCGAACGCGGTCATCCGGATCGTGTTGGAGACTTGCAGGATCGCCGCGACGATGAGCAACAGCGCCGTACCCAGGGAGGCCCAGCGCAGGATCGACAGGGCGCTGAACAGCGGGCCGAGGAGGTCGCGCAGGCTGTTGACGTTGTTGACGCCGTCCAGCCCGGCAACCTGGCTGACGACGCCGTCGAACTGCTTGGGGTCCTGCAGGGTCACGAAGTACGAGACCTGGAACGCCTCCGGACCGACCGTCTCGAGCTGCTTGCGCCCCGTCGCGGTCTGGCCGAGGAGCTGCTTGGCCTGCTCGTAGTTCTCCGCGGGCGTGCGCATCGTGTACGACTTGACCTCGGGATTGGTGTCGAGAGCCTCCTCGACAGCACCTTGCTGCTGGTTGGTTGCGCGGCCACCCACGCAGGTGCCGGCCTTGGAGTTCTGCGTGCACATGTTCACCTGCAGCTGCAGGCGGTCTCCGAAGTAGGCCTCGGTACGGTCGGCCTGGGTCTGCATGAGGAGACCGAGAGAGGCCAGCAGCAGCGAGACGGTCATCGTCACGACGAGCGACACCGTCATCGACAGGTTACGTCGGATGCCGGTGCCGACCTCGGAGAGGATAGAGCGGAAGGCCATGAGTGAAGGAAGTCCTCGATCGGGGTTCGGTGAACGTCAGTTCTGGTAGCCGTAGACGCCGCGCGCCTGGTCGCGGACGACCCGCCCGGCCTCGAGCTCGACGACCCGCTTGCGCATCTGGTCGACGACGCCGGAGTCGTGCGTGGCCATGATGACGGTGGTGTCGGTGCGGTTGATGCGGTCCAGAAGCTTCATGATGCCGACCGAGGTGGTGGGGTCGAGGTTGCCGGTGGGCTCGTCGGCAATCAGGATCATCGGGCGGTTGACGAACGCGCGCGCAATGGCGACCCGCTGCTGCTCGCCGCCGGAGAGCTCATCGGGCATCCGGTGACCCTTGCCCTCCAGGCCGACGAGCTCCAGGGTCTCGGGCACGACCCGGTTGATCTCGGACCTGGACTTGCCGATCACCTGCAGCGCGAAGGCGACGTTCTCGGTGACGGTCTTGTCGGGCAGCAGCCGGAAGTCCTGGAACACGGTGCCCAGCGTCCGCCGCAGCTTGGGAACCTTCCAGCTGGCGAGCTTGTTGATCTCCTTGCCGGCGACGAAGACCCGGCCCTTGGTGGGTCGGGCCTCGCGCAGCACCAGGCGGAGGAAGGTCGACTTGCCGGACCCGGAGGCGCCGACGAGGAACACGAACTCGCCCTTCTCGATCTCGAGAGTGACAGAACCCAGTGCTGAGCGTTGCTTGCCCGGGTAGGACTTGGTGACGTTCTCGAAACGGATCACTGGCTCTCGCGGCCGGAGGTAGACGACACGTTGTGGGTTCCGCCTGGGGCGGACCGACCGACGACAGAGTCTACGTGGCGGGGCACAGCACCCGCCCACGGCTCGCCGGATCAGGCGTCGGCGGCGCCGTGTCCACGCCGCCAGCGGATGCCGGCCTCGATGAAGTCGTCGATCTCGCCGTCGAAGACCGCGCTGGTGTTGCCGGTCTCGTACTCGGTCCGCAGGTCCTTGACCATCTGGTACGGGTTGAGGACGTAGTTGCGCATCTGGTCCCCCCACGACGCCTGGACGTCACCACGTAGCTCATCGAGCGTGGCGCGTTCCTCGGCCTTCTTCAGGGCCAGCAGCTTGGCCTTGAGGATCACCATCGCGGTCGCCTTGTTCTGCAGCTGGCTCTTCTCGTTCTGGCAGCTGACCACCACGCCGGTAGGGACGTGCGTCAGGCGCACCGCGGAGTCTGTCGTGTTGACGCTCTGGCCGCCAGGACCGGACGAGCGGTACACGTCGACCCGGATCTCCTCCTCGGGGATGTCCATCTGGTCGGTCTGCTCGAGCACCGGCACGACCTCGATCGCCGCGAACGACGTCTGGCGGCGCCCCTGGTTGTCGAACGGGGAGATGCGCACCAGGCGGTGGGTGCCCGCCTCCACGCTCAGCGTGCCGTACGCGTACGGCGCCTTGATCGCGAACGTCGCCGACTTGATGCCGGCCTCCTCGGCGTAGGACGTGTCGTAGACCTCGACGGGGTACTTGTGACGCTCGGCCCACCGCGTGTACATCCGCATCAGCATCTCGGCGAAGTCCGCGGCGTCGACCCCGCCCGCGCCAGACCGTACAGACATCAGCGCCTCGCGGACGTCGTACTCACCAGACAGCAGGGTGCGCACCTCGAGTGCCTCGAGGGTCTTGTGGATGCTCGCCAGCTCGGTGTCAGCATCGGCGAGCGAGGCGGCGTCGCTCTCCTCCTGCGAGAGCTGGACCATGATCTCGAGGTCGTCGATGCGCTGGCGCAGCCCGGTGACTCGCTCTAGCTCGGCCTGCAGCAGTGACAGCCGTCCGGTCACCACCTGGGCGTTGGCCTGGTCGTCCCACAGGTCCGGGGCCAGAACCTGCTGCTGCAGGTCCGCGACCTCCGCCTGCATCGCGTCGAGGTCGAGAACCTTCTCGATCGACGTCATCGTCCCGTCGAGCTGCTTGATCCGCTCTGCGAAGTCCGTTGGTGCCACTCTGCGAGGCTACAGCGTCACGTGACCGAGCTTGTCGGGGTTGCGGACCAGGTAGATCTCGGTGACCAGGGCACCGTCGACCTCCAGGACCACGACCGTGTCGACGGCGCCAGCGACCAGGCCGTTCGCCCCGACAAGTCGGCCTCTGCCGTGAGAAGTCGACGCTGGCGCTGGGATACTTCGCAGATGACAGCACGCATTCTCGCCCTCGGCGGTGGCGGGTTCTCGATGGAGCCTGACAACCCGCTGCTCGACGACTTCCTGCTCTCGCTGCTCCCTCCGGGCCGGCTGCCCAAGATCTGCTTCGTACCGACCGCGAGCGGTGAGTCCGAGGAGTACGTCGCGGACTTCCTCGCCGCGTTCGGTCCAGAGCGGGCCGATGCCAGCGTGCTGTCTCTCTTCCGTCGCGAGATCGGCGACCTGCGCGGTTTCATCCGCACCCAGGATGCGGTGTACGTCGGCGGCGGCAGCACGGCCAACCTGCTCGCGATCTGGCGGTTGCACGGGCTCGACGTCGCGCTGCGCGAGGCGTACGACGCCGGTGTCGTGATGGCCGGGATCAGCGCTGGGATGAACTGCTGGTTCGAGGCGTCGGTGACCGACTCGTTCGGCACTGACCTGGACGGTCTCGCGGACGGGCTCGGCTTCCTGGCCGGAAGCGCCTGCCCGCACTATGACGGCGAGGAGCTCCGGCGTCCGGCGTACCGCCAAGCCGTCGAGGGTGGTTTCCCCGGCGGGTACGCGGCCGACGACGGCGCGGCGCTGTTCTTCGAGGACGGGGTGCTCGCGGAGGTCGTGGCGTCGCGCCCGGCCGCACATGCGTACCGGGTGAGCCTTGTCGCAGGCAACGTGGTCGAGGACGTCCTGCCGACGCGCTACCTGGGCTGAGCGGCTTGCGCGGCGGTAGCGTCATTTCTGTGTTCACCCCGCCCGCGACCCGTGAGGCGTTCGCTGCGTCCGCCGCCTTCTTCGCCGCACGGGTCGCCGAGGTCGACGGCCGCTGGGACGAGCACGGGCTGGGTGAGTGGACGGTCCGCGACCTTGTCGGGCACACAAGTCGCTCGCTGCTGACGATCGAGTCATACCTTCGTGACGAGGTCGAGGGTCACCCCGAGGCCGCGTCGGCGGCGGAGTACTTCGACCGCGCAGCGTCGTCGCTGGCGGATCCGGTCGCCGTGACACAGCGTGGCCGCGACGCCGGGGCGGCGCTCGGTGCTGACCCCTCGGCTGCGGTCAATGACATCCGCCGCCGGGTGACCGATCTAGTCGACGCCTCCCCCGACGACGCCCTCGTCGCAACGCCGATCGGGAGCATGCGACTCATCGACTACCTGGTAGCCCGCACGTTCGAGCTGACTGTGCACACCTGTGACCTGTGCGCGGCGCTCGGTCTGGACGCCGACGTGCCACCAATCGCGGCCGCGCAGACCGCTGCACTCATCGGCGAGCTCGCCGCCCGCCACCAGCAGGTGACCGCGCTGTTGCTCTCCGCAACCGGCCGCGGGCCGCTGCCGCCCGGTTTCACCGTTCTGTAGTCGACGAGATCGTTGCCTCGCCCGGGTGTGGCCCTGTATTCATGGGCCATGACCGTGGAGGCGATCCGTCGAGAGAGGCTGGGATTGGTGGACTGGCTGCGCCAGCTTTCACCCAGCGACTGGAACCGTCCGAGCCTGTGCGCGGGGTGGACGGTCAAACATGTCGTCGCACCTGGTGACGCCCTTCGAGGTGAGCGTCCCGGCCTTCGCGCTCAGCATTGCCCGCCACCGTGGGGTCGACCGGGCCATGTACGCAGCGGCACGACGCATCGCCGACAACTACAGTCCCGACGAGCTCGTTTCGGTGCTGGTGGCCAACGCCGGTTCGGCGTGGCACCCACCGCGGATGCCCATGGTCGCGCCCCTCACCGACGTGGCGTGCCACAGCGCGGACATCCGATGGGCGCTCGATGAGCGTGCGGTGGACTGGGGGGATCCGACGAGGTTGCGACCCGTTCTCGATTTCCTCACCGACGGTCGAGCCCACATCTCGTACCCCCGGACCGGCTTCGCGGCGTCGCGCTGCTGGCCGAGGACCAGGACTGGCATCACGGCGAAGGGCCGGTCGTACGG
>JACCZT010000036.1 GCA_013695785.1 Nocardioidaceae bacterium | reverse complement strand
ACGCGAGGCCGCCCATGATGCGACCGTGCCACCACGACGTCGCGTTCATCTCCTCACGCCACGCAGCCGAGGTGTTCCAGTCGTCACGGATGTCGTGGTCGTCGAAGATCATCAAACTCGGCAGCGTCGACAGCAGCCACCGGTTGACCGGGTCGCTCCAGGCGAGCTCGTACAGGTACGCGTACTCCTCGAAGTCCTTGAGCTCGGTGCCCGGCGGCTCGTCGAGGCTGCGCCGCGCGGCGATGAACTCCTGCATCGTGTCCGACGTGATGTCCGCGTAGACCTGGTCACCGAGGAACAGGACGAAGTCCGGCCAGGACTCCTGGCCGTCGGTGCTCATCATCCGCAACGCGAAAGCCCGCAGCACGTCGATGCCATGGCTGTCGTCGTGCTCGGCATCGTGGGGCACGCTCGTACGGCAGGAGCCGAACGCGAAGTGCAACGGCCGGTCCGGGTCGATGGTACGGATGCGGCTCGGCGGCAGCGCGGCACCATCGCCCTCGGTCGGCGGCCACACCGGCGCGCCGTCGACGGCGACCGTGTACTCCTGCGACGAGCCGGGCTCCAGGTCGTCGACGTCGACGATCGCGAAGTGGTGCTCGTGGGCACTGAACGTCGGCGACGTCCACGATCTGCCGTCCGCGTGGACCGAGACAATGGCCGGGGCGGCCACCTCGACCCAGACGACCGCAGAGGTCGCGTCGACGTAGCGGAGCAGTGGGCCGAGAACGAGAGGACCAGATGCCATGGCACAGGTCTACACCTCGCGGTCGTGCGCTGTCAGATGTCAGCGAAGATAACAGCATGCTGATCACTCACACCGCCGCGCTCGTCACCGGTGGCGCCTCCGGACTCGGCGCCGCGACAGCGGAGGCGCTCGCCGCGGCGGGGAGCGCGGTCTACGCCGTCGATCTGCCGTCGGCGCTCGATGACGCCGCGCTTGTCGACGGCGTGACCTACGTCGCGGCTGACGTCACCGACGGCGCACAGGTGCAGTGGGCCGTGGACCAGGCGGTAGCCGGCGGTGTTCCGCTGCGCACGGTGGTGAGCTGCGCCGGCATCGCGCCCTCGATGCGCATCCTCGGCCGCTCTGGTCCGCACGATCTCGACGTGTTCGCCCGCGTCGTCCAGGTCAACCTCTGCGGCACCTTCAACGTCATGACGCTCGGCGCCGCGGCGATGGCGGCCACCGCACCGGACGAGTCAGGTCAGCGTGGCGTCGTTGTCAACACCGCCTCGATCGCCGCCTACGACGGCCAGGTGGGCCAAGCGGCGTACGCCGCGTCCAAGGGCGGCGTCGTCTCCCTGACGCTCGCCGCGGCACGTGACCTCGCGAGCCAAGGCATCCGCGTCTGCACGATCGCGCCGGGAGTCATCGACACGCCGATGCTGTCGAGCGTGAGCGAGGGGTTCCGCCAGGCGCTCGCGGACGGCGTACCGTTTCCTCCTCGTCTAGGCACACCGGCGGAGTACGCGCGGCTCGTGACGATGATCATCGAGCACGACTACCTCAACGGCGAGACGATCCGGATGGACGGCGCGCTCCGGATGGCGCCGCGCTGAGCGGGGGTCGGCTGCGCTCAGGTGACGGCTGCGTCGATCGCCTCGGCGATCGGCTGGTCACCGCCGACGACCTCCCACTGCTGTCCGACCGTGCGGTCGTCGGCCAGGACGGCGACGATCAGCGCGGCGACGTCTGCGCGCGGGATCTGCGCGCGCTCGACGGTGGCGCCGAGCGTCACCGTACCGGTGCCGGCGTCGTCAGTGAGCCCGCCGGGTCGCAGGATGGTCCACCGCAGGTCAGAGGCGCGCAGGGCGGCGTCGGCGTCCCGCTTCGCCTCGACGTAGGCACGCCAGACCTCCGTCGTGTCCTCAGCAAGCGGTTGGTCGACCGCTATCGCCGAGACCTGCACGAACCGGGATACGCCGGCGCGGACGGCGCCTGCGGCGGACTTCACCGAACCGGCGTAGTCGACGGTCCACTTGCGCTCCTTGTTGCCGTCGGCACCGCCGCCGGCGGTGAACACGACGGCATCGGCGCTCGCGAACGCGCGCGCGAAGGCGTCCTCGCCGTCACTCTCGATGTCGACGAGCTGAGTCTCGGCGCCCAGCGCCACGAGCTCGGCCTCGTACTCCTGCTTGCGGACGAGCGCCACCGGGGAGTCGCCCTGGGCGGTGAGCTGCTCGATGAGCTGCTGGGCGACCTTGCCGTGGCCACCGACTATCGCGATACGTGCCATGGCGGTGACAACGCCGCCACCCCCGGCTTATTCCGCCCCCGCGCGCCTCCGCCGCTGAGATTGACGGTTTAGGCTCTTCGGTACGGCGTGTCGCCCCCGATGCGTCGATCTCAGCGGGGGCCTGCTGAGGAGGTGGGCGCGCGTGACCGCTCGGGTGGGCCTGGGGCCATGTGCCTCGACCGTGTGGCGACCCGCGTTCGCGATCGACGTCCACCGAACGCTGGGCCTGCTGCGGCGCGGGCCGCACGACCCGTGCTTCCAGGTCTCCGGCGACGGCGCCGTGTGGCGCACGACCCAGATGGCGTCGGGCGCCGCGGCGTACCGGCTCGTGCAGCACGGGCCGCGCGAGGTGCGCTGTGATGCCTGGGGTGACGGCGCTAGCGAGGTCGTCACCCAGCTGCCAGAACTGCTCGGAGCAGCCGACGACCAGAGCGGATTCGACCCACGGCTGCCGTTGGTGGCGAGGGCGCAGCAGCGGCATCCGGGGCTCCGCATCCCGCGTACGACCCGGGTGCTGGAGTCGCTGCTGCCAGCGGTGCTCGAGCAGCGGGTGATCGGCGCGGAGGCGTTCGCATCCTGGCGGCGCCTCGTGCGCAAGTACGGGGACCCGGCGCCAGGCCCGACGCCGAACGGGATGCGGGTGCCGCCGGCGGCGCACACCTGGCCGAAGGTCCCGTCGTGGGACTGGCATCGAGCCGGTGTCGACCCGGGTCGCGCCGCGACAGCGGTACGGTGCGCGTCGCTGGCGCGCCAGCTCCAAGCCGCGGCCGGGCTCGAGCCGGCTGCCGCCACACGTCGGCTGCGGGCGGTGCCCGGTGTGGGCCCGTGGACGGCGGCCGAGGTCGCACAGCGCGCACTCGGAGATGCCGACGCCATCTCCGTGGGCGACTACCACCTGGCCGCCGCCGTCGGCTGGACGTTCGTCGGTCATGCCGTGGATGACGCGGAGATGTTACAGATCCTGGAGCCGTGGCGACCGCACCGCGGACGCGTCATCAGGCTGCTCGAGGCCGACCGGACGCTCGTCAAGCCGCGACGCGGACCACGCCTGACCCGTCAGGACCACCGCCACCACTGACCCGACCACCCGCTGACACTTACGCACCTTCGTTCACAAGGCGGCGTGTCGCCCCGAATGGGTAAGTCCCAGCGCGATCGACGTAACGCTCACCGGATGTGCGTGTCATAGTCGGTGCGTGTCGACCACATCCGGGCCAGAAGGCGCCCCGCTCGATGGCCCCGGTGTCGCGGTTTCCGATCCCGAGGAGCTCTTGGTCGGTTACCTCGACTGGTACCGCCAAACCCTGGCACGCAAGCTCGCCGGACTTTCCGACCACGATCTGCGCACACCGCTCGACCCCCTGGGCTGGTCGCCGCTGGGACTCCTCCAACACCTGACCTGGGTCGAACGCCGGTGGATGCACTGGGGCTTCCTTGGCGAGGACATCGGCGAACCATGGCCCGCCGGTGGCGACGTCGAGGAGTGGACGATCACAGCCGAGACGTCGACCGAGGCCGTTTTCGCCGGCCACGCCGCGGCGGTGGCACACTCGTCAGCCATCGTGGCGAAGGCTGACCTGCACCAGTGCTCCGCGACCGGCGGCCGATTCGCGACGTCGGAGCAGGCGCCCCCGCTCATCCGAATCTTGTTCCACCTGCTGCAGGAGTACGCCCGGCATGCCGGCCACCTCGACATCGCCCGCCAGCTCATCGACGGCGAGACCGGCGAGTAGCTGTCGCTGAAGCGTTCCGCTCGACTACGCGGCATTCGAGGGTCGCATCGCCGCTGGTGAGTACGGCGTCGGCACTGTGACCGTGTGGGACGCCGGCACGTACGAGAACCGGACAACACAGGCCGACTGACGCCGCAAGCCGGCGCGTACCCAGCTCGAGTCGGTGCTGACCGGGCGCACCGACGCCGACCGTGAACGTCCCGGCGCCTGGCTCAGCTGCCGCCAGCGGGCGCTTCCCGTACGACGTCGGTGGCGCTCCTGTCGTCGCGCAGGCCCCGGTACGTGGGGTGTCGCAGGCGTCCAGCCGTGGTCCACTCGGCGAAGCCGACCTGGGCCACCACCTGCGCAGCCACCCAGTGCGCACCCTTCTCGCGCACCTGGTCCACGAACGGGGAGGCGGGCTGCTCCAACGGTCCGAGCAGGTCGCGCAGTCGGCGCAGTGTCGCCTCGTCGAATCCGGTGCCGACCTTGCCGGCGTACCTCAGCCCGCTGTCGTCGTGGTAGCCGACCAGCAGCGCCCCGAGCGCCGATCGGGAGCCGCCGGGGTCGGTGAAGCCACCGATGACGACGTCCTGGTCGCGCACGCACTTGAACTTCAGCCAGTCGGGGGACCGCCCGCCGCGGTACGCGCTGTCGGCCCGCTTGGCGATGACGCCCTCCCAGCCGCGGGCACAGGCATCGGCGTACATCTGCGCACCGTCATCGTCACGGTGGGCGGAGTAGCGCAACGGGTCGGCGAAGTCGATCGCCTCACGCAGGATCGTCTTGCGGTCTCGCAGTGGCAGCCGGCGCATGTCGTGCCCGTCCCACGACAACATGTCGAAGACGTAGTAGAACACCGCGACGCCCGACGACCTGATCAGCACCGGGTTGGTCTGGTGGATGCGCTTCTGCAGCATGGCGAAGCTGGTCTGGTCCCCGTCGAAGGCGACGATCTCGCCGTCGGTGGCGAAGTCGCCATCCGCGACGACCTCCAGCGCGTCGACGATCTCTGGGTAGCTCGCTCCCATCGGCTTGTGGGTACGCGAGAACAACCGGGTCCGGCCCCCGTCGCGAACCGCAAGAGCCCTTACACCATCGAGCTTGCGCTCGAAGAGCCAACCGGGCCGCGAGAAAGGTTCCCGGGTGAGGGTGGCGAGCATCGGCTCGACGCCGTGCTCGTCGCCGGCAGATGCCGGGGTCGGCACTGCGCCTACCGTGCCGCTGCCTGGCGCAGCGCCGGCAGGATCTCGGCAGAGGCCGCGTCGAAGAACGAGTCCTGCTGGTCGCCGCCGACCTGCACGAGAGCGACGTCGCTGAAACCGGCCTCCCAGAACGGCTTCACCGCCTCGACCACTGCGTCTACGTCTACGTCGTCCCCACAGGGGATCGACTCAGCAACGTCCTCGGGGCGTACGAACGCGCTCGCCGCCGCGAAACCCGACGTACCGGGCAGCTCGGCGTTGACCTTCCAACCGCCGCCGAACCAACGGAACAGGTCGTGCGCACGCGTCACCGCGGCGTCCCGGTCGTGGTCCCAGCTGATCGGGATCTGACCGACCTTGCGGTACCCCTTGGGACCCGCGGTGTCCCACGCCGCGCACAGCTCGGCATCAGGCTCGACCGCGATCATCACATCGGCCCTCGGCGCGAAGGCCTTGACCGACTGCTGACCGGAGACGGCGATGGCAAGCGGAACACCGTGTTCTGGCAGGTCCCAGACCTTTGCGGAGTCGACCCGGAAGTGCTGTCCGCCATAGCTGACATAACCGCCGGCGAGCAGTGCGTCGATGATGTCGACGGCTTCAGCAAACATCTCATGCCGTACGTTGACCGGTGGCCAGCCCGCACCGACGACGTGCTCGTTGAGGTTCTCACCAGAACCCAGCCCGAGAGTGAACCGCCCGCCGGACAGCAGGCTTGTCGTCGCCGCCTCCTGCGCGACGAGCGGGGGGTGGTACCGCATGATCGGGCGCGTCACGTACGTCATCAGCTCGACCCGGTCGGTGACCTGGGTCACCGCACCGAGCACGCTCCACGCATAGGGCGCGTGACCCATCGCGTCCAGCCAGGGGAAGTAGTGATCACTGCAGACCTCGAAGTCGAAACCTGCCCGTTCGGCCGCAGCGGCGTGGCCGACGAGCTCTCGCGGTCCGGTCTGCTCCGTCATGAGCGTGTAGCCGAAGTCCACCATCGGTTGAGTCAAGCACCGCGTCCGGGCCGTCGCATCCTGAGTGATTGTTCGCACTCGGACGGTACGCTCGAGCCGATGACGACCGCGCGGCGATGGTGGATCGTCGCCATCGGTGTCCTGGCTCTGCTGGCGGCGCCGCTACTCGTGCACGCGCTGCCCGTCGAGGACTCGGCGGAGAGCGCTACCTCTCTGGCCGCAAGGATTCAACAGTCACACGACGTCCCCTACTCGGGGAGCGCCGAGTCGACCGGAACGCTGCAGCTGCCCGCCTCCACCCAGTTCGGTGCGCTCGGTGACCTGCTCGGCGAGCGCACCCGCTTGCGCACGTGGTGGCGCAGCGCGGACGACTGGCGGGTCGACACCGTACGCACCACCGGAGAGTCGGACCTGTTCCACGACGAGAGCGGTACCACCCGGTGGGTCTATGAGTCGCTGACTGCGACCCGGACCCCGAACGTCTTCGTTCGGATCCCCGACGCCTCCGACCTGCTTCCGCCCATCCTCGGGCGGCGCCTGCTCGACGGCGCCCGACCCGACGAGCTGTCTCGCTTGCCGGCCGAGCGCATCGCGGGTCGCGACGCCTTGGGCGTACGGCTGCGTCCGTCCGATCAGCAGTCCAGCATCGACCGGGTCGAGGTGTGGGCGGACCCCGAGACGGCGGTGCCGCTGCGCGTCGAGGTGTACGGCGACTCCTACGGTCCGACGGACCAGCCGGGTCAGGTTGCCGTGACGACGGCGTTCTCCAGCTTCTCCTCCGAGCTGCCGGCCGCATCGATCACCCGCTTCGAGCCACCGCCGGGCTCGACCACCCGGTTCGAACGGGTCCTCGACTTCGCCAGTGCCGCTGATGCGTTTGCACCCCAGGAGCCTCCGGCCAACCTCGCCGGGCTCGGCGGGCGACGTACCTCCGCGGTCGGCGCCGTCGCGGTCTACGGGCGGGGACCGACACTTCTCGTCGGCGTACCGCTGTGGGACCGCGCCGCCGACCCGATCCGTGAGCAGCTGAACTCCACCGCCGGGATGCGACACACCACGTCCGGACACTTCGTCGGGACCGGCCCGCTCGGTGTGCTCCTCACCGACGAGGACGCCTTCGGCACGAGCTGGCTGCTCACCGGGACGGTGACCCCGGCGACCCTCGAACGGGCAGCCGCGGAGCTGGCGGCGTCGGGCGGATTCGGATGATCAAGACCCGTGGGCTCACCAAGCGGTACGGCGCCCTCACGGCGGTGGACGGCCTCGACCTGGACGTGCGCGAGGGCGACGTCTACGGGTTCCTGGGCGCCAACGGCTCAGGCAAGACGACGACAGTGCGGATGCTGCTCGGGCTGGTCCTGGCGACCTCGGGCGACATCGAGGTCGACGGCGAGGTGATGCCCGGCGCCGCCGCGCGCGTGCTGCCGCGGGTCGGCGCACTCGTCGAGGGGCCTGCGGCGTACGGCCACCTGTCGGGGCGCACCAACCTGATGCTCCTGGACGCCTCCGGCGGAGGAAGCTCCCGGTCGACGCGCAAGCGGCGGGTCGGCGAGGCACTCGAACGTGTCGGCTTGTCGGCCGTCGGGCGACGGCCAGTCAGGGCGTACTCGCTCGGCATGCGCCAGCGCCTGGGGCTCGCGGCCGCGCTGCTGCGGGAGCCACGGCTGCTCGTGCTCGACGAGCCGACGAACGGCCTGGACCCCCAAGGCATCCGCGAGATTCGTGAGCTGCTGCTCGCTCTCAACGCGCGCGGCACCACGGTCTTCTTGTCCAGCCACCTGCTCGCCGAGGTCGAACAGCTCTGCACCCGGGTCGGTGTTCTGGACCGGGGACGGTTGGTGATGCAGGACGAGCTCGCCACCGTCCGCGCCCCCACCGGCCGGGTGGTCGTGCGCACGCCGGACGCCGACCAGGTTGCGGGCGTGATCGGTCGCGGCGTCGTACACCGCGACAGTGATGTCGTCGTGGTCGACGGGCTCGATGCCCCGACGCTCAACGCCGAGCTGGTCAAGGCGGGCCTGCGGGTCAGCGAGCTCGGACCCGAGCGGCGCACGCTCGAGCAGGTGGTGCTCGAGGCGGCCGAACGTGCCGGATCGACCGGAGTCCTACGGTGATCCGCGTCGAGCTGGTCAAGATGCTGCGCCGCCCGCGCACCTGGGTGACCATCGCGATGCTCAACGCGCTTCCCACGCTCGTGGCGATCCTGCTCGCCGTGACCGACGTAGGTCCTCGATCGGGCACCGGTCCAGCATTCCTGTCGGCGGTGTTGACCGACGGCACGCTCTACCCGCTTGCGGCGCTGGCGATCGTGCTGCCGCTGTTCCTGCCGGTGGCGGTCGCGATGATGGCCGGGGAGGCTGTGGCCGGCGAGGCGCAGGCCGGGACGCTGCGATACCTGTTGGTGCGTCCGGTCGGCCGCACCCGCTTGCTGGTCGCCAAGCTGATCAGCATCGTGATGTTCGTGCTGCTGACGGTTGTCATCGTCGCCGTCTTGGGGTACGTCGTGGGGATGCTGCTCCTCGGCGACGGGGACTCCTCCGGCCTGGTGAGCGGGGTGTCGGGTACGTCGCTGACCGGCACGCAGATCGCACAGCGAACCATGATGGCGGTGGCGTACGTGACGTTGTCGATGCTCGGTGTCGCCGCACTCGCGCTGCTGCTGTCCACCTTCACCGACTCCGCGCTCGGTGCGGCATTGGGGGCGCTCGCGTTCCTGATCGCCTCGACCCTGCTGCTCACCCTCGACGCGGCTGCGGCGCTGCAGCCGTACCTCCCGACGCGCTACTGGCTGGCGTTCGTCGACCTGTTCCGCGACCCGATCCTGTGGGGAGACCTGGTGCGCGGGCTGCTCCTGCAAGGGGTCTACCTCGTCGGCTTCCTCGGCGCGGGGTGGGCTAACTTCACCAGCAAGGACATCACCAGCTGAGCCTGCCGAGGGCTCAGGCAGCGCAGACCTTGGCGGTGGGCAGCGTCGGTGGGGTGGTCCCGAGCAGCAGCGGGACCGAGCCGAGAACGGCCGGGCTGCTGGGCATCTGGCCGTGCGAGACCTCGCCGGCGCCGCAGATGCTCTGCACGGTGAAGTCGAGTGCGCCGTCGAGCCGTGCTGAGTCG
>JACCZT010000018.1 GCA_013695785.1 Nocardioidaceae bacterium | reverse complement strand
TGGCCCTGCCGGTGATTGTGCCGAAGATCTGGTGCGATCCAGCGCGTCGTTCCGATGGTTGACCCGTCTCCGATCCCGCTGCTGGGCCGCTGACGGCGAAGGTCCCCACGGTCGCCACGGCCGCGAGGAGCGCAACGAGTAGGTGCCGACCGCTGCGACGTCGGTTGGATGTCATTTCTGTCTCCTGACAGGTGCTGGTGCGGATAGTTGTTGTGCTGGTAGTGTCCGGCAACCCGACCAGGGTTCCATCGGGATTGTTCAGTGGAGGTCGAGCACCTCGCGGGCCGGACCTGCCAGCGGGTGCTACGTGACAGGATGACGCGGGTGAGCAGCGAGCAGGACGAGGTCCCCGGCGTCATCGCGTACCAGGGCGAGGCCGGCGCCAACTCCCACATCGTGGTCCAGGAGGCATACCCGGGCTGGGAGCCGATGGCCTGCGCGTCGTTCGAGGACGCCTTCGCCGCGGTGAGCGACGGGGCCGCCGAGCTAGCGGCGATCCCGATCGACAACTCCAGCGCCGGGCGGGTCGCCGACATTCACCACTTCCTGCCGACCGCAGACCTCCACATCGTTGCCGAGTACTTCCTGCCCATCCACTTCCACCTGCTCGCGGTGCCGGGCGCGAGCCTGCAGACCATCCGCACCGTGCACAGCCAGCTGCACGCTCTTGGGCAGTGCCGCCGGATCATCGGCCAACACGGCCTCGAACCGGTCACCGCCGGGGACACCGCAGGATCTGCCCGCGAGGTCGCCGAGTCCGGGGACCCGACGAAGGCGTCGCTGGCGACGTCGCTGGCCGCGCAGATCTACGGTTTGCAGACGCTCGCTGCGGACGTGGAGGACGAGCCGCACAACACCACTCGCTTCGTCATCTTGTCCAAGACCCCGCAGGTGCCTGCTGTCGCGGCCGGGCCCACGGTGACCACCTTCGTCTTCAACGTCCGCAACCTGCCCTCTGCGCTGTACAAGGCCCTTGGCGGGTTCGCCACCAACGGCGTCAACATGACCAAGCTGGAGAGCTACATGGTCGGCGGGCAGTTCACCGCCACGCAGTTCCTCGCCGAGGTCGACGGTCACCCCGAGGATCCCCCTGTCGCTCGCGCGCTCGAGGAGCTCGCGTACTTCTCGACCGACGTGACGCTGCTCGGGGTCTACCCCGCCGACCCGTTCCGCGCCGAGGCCGCGCCGCCGTGACTCCCAGCGTCCCGTACCGCTATCCCGTCGACGTACCCGTCCTGACCGACGGCGTGGTCACCCTGCGGGCACACACCGACGCCGACATCGAGCCGATGGTGCAGATGTGTCGTGACGAGCAGATGCAGCACTGGACCCAGATCGGCGCCGACTACGGTCCGGGCGACGCAGAGCGGTGGGTCCGGGTGATCATGCGCACCGGGTGGGAGGAACGCGACCACCGTGGGTGGGCGATCGAGGCCACCGGTGACGACGGCACCGCACACTTCGCCGGCAACGTGGACGTGCGTGGCGCACCCGTGGCCGACATCGGGTTCTCCCTCCACCCGTGGGCCCGGGGACGCGGGCTGATGGTGCGCGCGGTACGCCTGGCCGCGCAGTGGGCGTTCACCGAAGGCGGCGTCGAGATCGTGCACTGGCGCGCCCATGTCGGCAACACGACCTCGTTGCGGGTCGCTTGGGCGTGCGGTTTCGAGCTGCACGGCAGGACGAGAGGCCTGTTGTACGAGAAGGACCGCGTCATCGACGCCTGGACCGGTTCGCTGACGTTCGGCGACGAGGGATCACCGCGTACGACCTGGTGGGACGTCCCCGTCCTGGAGGGCGAGCGCGTGCGGTTGCGGCCCTGGCGCGCCGAGGACGCCCCGCGGATCGCCGAGGCGCTGGCGGACGGGACGACCCGCCACTGGATGTCGTTCCTGCCCGCCCCCTACACCGTCGCCACCGCTCGTGAGTACGTCCTTGCCCGACTCTGGCAGGCAGCCACGGGCGCCGCCGTGGGCTGGTGCGTCGCCGATCGTCGTACCGACGAGGTGCTCGGCAACGTCGCGATCCTGCACATGGACCAGCTGGACCCCTCCGCCGGTGAGGTCGGCTATTGGGTGCGTCCGGACGCCCGGGGTGAAGGCATCATGACCGAGGCCGCCGGCCTTGCGATCGCACACGCGCTCAGGCCGGGCGCGGCCGGTGGACTGGGTCGGCGCCGCCTGGAGCTGCTCGCTGCCGCAAGCAACGCACCGAGCAACGCGCTCGCTCGCCGCCTGGGCTTCGTCCAGGTAGGTCTCGCGCGCCGGGCCGAGCCGCTCGCCGACGGCACCTACGACGATCTCGTCAGCTACGACCTGCTGGCCTAGGATTCCCCCATGCCCGCGTCGTACGTCCTGACCCTCGCCTGCCCGGACCGGCCCGGCCTGGTGTTCGCCGTCTCATCGTGGATCGTCGACCGTGGCGGCAACATCGAAGACAGCCAGCAGTGGAGCGACCCGGCGGACCAGCAGTTCTTCCTGCGCCTGCAGTTCACCCTCACCGACGGCACCGGCCTCGAGACGCTGCGCCAGTCCTTCGCGGGAACCGCGGGGACGTACTCCATGTGGTGGCGACTCGTCGTCGCCGACGCGCCGTTCCGCACTCTGATCATGGTCTCCACGTACGGCCACTGCCTCAACGACCTGCTGTTCCGTCACAGCATCGGCGCCCTCAACATCGAGGTGCCGGCGATCGTGTCGAACCATCGCGACCTCGAACGTCTCGCGGCGAGCTACGACGTACCGTTCCACCACATCGCGGTCACGCCGCAGACCAAGCCCGACGCCGAACGCGAGATGCTCGAGCTCGTCGGCGCGCTCGACATCGACCTCGTCGTGCTGGCCCGCTACATGCAGGTCCTCGCGGACAGCACCTGCCGGGCGCTGGAGGGACGGGCCATCAACATCCACCACAGCTTCCTGCCGAGCTTCAAGGGCGCCAAGCCGTACCACCAGGCCCACGACCGCGGCGTCAAGCTGATCGGCGCGACCGCGCACTACGTGACGGGTGACCTCGACGAGGGGCCGATCATCGACCAGGACGTCACCCGGGTGACGCACCGGATGCTCCCGGCCGACCTGGCACGGGCCGGCCGCGACATCGAGGCCGGCGTCCTGTCCCGGGCAGTGGAGCTGCACTCGGAGTCGCGGATACTGCTCAACGGCCACCGCACCGTCACCTTCGCCTGACCCCCTCCGCTGCGTTCAGGCGAGGCGTGCCTGCAGGTTGTCGTCCAGCACGGCCAGGAACTCCTCGGTGCTGAGATAGCCCTGATCGGGTGAGACCAGCAGCGCCAGGTCCTTGGTCATCTGACCGCTCTCGACGGTCTTGACGACGACGTCTTCGAGCGTCTCGGCGAAGCCGGTGACCTCGGGGGCGTTGTCGAGCGTGCCGCGGTGGGCGAGCCCGCGGGTCCAGGCGTAGATCGAGGCGATCGGGTTGGTCGAGGTCGGCTTGCCCTGCTGGTGCTGGCGGAAGTGCCGGGTCACCGTGCCGTGCGCCGCCTCGGCCTCCACCGTCCTGCCGTCGGGCGTGATCAGCACCGACGTCATCAGTCCGAGCGAGCCGAAGCCTTGCGCGACGGTGTCGGACTGCACGTCGCCGTCGTAGTTCTTGCACGCCCAGACGTAGCCACCCTCCCACTTCATCGCCGACGCGACCATGTCGTCGATGAGGCGGTGCTCGTACGTCAGGGACTGCGAGTCGAACTCGGCCTTGAACTCCGACTCGAAAATCTCCTGGAAGATGTCCTTGAACGCGCCGTCGTACGCCTTGAGGATGGTGTTCTTGGTGGACATGTAGACCGGGTAGCCGCGTTGCAGGCCGTAGTTGAACGAGGCCCGCGCGAAGTCCTCGATGGACTTGTTGAAGTTGTACATCCCCATCGCGACGCCTCCGCCGGCCGGGTAGTTGGCGACGACGTGGTGGATCGGCTCGGAGCCGTCCTGCGGCGTGAAGGTGATCGTGAGCTCTCCGGCACCGGGGACCTTGAAGTTCGTCGCCTTGTACTGGTCGCCGTGGGCGTGACGGCCGATGATGATCGGCTTCGTCCAGCCCGGCACCAGACGCGGGATGTTGGAGATGATGATCGGCTCGCGGAAGACGACGCCGCCGAGGATGTTGCGGATCGTGCCGTTGGGCGAGACCCACATCTGCTTCAGGCCGAACTCCTCCACGCGGGCCTCATCAGGGGTGATCGTCGCGCACTTGACGCCGACGTTGTGCTCCTTTATCGCGTTGGCCGCGTCGATGGTGACCTGGTCGTCGCTGGCGTCGCGCGCCTCGATCCCGAGGTCGTAGTACAGCAAGTCGATGTCGAGGTAGGGGTGGATCAGTCGGTCCTTGATGAACTGCCAGATGATGCGCGTCATCTCGTCGCCATCGAGCTCGACGACGGGGTTGTCGACCTTGATCTTGGCCATCAGCTGTCAGCCTCCGATGCATCCTCGTGAACTTGCTTGATATCAAGATAACTGACCCGATTCACGAGTGCGAACGCGAGCCCGCCGGGCACCGCAGCGGTTCGGGACCCTCGACGAGCGGTGTCGGCGAACGCTGCTAGCGTCGGAACGGCGTACCCGCGAACCCCCACCGAGGAGCCCCGCCGTGAGCACTACCCCTGTGAAGGTCGCCGTCACCGGCGCCGCCGGACAGATCTGCTACAGCCTGCTGTTCCGCATCGCCAGTGGCGCGCTCCTGGGCCCCAGCACGCCCGTGCAGCTGCGACTCCTGGAGATCACGCCCGCGCTCACGGCGCTCGAAGGTGTGGTGATGGAGCTCCAGGACAGCGCGTTCCCCCTGCTGGAGTCGGTCCAGATCGGGGACGACGCCGACGTCGTCTTCGACGGTGTCAACGTCGCCCTGCTCGTCGGCGCCCGGCCCCGCGCCAAAGGGATGGAACGCGCCGACCTGCTCGAGGCCAACGGCGCGATCTTCACCACGCAGGGCAAGGCGCTGAGCGACCACGCCGCTGACGACATCCGGGTCACGGTCACCGGAAACCCCGCCAACACCAACGCGCTGATCGCCCGCGCCAACGCCCCCGACATCCCCGCCGAGCGGTTCAGCGCGCTCACCCGCCTCGACCACAACCGGGCGCTCGCCCAGCTCGCCGCCAAGGCCGGTACGAGCGTCAACGACATCCGCAGGCTGACGATCTGGGGCAACCACTCCGCGACGCAGTACCCCGACGTCTTCCACGCCGAGGTCGAGGGCAGGCCAGCTCCAGATTTGGTCGATCAGGACTGGCTCGAGTCCGACTTCATCCCCACCGTGCAGCAGCGCGGCGCCGCCATCATCGATGCGCGTGGCGCCTCGTCTGCCGCCTCGGCGGCGTCCGCGACGATCGACCACACCCGCGACTGGCTCAGCGGGTCCGCCAGCGGCGACTGGCTCTCGATGGCGGTCACGTCCGACGGCTCCTACGGCGTGCCGGAGGGGCTCGTCTCGTCGTTCCCCGTCACCACGACCGACGGGACCTACGAGATCGTCCAGGGCCTGGACATCAACGAGTTCTCCCGACACCGGATCGACGCCAGCGCCCGGGAGCTCAGCGAGGAGCGCGACGCCGTCAGGTCGCTCGGTCTCATCTGAGGCCTGCGGCTCCTCAGCTGAAGGCCGCGGGGACTATCGCGGCCAGTGTGACGAGGGCGATGCCGATCACGCCCATCCAGGCGACGTCGAACCAGCGTCGTCGGACCCGCAGCAGCCCGGCGGCGTTCTCGCCGATCAACAGTCGCGCAACCGCGGCCAGCACGAAGGCGATGCCGGCGAGCGCGAGACCCAGGCGCCACGGGCCGAGGCCGACGAGGAGCAGGCCCAACGCCATCGCGGCGAGCAGGAGGGCGTAGACGAGGGTGCCGACCGGCCGGCTGGCATCGCTCATGCTCCGCGCTCGGCCGCCTCGACGACATTGGACAGCAGCATCGCCCGCGTCATCGGGCCGACGCCCCCCGGGTTGGGTGACATCCACCCCGCGACCTCGGCCGCTTCGGGGTCCACGTCGCCGGCGATCTTGCCGTCGGCGTCCCGGCTCACTCCGACGTCGAGCACGGCCGCACCAGGTCTGACCATGTCGGCTCCGACGATGCCGGGCACGCCGGCGGCGGACACTACGATGTCGGCTCGGTGGACCTCCGCGGCAAGGTCGCTCGTGCCGGTGTGGCACAGGGTGACTGTCGCGTTCTCGCTGCGCCTGGACAGCAACAAGCCCAGGGACCTGCCCACGGTGATGCCACGTCCGATGATGCACACCCGGGCTCCGGCGATCGGGACGTCGTGGCGGCGCAGGAGGTCGACGATGCCTCGCGGCGTGCACGGCAGCGGTGCCGGCCTGCCGAGGACGAGCCAACCGAGATTCATCGGGTGCAGACCGTCGGCGTCCTTGGCGGGGTCGATCCGCGCGATCACGTCGTGCTCGTCAAGTCCCCGAGGCAGTGGCAGCTGCACGATGTAACCGGTGCAGGCGGGATCGGCGTTCAGCCTGTCGACAGCGTCCTCGACCTCGCGCTGACTCGCCTCGGGCGGCAGCTCGACACGCAGCGACTCGATCCCGACCTGAGCACAGTCCCGGTGCTTGCCCGCCACGTAGATCTGGCTGCCAGGGTCGGCACCGACGAGGATCGTTCCGAGCCCCGGCACGATGCCCGCCGCCCGGAGGTCGCCAACCCGCTGGCCGAGATCGGTCTTGATCGCGGCAGCCGCCGCCTTGCCGTCGAGAATCTGTGCCGTCACGCGAAGGAGTCTTTCACGTCCGGCGGTGGCGACGGGTCAGTGGGAGAAGTGGCGCGTGCCGGTGAGGTACAGCGTGACGCCGGCGGCCGCAGCGGCCTCGACGACCTCCGCGTCGCGCACCGACCCACCGGGTTGCACCACAGCGCGTACCCCGGCATCAAGGAGCACCTGCAACCCGTCGGCGAAGGGGAAGAAGGCGTCGGAGGCCGCCACGGCACCGGCCGCCCGCGACGACCCGGCGCGCTCGACCGCGAGCCGGCAGGAGTCCACCCGGTTGACCTGGCCCATGCCGACGCCGACCGACGCGCCGTCCACGGCCAGCAGGATCGCGTTGGACTTCACCGCCCTGACGGCGGTCCAGGCGAAGGCGAGGTCCGCGAGCGTGGTCTCGTCGGCCGGCTCACCGGCGACAAGGATCCAGCCGGACGGGTCGTCCCCGGGCGCATCGACATGGTCGACGTGCTGCATGAGCATTCCGCCGTTGATCGGCCGGAACTCGACCAGGTCAGCGCGCACATCGGCCGGTGCCAACAGCAATCGGACGCTCTTCTTGTGCGACAGGACCTCCAGTGCACCGTCCTCGTACCCGGGAGCGACGACCACCTCGGTGAACACCTCAGCGACCTGCTCGGCCATCGTGACCGAGACGGGCCGGTTGGTCGCGACGACACCGCCGTACGCCGATACGGGGTCGCACGCGTGCGCCTTGCGGTGTGCCTCGGCAACGTCGGCGCCGACGGCGACGCCGCAGGGGTTGGCATGCTTGATGATGGCGACGGCGGGCTCGTCGAAGTCGTAGGCGGCGCGGCGTGCGGTGTCGGTGTCGACGTAGTTGTTGTAGGACATCTCCTTGCCGTGCAGCTGCGTCGCGGCGGCCAGCCCGCCACGGGGGCTGCGGTACAACGCTGCCGGCTGATGGGGGTTCTCCCCGTAGCGGAGCACCGCTGCCCGCTCCCAGGTGGCTCCGACCCAGGTCGGAAACGGCTCGGTGTCCGCGGGTGCGTAGCCGCTGGCGAACCAGGAGGCGACGGCCACGTCGTACGCCGCGGTGTGCGCGAACGCCTCCGCGGCGAGCCGCTTGCGCTCACCGAGGGTGAAACCACCGGCGGCGGCGGCGTGCAGCAGGTCGGTGTACCTCGACGGCGACGTCACGATCGCCACGGAGTGGTGGTTCTTGGCCGCGGCCCGCACCATCGATGGGCCACCGATGTCGATCTGCTCCACGACGTCATCGGGGGCCGCGCCGGAGGTCACCGTCTGCACGAACGGGTACAGGTTGCTCACGACGAGGTCGAACGGCTCGATCCCGAGATCGGCGAGCTGCTCGTTATGGGACCGCAGCCGCCGATCGGCCAGGATGGCCGCGTGGACCCGCGGGTGCAGCGTCTTGACCCTGCCGTCGAGGCACTCGGGGAACCCCGTCAGGTCCTCGACCGCGGTCACGGCCACGCCCGCCGCGGCGATTCGGGCCGCGGTCGACCCGGTGGAGACGAGCGCGACCCCCGCTTCGTCCAGTCCCCGCGCCAGCTCCTCCAGCCCGCTCTTGTCGTAGACCGAGATCAGAGCTCGTCGCAACGGATGCCTCTCGGGACTGCTCGCCGCGGTGCTCACGTTCCGAACCTGACCGATCTGTCGTCGAGGGTGAAGCCTTCACGAACCATGCGTCCCACTGACTCGACGAGCATCTGGTGCTCACCGACCTTGATGCGTTCGTGCAGGGAGTGCTCGTCGTCCCCCGCAGCGACCGGCACCGCAACCTGGGCGACGATGGGACCGCTGTCCACCCCCTCATCGACGACGAACAATGTCGCGCCGGTGATCTTGACGCCGTACGCGAGGGCGTCCCGCGGACCGTGCATGCCGGGGAAAGAGGGCGAGAGAGCCGGATGGGTGTTGACGGTACGGCCGGCGAAGCGCCGCAGAAACAGCGGCCCGGCCAACTTCATGAAGCCGGCGAGGACGACGAGGTCCGGGGCGTACGCCGCGACCTTGTCGGTGAGCGCGGCGTCCCACGCGTCCCGGTCTGGATGGTCCGCGACCCGCTCGATGAATGTCGGTACGCGCTCGTCTGCCGCCCGGCGCAGGCCATCGATCCCGTCGCGATCAGCGCCGACCGCCACCACCTGCGCGCCGTACGCCGGGTCACCGCACGCCACCAGAAGTGCCTGGAGATTGGTGCCCGCGCCCGACACCAGGACGACGAGACGGCCGCGATGCTCTGTCACGGGCGGGACGATCATGCGCACCCGCCACACGATAGTGCCCGCCCAGCGCGCCGAGCGCGCCACCTGCGGCCATGGAGGCGACGGCGATCACCGCGTTGAGCAGGACCACCGGTCCGGTCTGGACCATCCGTCCGGGACCGATCGCTCCCCCGGACACGGCCAGCAGCCCGGCGACGACCAGGCCGGCGCAGGCTCCTGCGATGGCGCCGACGAGCACCGAGCGGCCGCGGCCGGCACCGAGGAGTCGGCGCGCCACGACGACACCGGCCAGGACACCGGCCAGGACCGGCACGATCGCGAGCCCCACCACCGGCCCTGGGGTGTCTCCTGGGCCGGGCAGGGCGGCGAGCAACGGGAACCCGGGAACAGGGCCGAGCTCGACGTGGGTGAGCGAGACCGAGGTGTCGGCGCCAACGGCGAAACCGGGGCCGAGCATCGCCGACACCGCCCACAGCGCGGCGTTGGGCAGCACGAGGATGCTGATCACCAGCAGGGCGATGCCACCGCTGACGCCCGGCGCGAGTCCGGCCCACAGGTCGTAGGCGGTGCCCGCGTCACCGACGAGCAAGGCCAGGACGAGCACCAGACCGGCACCAACGAGGGCGGACGCGCCTGCGGCAGAGCCCAGGAGGGCAGCGCGGACGTGGTCAGGCAGTGACCGCCGCCAAGCGCGCACGACCGGGGTCGCGACCGCGCCGCCGAGACCACCGAGGAGACCGATCAACAGCCCTCCGAGCACGGCGCGCGCCACGCTCACCGTCACCGACGAGCCGGACACGAGCGCCGCCACGACGGCGACGATGCAGGTGTACGTCACCGTGCATCCGCCGACGAAGGCGACCAGTCGGGTGCCGGTGTCGATGGCGGAGGCGATGCCCAGATGGTGGCCGAGCGCGGTCAGGGCGCCGACCGCGAGCAGTGCGCAGCCCAACGGAACGGCAGTCACGGTGACGGCGCCGACATCAAGCCCGCTGCCGTGCCCGATCAGCCACGCCGTCGCACCGGCACGAAGCGCCGAGCCGACGGAGCCCCCGGGACCTGCGACCCAGGCGAGGCTGGCCAGGCCGAGGAACCCCAGCACCCCGCCGGTGGAGACCGCCAGGGCAGTGGCAGCGCCGGACAGTACCGCTGGGCGTGGCGGCGCGTCAGCCGGCGTCGTCTTGGGTCGGTCCAGCACGCCGGTCATCACGCCCCATCGTCCCTGTAATGTTGAGGGCCGACGATGAGCCACGCCGAGCACCCGTCGCCACGAAGACACGCCAGGAGGGTCGATGACGCGCGTCAGCGAGTTCGACACCTTCTACGACTCCACCCGCGGTCACATCCTGCACCTGACCTATGCGGTGTGCGGCGACAGGCACGCGGCGTCATCGGCTTCACAGGAGGCGTACCGGCACACGTGGCAGCACTGGACCAGGCTGCGCGCGCAGGACCCGGTGCAGTACGTCCGCCGCGAGGCGGCCCGGCTCGCGGCATTCTCGGTCGGGGCACACCCGTGGCGACGGCGCCACGAGGACGACAGCGACGCCGAGCTGCTCAAGGCGCTCAAGGAGCTGCCGCTGACGAGCCGCCGACTCCTTGTGCTGCAGACGCTCGGCGAGCTGGATCTGGATGCCGCCGCAGGTGACGTCGGCCTGACCGAGCAGGCAGCGCTCGTCCAGACCAGGGCGGCACTGGCTGACCTGGAGGACGCGTTGACCGCCGGGCTCGACCACATCGAGGCCCGCCTGGTGGCTCTCGGAGCCATCACCCGGCGCGTGGCGATGCCTCGGCCGCCGGCGATCCGCCGGCAGTCCCGCCGCCGCTCTCGGCGCCGTACCGCTGTGCTGGTCGCGGCCGCTTGTGGGGCGGTGGTGGCCGCCGGTCTCGGCGTCACCGAGGGCGGTCCGTTCCAGCAGGCCGAGGCGCAGGTCTCTCGCGAACAGATCCGTCCGCCAGCGTCGCCGGGCCCGAAGTTCACCGCGACCGAGGGCCAGCTGCTCGACGCCGACCAGGTCTCGCGCCTCAACCCCGCCCAGAACTGGTCCGTCGCGGTGACCGACGTCTCCGGCACCGCGAGCCCGAGCGGCCGATCCGAGGACAAGCCGTACGCCATGTGCGCCGAGACCCGGTTCGCCGACGCGCGACTGACCGCGGGCTACGTACGCCGCTTCAAGTCCTCTGGCGGTCACCGTGAGACAGCCCTGCAAGCCCTCGAGGTCTCCCGGAACGCCAAGGCCGCCGCGCGTACCCAGGAACGCATGAAGCGCTGGTACGCCGACTGCGCGAGCGCGCGTACCCAGCTGGCCGGCACCTACAGCAGCAACGGCATCACGATCCTGCGCCTGCGCAGCTTCACCGAGCCGGTCCGCACGGTCAGTGTCGGCATCATCCGTACCGGTGTCATCACCTCTGCCCTCGTGCACGAGGTGGACGGTCGCAAGGGGCCGCCGATCGCAGAGTTCGCACAGGCCGTCAGCGACAGTGCGTCGATGGTGTGCGCCGACGGCGGCGGTGGGTGCAGGAGCGATGCGACAGTGTCACCCCGGCTGCCGCTGCCGGCCGGGAACGACCCGGCCTTCCTCAACATCGTCGACCTGCCGCCGGTGACCGGGGTCGACCGCGTCTGGGCCGGCACGAGATCCACCCGTGCCGACTCCAACCCGGCGTCGACGGTGTGCGACAAGGCCGACTTCACCGGTGCCGCGGTCCGCGAGGCGCGGGCTCGCATCTTCGTGATCCCCCAGGAGCGGCAGATTCCCGAGGAGTTCGGCATCGCCGAGACTGTCGCCAGGTTCGGCTCGCCGGCGACCGCGCAAGCGTTCGTCGCCACCGTCGGTCGGCGCATCGAGGCATGCGCTGACAAGAACCTCTCGGCCAGCCTGGATGAGTCCACCGCGGTCTCGGGCAGGAACGTCGCGGGCAGGACGTGGCGCCTGGCGTTCGAGGTCGACCGCGACAACGAGATCTACTACCGCACGAGCATCGTCCGTCGTGGGCCGACCGTCGCCCAGGTGACCCTGTCTCCTGCCAAGAGGTACGACGTGAGCCGGGTCGCCTTCGAGCAGCTCGCGGTACGCGCCGGCGAACGGTTGGCGTACCTGCGCTGAGCTCAGGTGAGAGTCTTGAGAATCTCGCGTACCAGCTCTGCGGTTGCCGACGGCGTCTTGCCTACCTTGACGCCGGCTGCCTCGAGCGCCTCCTGCTTGGCCTGGGCGGTGCCGGACGATCCGGACACGATGGCGCCGGCGTGCCCCATCGTCTTGCCCTCGGGCGCGGTGAAGCCGGCGACGTACCCGACGACCGGCTTGGTGACGCTGGCGGAGATGTACTCGGCCGCGCGCTCCTCGGCGTCGCCACCGATCTCTCCGATCATCACGATCGCCAACGTGTCTGGATCGGCCTCGAACGCCGCGAGGGCGTCGATATGGGTGGTGCCGACGATCGGGTCGCCGCCGATGCCGATGGCGGTGGAGAATCCGAAGTCGCGGAGCTCGAACATCATCTGGTACGTCAAGGTGCCCGACTTCGACACCAGCCCGACCGGACCGGGGCCTGTGATGTTGGCAGGGGTGATGCCCGCGAGGGCTACCCCGGGTGTGATGATCCCCGGACAGTTGGGGCCGATGATGCGGGTCTTGTTGCCGGCTGCCTGGGCGTACGCCCAGAACTCGGCGGTGTCCTGGACGGGTACGCCCTCGGTGATGATGACCAGCAGACCGATCCCGGCGTCGATCGCCTCGACGACGGCATCCTTGGTGAACGCCGGCGGAACGAAGACGACGGACACATTGGCACCGGTCTTGTCGATCGCCTCGGCGACGGTGCCGAAGACCGGCAGCTCGACCTCCCCGTGGGTGACGGTGGTTCCGGCCTTGCGGGCGTTGACCCCCCCGACGACGTCGGTGCCTGCCCGCAGCATCAAGGCGGTGTGCTTGCTGCCCTCACCCCCGGTGATGCCTTGGACGATGACCTTGGACTGAGCGTCGAGAAAAATTGCCATGTCAGCGCCTCACTTCACTGCGAGCTCGGCGGCGCGGTCCGCGGCGCCGTCCATCGTCTCTGCCAGGGTTACCAGGGGGTGGTTGGCCTCGCTCAAGATGCGACGGCCCTCCTCGACGTTGTTGCCGTCAAGGCGTACGACCAAGGGCTTGGATGCCTCGTCACCGAGCAGCTCGAGGGCACCCACGATGCCGGACGCGACCGCGTCGCACGACGTGATTCCCCCGAAGACGTTGACGAACACGCTTCTGACCTGCTCATCGCCCAAGATCACGTCGAGGCCGTCGGCCATGACCTGCGCCGAGGCGCCGCCGCCGATGTCGAGGAAGTTGGCCGGTTTGACGCCGGAGTACCTTTCGCCGGCGTAGGCGACGACATCGAGGGTCGACATGACCAGGCCTGCACCGTTGCCGATGATCCCTACCTCACCGTCGAGCTTCACGTAGTTGAGACCCTTGGCCTTGGCCTTGGCCTCCAACGGGTCCGCCGCGGCCTTGTCCTCGTACGTCAGGTGGTCCTCGTGGCGGAACTCGGCGTTGTCGTCGAGGGAGACCTTGCCGTCGAGCGCCTCCAGTACGTCCCCCTCCAGGCGGGCCAGTGGGTTGACCTCCACGAGGGTGGCGTCCTCCTGCACGAAAACGTTCCAGAGCTTCTGCACGAGGTCGACGGCCTGATCGGTCAGGACGGCCGGGAAACCGGCGGTGTCCACGATCTCGCGTGCCTTCGCCTCATCGACACCGGTGCCGGCGTCGATCGGGATCTGTTTGACGGCGTCGGGGTCGGTCTTGGCGACCTCCTCGATCTCCACGCCGCCTGCGATGCTGGCGATGCACAGGTACGTGCGGTTGGACCGGTCCAGCAGGAAGGAGAAGTAGTACTCCTCTTCGATGGTGGCGGCGGGGGCGATGAGCACCCGGTTGACGGTGAGCCCCTTGATCTGCATTCCGAGGATGGCTTCGGCGTGCTGCCGGGCCTCGTCGGAGTCCTTGGCCAGCTTGACGCCACCGGCCTTGCCGCGACCGCCCGCCTTGACCTGCGCCTTGACGACGACGGCCCCGCCGAGGCTCGACGCACCGGCTGCCGCCTCCTCGGGGGTCTCGGCGACGACTCCGAGGGTCACCGGCACGTCGTGCTTGGCGAACAGCTCCTTCGCCTGGTACTCCATGAGATCCACGGTGATGTCCGTCCTTCAGCAGGTCGACGACGGTGAGTGAGACAGTGCAGGGACTCTAGTCTCCTTACGATGACACGGCCACAGTGGTCCACCACCCGGCGAGCACCAGGGAGCCACATGCGACCGTCCACCCGCACCGTCGCCTCAGGCGGCATCGAGCTCGCCGTGCAGGAAGGCGGCGATCCGGAGCAGCCGACCATCGTCCTGCTGCACGGGTTCCCCGACACCCACGCAATGTGGGGGTACGTCGTCACCCTCCTCGAACCGGACTTCCACGTCGTCACCTACGACGTCCGCGGTGCCGGTGCCTCGTCGGCACCGCCGAGCCGCGGCGGGTACGCGATGGCGTGCCTGCTCGACGACCTGGTGGCGGTGCTCGACGCGGTGTGCCCCGACGGGGTCGCCCACCTTGTCGGCCACGACTGGGGAGCCGCACAGCTGTGGGCCGCGGTACTGACCGAGCGGACCGACGATCGTCTGCACGGGCGGATCGGGTCGTTCACCTCGATCAGCTGCCCGCCCGCCGAGCAGTTCGCGAGCTTCGCGCGCAGGTCGGTCCGCGGGAGGCACTGGAAAACCCTGGCCAGGCAGCTCGGTCGTTCCTGGTACATCGGTGCTTTCCAGGTCCCGGTCCTGCCGGAGCTGGTGTTCCGCAGGTTCGGTGGGAGCCTGCGCCGCAGCCTGGCACGAACACAACGCCTTGGCAGCGATGCGCACTGGGGGCCGACATTCGCGACCGACGGCGCCAACGGCGTGAACCTCTACCGCGCCAACCTCATCAAGGCCCCCGGGCCTGGCGGCGCACCGGCACCGACACACGTGCCGGTCCAGCTCATCGTGCCGAAGCACGACGCGTTCCTGACGCCAGCGTTGTACGACGGTCTGGAGGACCGCGTGCTGACGCTGCAACGGGTCGATGTGGACGCCGGCCACTGGGTCCCCCGCACGCATCCGGAGCTGGTCGCCACAGCGGTGGCAGGCCTGGTCAGATCGGTCGAACGACCCTGACCGTGCTCAGCCGGTCACCGCCGACGAGTCCGGAACGTGCTCGGCGACCCACGCGGCGATCTCCGCGGTCGTCGCCCCCGGTGTGAAGACCCTTGAGACACCGAGCTCGGTGAGGGCGGGCAGATCTTCCTGCGGGATTATCCCGCCACCGAACACCACGATGTCGCCGGCACCTCGCGCCCGGAGCAGCTCGACGACCTTGGCGAACAACGTCATGTGGGCCCCTGAGAGCACCGACACGCCGATCGCGTCTGCATCCTCCTGGATGGCGGTCTGCACGATCTGTTCCGGACTCTGGTGCAGCCCGGTGTAGATGACCTCGTGCCCGGCGTCCCTCAGCGCCCGCGCCACCACCTTGGCGCCGCGGTCGTGCCCGTCGAGACCAGGCTTGGCGACGACGATCCGTCTCGGCGCGACCGGAGGTCTCACGTCGGCTCCTTTCCTCGTGATGCTCTCGAGCGCAGACTCTTCGGGTGAATGTAGCCGACCACCGCCCTGGGGTCTCCCGAGTCCCGACACCAGCGTATGGTCGCAGCAGCCGCGGGGTCGGTCGTCGTACAACACGCTTGTTGGTCTGCCGCACATCGGCGGTCCACATGGCGTGTCCGTTCCGTTACCATCGGGTGGCACTGCCCACCACTCGGGAGGTTCAGTTAGTGACCACGCGTCCTGCGCCGAAGCGACGAGCCGGCAAGCCGGCTCCCTCAGCGGGATCGGCGCCTGGCACGGCCAAGAGCACCGGTGCGCGTCGCGCGCCGTCGGCCAGTCCGCGAGCCGGTAGTCGGCGCGCCGCCACGACCTCGCGCCACCCGGCGGGTGGACGTACTGCGGCAGCCGCCCGGCGTACGAAGGCCCGCCGCTTCCCGGCGCTGCCCACCCCTGCCTTCATCGGAGCGTTGGCCCTGGTCGTCGCGGGGGTAGGTGCGATAGCGGTCTCCACCAGCCAGGCACCCGAGCCGCTCACCTCCCAGTACGAGGCGCTGTCCTCGAACGTCGGATCGGACCGGGTGGAGGACCTCAACAGCATCGACGTGAGCCGCGACTTCGACCGCGACCTGCTGGAGAAGCAAGCCCAGCAACAGGCCGAGCAGCGCGATGCCGCACTTGCCGAGCTGGTCAAGAAGACCCAGCAGCGGGCTCAGGAGCTCGAGACCGAGCAATGGGTCCTGCCGGTCGCCGGCTACCGCCTGACCGCAGGATTCGGCCAGACCAGCTCGCTGTGGTCGACCGTCCACACCGGCACAGACTTCGCGGCGCCGTCCGGCACCACCATCGTCTCGGTGGCCCGCGGCACCGTCACCGAGGTGGGCTACGAAGGGGCGTACGGCAACCGCACCGTCATCACACTCGATGACGGGACCGAGATCTGGTACTGCCACCAGACCGCGGCCACCGTCAGCGCGGGCGACGTCGTCGACCCGGGCCAACCGATCGGCTCGGTCGGCGCGACTGGCAACGTCACTGGTCCGCACCTGCACCTGGAGGTCCGCCCCGCCGGTGGCGACCCCGTGGACCCGTACGCCGTCCTCGTCGACCACGGCGTCACCCCCTGACCCCGCGCGGCCGGTTCGTTCGGACCTGGTTTGGGTGCGGGCCGATATGCCGATAGAGTCGGCGGTTTGGTGCCCTCCGCCACGCGGTATCGGGCGTCCGACACGCAGACAGGGAAGACCGCCGGAGTGACTGTTGAGCGCCGCAAGCACCGGGGAACGCCACCCCGGTCCCATGCCGCCGCGCGCAGCCGCGTCTCCGCAGCACCACTGCCGGCTGCTCTCGGAGCACTCGCCATGGTCCTGGCTGCCAGCGGTGCGATGGCCGCCGACAACGGCGCAGGATCCCCGCCGACCGTGACCACGGCCGCCGTCGGCGTGGCGCAGGACGCGCAGGGCTACACCGCATCGGACCTGCGCCGCGGTGCTGATCCCCGGACGAGTCGTGGCGGCGATGTCGATCGAGAGGTTCTGGCCGAGCAGACCGAGCTGCAGGCCGAGCAACGTACCCGAGCGCTCGCCGCCCTCAACAAGAAGAGTGAGCAGCGGGCCGCGAAGCTGAAGACGGCTGCCGCGAAGCAGGCCGCAAAGCTGCGGGCCGAGGCAACGAAGCGGGCCGAGGCAACGAAGCGGGCCGAGGCAACGAAGCAGGCCGAGGCAACGAAGCAGGCCGAGGCAAAGAACCAGGCCAAGAGCCCGGCCGGCAGCCCGACCGCGGCACCCACGACCAACCAGTGGGTTCTCCCCGTGGCGGGTTACCAGCTCACGGCACGGTACGGCGAGAGCAGCTCCTTGTGGTCGACCGTGCACACGGGCCTGGACTTCGCCGCTCCTGAGGGCACCCCCCTGGTCGCCGTGGCACAAGGGACGGTGACCGAGGTGGGTTACGAGGGCTCCTATGGAAACCGCACGATCATCACGCTCGAGGACGGGACCGAGGTGTGGTACTGCCACCAGGCCGCCATGAGCGTCGCGGTCGGCCAGAGCGTCGAACCCG
>JACCZT010000007.1 GCA_013695785.1 Nocardioidaceae bacterium | reverse complement strand
CGTCGCTCAACGCGTGGTCATCGCCGTGCACCAGGGCTGGGACCAGCGCGCTCACGTCCGGTCCGCGCGGGGCGACCCCCTCGGTCACCGTGGACCGCAGAGCATCAGCGGCGGACCACCACCACGCCCGGTCATGCCGGTCCGCGACGAGTCGATGTGCGTCGAAGGACGCTCCCACGCTGCTGTCCTCGGCGGGGCCGAACCGTCCAACGGCTTCGACGTGGGTGCCGAGGTCGAGCTGGGCCCAGGAGAGGTCGTCGGCCCACACCACGACGGGGACCCGGACGGAGACGCCAGACCCACGAAGGGTCAGCTCGGTCACCGTGCCGTCCGCGACGACAACCTCGCCGTGCGGTGTGTCGACGATCCGGGGGTCGGAGGTCAGCATCATCTCGACCGCAGCCACGGCGCGCGCCTGTCCGGCGTCGGCGACTGGGCCAGATGACACCGCCCCGACTCGAAGGGCACAGACGACGCAGACCGCCGCGGCGACGATGGCCGTGACCTGTGCGACCCGGCACCGCCAGATTGTCGAGGCGACGGCAACTGTCACGAGACCGAGCGTCCACCACCGCACCGTTCCGGGTTGCACCTGGACCGCGAGCGCGGCCGTCGCCCAAGCGGCTGCGGCCGGCACCACCATGCGGCGGTCCGGTCGTACCTGTTCGTCGACGTCGGGCATCAGATCGTGACGAGCTCACGAAGCCCAGCGAGCGTGACCTCCCCGATGCCGCTCACCTCGAGCAGCTCGTCGACGCTGGTGAAGCTGCCGTTCTCGGTCCGCCAGTCGAGGATCGATTGGGCGGTGACCGGGCCGATGTCCGGGAGGGTGTCGAGCTGCTGCAGGGTTGCCGTGTTGAGGTCGACCGGCGCGACTGGAGCCCCTGGCGTGGCGCCGGTCGGCCCGGCTGCGGCATCTGGTCCCGGACTGACCGGTGCGACCCCGACAAGGATCTGCTCGCCATCGGTCAAGACGCGGGCGAGGTTGATGGTGCTCAGGTCGGCGCCCGGTCGCGCTCCACCAGCCTCGGCCACCGCGTCGGCCACGCGGGCGCCGGTGGGCAGGCTCACGATCCCCGGCCTGCGGACCTTGCCCGTGACGTCCACCACCACCTCCGAGGTGTCTGCACCGCCCGCAGGGGTTGAGCTCGGGCTCGGCTGCGTGGCAGAACCGGGCGAAGCCGGAGGCGAGGCCTGTGCGCCGCTCGGCGTCGCTGCTGGGGGCGACGCAGGCGCGGTGACGACCGGAGCGCTGAGCGGCTCGACCGGCGACGGCCGCGAGGAGACCACCCACCACGCGCTGAGACACACGAGCGCGACGACGACGGCGATCACCACCAGGACGTGGTGAGCGGTGAACCCCCCGCTGTCGAGGAGGCCCTGGATGCGGATCGGCAAGTGGTCGTGCACGTCCCCGACGACGCGACGTGCCGGCTGCGCCCGATGGCGCGCGTCGCGGACGCTGTGCGCCTCCTCGGTGACGAACCGCTCGGCCGGCGGAGCCGGGCCGACCGGCTGCTCGCTCGGCGTACGAGAATCGCCACCGGCAAGTGTCACTCCGAGCAGCTCGAGGCGGCGCCGTGCAGCGTCGGCACGGTCGTCAAAGGTGGGACGCTTCCAGAGATCCACGCGCACGAGGCTATGGAGCCGGGCGCTCCCGGCGGAACACGTGGCGCGCGAGTTGTGGACAACCGCTCAGGTGGTGCCGGTGGTGGACGAGGTCAGCCTCGGTCGGGGTGGTAGCTCAGACCGGGCCGATGCCACCTGTCCGCACGACCCCCGCCTCGTAGGCGAACACGACGGCCTGGATCCGGTCGCGCAGAGCCAGCTTGAGCAGAACGTGCCCGACGTGCGTCTTCACTGTGGTCTCCGAGACCACCAGCCGGGCCGCGATCTCAGCATTGGACCGCCCCCGTGCGAGCTCGACGAGAACGCCGCGCTCGCGCGGCGTGAGCGTCTCCAGCACCACCGGCGGTGAGACATCACGCGGCGGCAGCTGGGCGAACTCCTCGACCACCTTGCGGGTGACAGAGGGCGAGAGCAAGGCGTCGCCACGGGCGACCACGCGAACAGCCTCGACCAGCTCCTCGGCCGGCGCGTCCTTCAGCAAGAAGCCGCTGGCTCCGGCTCGCAGGGCCGCGTAGACGTACTCATCAAGGTCGAAGGTGGTCAGCACCAGGACCCGACCGTGTGGCTCGCGGGCGCGCTGCTGCTCAGCACCGCCTGCACCGACGACTCATCTCGCCCCGCCGCCTCGGCGGAGCGGACGACGTCTGTCCCGACGACCGCCGGCACAACCGAACCGGCATCTGAGCAGGGTGACGCCGACCGCTACTGCAGAATCACCCAGCGGCTGGAGGCAGCGGGAAAGAAGGTGTTCGCCGATCTCGGTCGCGATTCGTCACCGGCGGACTACAAGGCAGCCGAGGGGACTTTCGTGCTGGAGAACGATGCGATGCTCGACGAGCTCATTGCGGCGGCGCCGGGGCCGCTGTCGCCCCACGTCGAGACGATGCTCACCGCGATGCGCGAACGTGGAGGCCTGACGGACGCCCGCGTGAAGCGGCAGGACGCCGCGGCGGCTGAGAAGCAGGTGCTCGCATTCGAGAAGAAGCACTGCTGAGCGGCTCCCCGCGGCGAGACAATTGCTCAGGTGGGGCCGGTGGTGGACGAGCTCAGTCTTCGTCGAGACGGGGTGAGATGGTGACCGCCAGCATCCCCGGTCCGACATGGGCGCCGATGACGGCACCGACCTCGCTGACCGGGACGCCGTCGAGGCCGAGCCGCTCGATGAGGTGCGCGGCGACGCTG
>JACCZT010000190.1 GCA_013695785.1 Nocardioidaceae bacterium | reverse complement strand
GTGGCGCGAGCTGCTGGGCATCGCCGGGCGCGAGGACCGTGCTGCTGCAGTCGTCGATGAGATGTACGAGACCTTGCAGCTGTCGGGTTCGCCGAGGGGCGCCGAGGCTGAGACCGATGCGCTGGTCCAAGCCCTCGTCCCCGGCTATCAGGTCCCCGGGAGTCGTGCGGCGCTCAGCGCCTGAGATCCTTGCGGTATGGACCTTCGGCTGCGCGAGCGTGTCTACGTCGTCACCGGCGCGAGCGGCGGCCTCGGCCGGGCCATAGCCGCTGCGCTCACCGGTGAAGGCGCCCGGGTCGTCGTCTCCGGCCGCGACCAGAGCAGGATCGACGCCGCGGCCGCAGCGATCGGGGCGGACTCGGCCATCGGGGTCGTCGCCGACAACGCCGACCCAGCTGCGGCGACGCGTCTCGTCGATGCGGCGATCTCGCGCTGGGGTCGTCTGGACGGTGTTGCCGTCAGCGTCGGCGGTCCGCCTGCGGGAGCTGCCACCTCGGTGACCGACCAGCAGTGGCGTGAGTCCTTTGAGTCGGTCTTCGTCGGCGCGGTGCGTACTGCCCGCGTCGTAGCCGAGAATCTCGGGCAGGACGGGTCGATTCTTTTCGTGCTGTCCTCCTCGGTACGCCAGCCGATCGCCGGGCTGGCCATCTCCAACGGCTTGCGGCCAGGCCTGGCGATGGTCGCCAAGACGCTTGCCGACGAGCTTGGTCCGCGAGGCATCCGGGTGAACGCGGTGCTGCCGGGCAAGATCGAGACCGACCGAATCGTCTACCTTGACGGCCGGGCTGACGACCCGGCCGCGGCGCGAGCAGCAGCAGAAGGCGCCGTCCCGCTGCGCCGATACGGTCAGCCCGACGAGCTTGGCCGCGCTGCCGCTTTCTTGCTGTCGCCCGCCGCGTCGTACGTCTCCGGTGTCATGCTGCCCGTCGACGGCGGGGCGATTCGCGCACTGTAGCCGCCGTCGTCAGCAGCGGCATCGACGGAGTAGTCGTTGCGGCGTGGACGCTTGATGCGCGGGTGCGCCTCGGTCCAGGCGAAGTAGAACCACCCGAACGCGGCGAGTGCGGCGAAGAAGAACCACTGGAGTGCATAGAAGAAGTGCGGCCCCTGGCCCATCTCCGGCCGCGGTTCGCCCTCGAACGCTGGTGCCGTCCCAGCCGGCTCCTGGGTGAGCAGGTTGAGATACCCGCCATAGACCGGCCGACCGAGCGTGGGCGCGATGGCGGTGCTCGAGATCGCCCGGACCTGTCCGTCAACGGGTTCGACGGCGTTCGCCGAGGCGCCACTGTCCGGTCGCCACCAGCCCGTGACCTCAACGGTCCCCGGAGGGGGGACAGGTACGTCGGTGACGGTCGCTGCGTTGTTCGGCGACTCGATCCAGCCGCGGTCGATGAGCACCGCCTGCCCGCTGTCGGTGACGAGCGGGGTGATGACGTCGACACCAGGTCGGCCGTCGCGTGTCTGGTACTTCAGGACCACCTGGCGGGCTGTGTCGTAGGTGCCGGTGACCGCGACCGGCCGCCACTCCTTGTCGCGATCGTCGGCGGCAGACGTGGTGGAGATCGTGGCGATGCTTGCGGCCGGTGCGTCCAGGTTTGCCGCGATCACCGTGTTCTGTTGCAACCGGTAGTCCAGCCTGTCCAGCTGCCACACGCCGAGACGCGCACACACCGTCGCCAGGACGGCGACGAGAAGCGCGAAGCCGAGCCAGCGACGAGTCAGGACGAAACCGTACACATCTCGACGTTAGCCGGTGGACCGCGCGGGGCTGGTGTCGGCACATAGGATGGGGACATGGCGTCACAACTCATCACCACCGCGGCCGGGCTGGTGGACCGTCACGGCCGGGTGGCGACCGACCTGCGCGTGTCCCTGACCGACCGCTGCAACCTCCGATGCCAGTACTGCATGCCGGCTGAGGGGTTGGACTGGCTGCCCTCGGAGCAGACACTGACCGACGACGAGCTGGTGCGCCTGCTCACCATCGGCATCGAACGGCTCGGCGTCCGCGAAGTGCGCTTCACCGGTGGTGAGCCGCTGCTTCGTCGTGGCCTGGCCTCGATCGTCGCCCGTACCAAGGCCATCGACCCCGACGTACGCACCTCGATCACCTCCAACGGTCTCGGCCTCAAGCACACCGCCTCATCGCTTGCGCGCGCCGGACTCGATCGGGTCAACATCAGCCTCGACACCATCCGGCCGGAGACCTTTGCGACGATCACCAGGCGCGACCGCCTCCACGACGTCATCGACGGAATGGCCGCCGCCAAGAGCGCCGGGCTGCTACCGGTCAAGGTCAACGCCGTGCTGCTCCGAGGCGTCAACGACCAAGAAGCGGCCGAGCTGCTGCGGTGGTGTCTGGACCAGGGCTACCAGCTGCGCTTCATCGAGCAGATGCCGCTGGACGCGCAGCACCAGTGGAGTCGTGCCGAGATGATCGTCGCCGATGAGATCTTCGAGCGCCTCGCGAAGCAGTTCGTGCTGACGCCGACCGGCCGCGAACGCGGATCGGCCCCGGCTGAGGAGTTCCTCGTCGACGGCGGTCCCGCAACCGTGGGCATCATCGCCTCGGTCACCCGCCCCTTCTGCGGGGACTGCGACCGGGTACGCCTGACCGCGGACGGCCAGATCCGCAACTGCCTCTTCGCGCGCGATGAGTCCGACCTTCGCGCCGCCCTGCGCGCGGGCGCGTCGGACGAGGAGCTCGCAGAGCGTTGGCGCGCGGCGATGTGGGTCAAGCTCCCAGGGCACGGCATAGACAACCCGGAGTTCCTGCAACCGCAGCGTCCGATGTCGGCCATCGGCGGTTAGCTGGGCCGCTGCAACGCCTCGGTGCTCCGCCAGAAGCCGCGGGCGGACAAGAATCCGCGCAGGCTCTCCTCGTGGTCGGTACACGCGAGCCAGGTCTTGCGGCGGTCCGGTGCATGGATCTTGGGGTTGTTCCACAGCACCGCGTGTGCGGCGAGGCTGTGACACCCGCGGGCCGAGCACACCAGGGGCACATCCTCGCCATCGGCATCGGCTGGCTCGGACCCGTGGCTCACCTGGCCTCGTGGGGCTTTTCGGTGAGCTCACCGATCGGCTCGGGGCGGTAGACGTCAGCGTCGGTTGGTGCGGTCTGCTTGCCGGTGTTGGCGAGGACGACGGCGACGTACGGCAGGAAGATCGCCCCGAACACGAAGAACCACCGCAGTGGTCCGGTCGCGATGACGGCACAGACGAAGCACACCGTCCGGATGCCCATGGAGATCAGGTAGCGGCGCTGGCGTGCCTTGAGATCGACGCTGTGGGCCACCCTTGCGTCGGTGATGCTCACCCGGTCGGGTTCCCTGTCGTCCATGACTCCACGGTACGCCGGTGGTGGTGGTCCATCATGGGGACCATGAGCGATCGCACGTACCGAGTCACCGAAATAGTCGGCACGTCCCCTGAGGGCGTCGACCGAGCCATCACCAACGGTATCCGCCGGGCGGGGGAGACACTTCGTCATCTCGACTGGTTCGAAGTCATCGGCATCCGCGGACAGATCACCGGGACCGACGCCTCGCACTACCAGGTCACGATGAAGGTCGGCTTTCGGCTGGAAGACGAAAATTAGCCTGAGCCGGCTGGAAGACGAAAACTAGCGGAGCCGGCTGGAGACGTGAACAAGCGGGAGTGCGATAGCGTCTCTGCTCGTGGCTAGATCTGTGCTCGTGACCGGAGGCAACCGGGGCATCGGGCGGGCGATCGCGCAGGCGTTCGTCGACGTCGGTGACGACGTGGCGATCACCTACCGTTCGGGCGAGCCCCCTCCGGGCCTACTTGGCGTGCGCTGTGACGTCACCGACCCCGAGTCCATCGACGCGGCGTTCGCAGAGGTCGAGGACAGGCACGGACCGGTCGAGGTGCTGGTCGCCAACGCCGGCATCACCAAGGACACCTTGCTGCTGCGGATGAGCGATGAGGACTTCACCGATGTCATCGCCACCAACTTGACGGGCTCGTTCCGCGTCGCCAAGCGCGCGGCCAAGGGCATGCTGCGGCTGCGGCGGGGACGAGTCATCTTCATCTCCTCGGTCGTCGGTCTCCTCGGCAGTGCCGGCCAGGTCAACTACGCGGCCAGCAAGTCCGGGCTGGTCGGAATGGCACGGTCGATGGCGCGCGAGCTCGGCAGCCGCAACATCACCGCGAACGTCGTCGCGCCAGGATTCGTCGAGACCGAGATGACCGCTGAGCTTCCCGACGCCAAGCGCGCGGAGTACCTCGCTCAGATACCGCTACGGCGGTACGCCACCGCCGAGGAGGTCGCCGGCGTCGTCACGTTCCTCGCGTCGGACGCCGCTGCGTACGTCACCGGGGCGGTCGTGCCCGTCGACGGTGGACTCGGCATGGGCCACTGACGACCGATCACAACGAGAAGGAGATCACTGGTGGGCATCGTGGAGGGCAAGAAGATCCTGGTCACCGGCGTGACCATGGACAACTCGATAGGTTTCGCCGTCGCGCGGGTCGCTCAGGAGCAGGGCGCACAGGTCGTGGTCTCCAACTTCGGGCGTGCGCTCGGCATCACTCGCCGTATCGTCAAGCGGTTGCCGACCGAGCCGCAGGTGATCGAGCTCGACGTCACCGACCAGTCGCACCTCGACGGCCTGGCCGATACGTTGCGGGGGATTGACGGCTTCGAAGACGGGATCGACGGCGCCTTCCACTCGATCGCCTACGGCAACCCCGAGACGATCCTCGGGGACAAGTTCCTCGGCGGCCCCTGGGAGGACGTGTCCCAGGCCATCCAGGTCTCGGCGTACTCGCTGATGTCGCTGGCCGTGGCGGCCAAACCGCTGATGGGTGCCGGTGGCTCGGTCGTCGGCATGACCTTCGACGCCTCGGTCGCCTGGCCGGCCTACGACTGGATGGGCGTGGCGAAGGCCGGCCTGGAGTCGTGCGCGCGCTACCTCGCCCGCGACCTGGGCCCGGACGGCATCCGGGTCAACCTGGTCGCCGCCGGCCCGCTCAAGACGCTCGCTGCCAAGGCGATCCCCGGCATGGAGGCGATCGCGGGCGTGTGGGCCGACCGCGCGCCGCTGGGCTGGGACAACACCGACAACGACCCGACCGCACGTGCCGTGGTCGCGCTGCTCAGCGACTTCTTCCCAGCGACGACCGGCGAGATCGTGCATGTCGATGGTGGCTACCACGCGATGGGCATCTGACCACACGCATCAGGGGCACGCTCTTCGCTTCAGCCGTGCCGCTCCACCCGTGGGACTTACGTCACCGGCGGTGATACTTACGTTTCGGCGCCGACACGCCGCCTTGTGAACGAAGGTGCGTAAGTCCCACGGTGGAAGCGGTGGACACAGACGCGCTCCCCAGCCGGCGTGGCTGAGGAGCGCGTCGTTGAAGCGGTGGAAGTTCAGTGCTTGAAGGCGTCCTTCACCTTCTCGCCTGCGTTCTTGAGGTCGGCCTTGGACTGGTCGCCCTTGCCCTCGGCTTCCAAGCTCTCGTCGTCTGTCGCCTTACCGGTCGACTCCTTGGCTTTGCCTTGGAACTTCTCGCCGGCATTGTCGATCTTGTCTCCGATGCCCATGGTGGCTCCTTCGTCGTAGACGATGTGGTGTTCCTATTGGACCACGATCCGTTCTGCGACGCAGGTCCAGCTCAGCCAGGCGACCGGCCCGAGCCCGGTACGAAACCCGCCGCCGCGTCTCCGGCCTCGACCTCCTCGCGGGTGATACCGAGGAGGTACACGATCGCGTCGAGGTACGGCACGGTGACCGACGTGTCGGCGGCATCGCGCAGGGCAGGCTTGGCGTTGAACGCGATGCCGAGACCGGCGGCACCGATCATGTCGATGTCATTGGCCCCATCGCCGATGGCGACGGTGTTGGCGACCGGGATCGATGCCTGAGCGGCGAAGCCGCGCAGTGCGGCGGCCTTGCCGGCGCGGTCGAGGATCGGACCGGAGACGCGGCCGGTCAGCTTGCCGCCAGTGACCTCGAGGGTGTTCGCCGCCCAGAAGTCGATGTCGAGGTCTTGGGCGATCCGCTCGATGATCTGGCTGAAGCCGCCGCTCACCAGCGCGAACCTGTACCCGAGCCGCTTGAGGGTGCGGATCATCGTTCGCGCCCCGCGGGTGTAGACGATCGACCGGTACACCTCGTCGAGCACTCCGGCGTCAGCCCCCGCCAGGAGTGCGACCCTGGCCCGCAGCGACTCGGCGAAGTCGAGCTCCCCGCGCATCGCCGCGCCCGTGACCGCCGCGACCTCCGGTTCACAGCCGGCGTGCGCCGCGAGCATCTCGATGACCTCACCCTCGATCAGGGTGGAGTCCACGTCCATGACGACGAGGCGTTGTGCGTGCCGGCTGATGCCGAGTGGCTGGACCGCGATGTCCACGCCCTGGCGGGCGGCTTCCCGGCTGAGCGTGATGCGCAGCAGGTCTGGGTCGGCGCCGGAGACGTCGAGGTCGATAGCGGTGACGGGGTAGCGGGCCATCCGAACGATGCGGTCGATGTTGGCGCCGGTCTCGGCGATACACGCCGCGATGCCGGCCATAGCCGACGGCAGCAGCGGGGCACCGAGCACTGTGACGTGGATGCGCCCTAGTCGCCGGGCGCGGTTGTCGCCGGTCCCGTAGTCGAGGTCGAGGTCCATCGACAGCTCGGTGGCCACCGAGCGCACCGCCGCCTCGAAGCCCGCTCGATCGACCGGGTCCGTCAGAAGTGCGGCGAGCACGAGCCGGCCCCGGAGGACGAGCTGCTCGATGTCGATGACCTCGATGTCGAGGTGGGCGATCGCCGCGAACAATCGGTGCGTGACCCCGCGCTGGTCCGCGCCGATCAGCAGGACCGAGACCGTTGGGTCTGTGAACGTGACAACCGGTACGTGGCCAGCAGGTCTCGTCACGACGGCGGCTCGCGATGGGGACCGGTGCTCGCCGCACTGGCCAGGGCATGCCTGGCCGCCGCGGTCAGCTCGAGCAGAGCGTGGTGCCGCACGTCGAGCTCGTACGACGTGCCCGCGCCGCTCGGCGCCTGGGTTGCGAGGTCACCGATGCGCAGGCAGCGCAACGCCAACGTGGCGAGCTGCTCGGCGCGTACCGGGTAGCCGGGCGCCAGCACCGGCAGGGTCTTGGCCCGGAGGCCGGCGAGCGCGTCGGCTAGCTCGGGCCGCCAGCGTGCGACGTCGAGGTCGGCGAGGTCGACAGCCGCTCGGGCGAGGGCGAGGCGCAGCGCGCGCTCGGCATCGGGGACGTCCGAGCCGCTGGGTGGGGGCGCAGCCACGTGGCAGTGCCAGAAGACACCGCGACCGACGACTTCGGGTACGAGGCCGACGCCTGCACCCTCGATGAGGACCGCTTCGCCGGCGTCGACGGCGGCTTCGTTGAACACCGGGGGACCGGCTAGCCCGGCCGGGTCTCCGGGCGTCACAAGGGCCGCCCGGGCGGCTGTCGCACCCTGGCTGCGCAGACGCCCCCAGGCGATGATCAGTGGCGTGGGACCTGAGTCGTCGAGCCCGAGGACGTCGTGCGCGGCATCGGAACCGACAACCGCGTCGCGAGCATCGTCGAGCGACGTCTGGCCGGCCAGCCAGGCGTTGAACCACGTGGCCCAGCGGAGCGAGGGTTGCAGAGTCCACACCCACGTCAGCCTAGCGAGCCGGTTGACGTAGGTTTACGGTGTCACCGCCGACGCGTCCAGGAGAGTGCATGAGCCCCGTCCTCGAGCTCGTCGACGTCACGGTTCGCCGCGGCGGCAAGGCGCTGCTCGACGGGGTGTCGTGGACGGTGGGCGCGGGCGAACGCTGGGTTCTGCTCGGCTCCAACGGCGCCGGCAAGACCACCCTGCTGCAGATCGCCAGTGCGATGATGCACCCCACCGCAGGCAGGGCCGTGATCCTGGGCGAGACGCTCGGCACGGTCGACGTGTTCGAGCTCCGCCCTCGCATCGGTCACCTCAGCCCCTCGGTCGGTGAGCTCATCCCGCGATCCGAACGGGTCGCCGACGCCGTCGTGTCGGCGTCGTACGCGGTCCTGGGGCGGTGGAACGAGACGTACGAGGAGGAGGACCACGAGCGTGCGGCGGCGCTGGTGCGTGAGCTGGGAATCGGCCATCTCGCCCACCGCACCTTCGGCACCCTCAGCGAAGGCGAGCGCAAGCGGGTCCTGATCGCGCGGGCGATGATGACCGACCCCGAGCTGCTGCTTCTCGACGAGCCCGCAGCCGGCCTGGACCTCGGCGGACGCGAGGACTTGCTCGCGACGCTCAGCATCCTGGCGCTGGACGAGGCGTCGCCGGTCACGGTGCTCGTCTCCCACCACGTCGAGGAGATCCCCACCGGGTTCACCCACGTGCTCATGCTCCGCGACGGCAAGGTGGTGTCGGCGGGCCCGATCGCTGCGACGCTCACCGCCGCCAACCTCAGCGTCACGTTCGACATGTCCTTGCAGCTCGAGCACCATGGCGACCGCTACTCCGCGCGCCGAGCGCCGGGCGCGCACCGGCTGGCGTAGGCGGCTCCGCGCGACCGCTGCTGGGGTGGAACGCTGCTGGACTAGGGTGGGCACGTGCAGGACTTCTTCGACTGGCTCGGCGACAACAGCTGGCTGGCGTGGGCGAGTGCGGGGCTCCTGCTCGCCGTTGCGGAGCTGGTGAGCCTTGACCTCGTCCTGCTGATGCTGGCCGTTGGCGCGTTTGCCGGGGCCTTGGCCGCCTTACTCGGTGCACCGCTGGCAGTCGAGCTGCTCGCCGCGGCCGCAGTGTCGGCGGCGATGCTGACCATGGTCCGCCCCACGATGGTACGCCGGTTGCACCGCGGCACCGACCTCGTGTCGGGGCAGGCGGCACTGATCGGTCGCAAGGCCATGGTGACCTCGACCGTCGACGCCCATGGCGGGCAGATCAAGCTCGCCGGTGAGGTGTGGTCGGCACGCGCGTACCAACCGGACCAGAGCATCGACGTGGGCACGCAGGTGGAGGTTTTCGAGATCGACGGCGCCACTGCCGTGGTCTATCCAGAGTGATGACTGACGGGTTCGTCCCCGTCGATGAAGGGATCCAATCATGGGGGTGACCATCTTCTTGGCCATCGTGTTCTTGCTGGTCGTTGTGGCGTTGTCCAAGACGATCAAGATCGTGCCTCAGGCGCGGGCCGGGATCGTCGAGCGGTTCGGCAAGTACCGGACGTCCCTGCCGGCCGGCCTCAACGTCGTCACGCCGTTCGTGGACAAGGTGCGCTACATGATCGACCTGCGCGAGCAGGTCGTGTCGTTCCCGCCGCAACCGGTGATCACCGAGGACAACCTGGTGGTCTCGATCGACACCGTCATCTACTTCCAGGTCGGCAACGCGGTCGCGGCGACGTACGAGATCGCCAACTACATCCAGGCCATCGAGCAGCTGACGATGACCACGTTGCGCAACATCATCGGCGGCATGACCCTCGAGCAGTCGCTGACCAGCCGTGACCAGATCAACACCGCCCTGCGTGGGGTCTTGGACGAGGCGACCGGCAAGTGGGGCATCCGCGTCAACCGGGTCGAGCTCAAGGGGATCGACCCGCCACCGTCGATCAAGGACTCGATGGAGAAGCAGATGCGCGCCGACCGCGACAAGCGCGCGGCCATCCTGACCGCCGAGGGCAGCCGACAGGGTGCGATCCTCACCGCCGAGGGCGAGAAGCAGGCGGCGATCCTCACCGCCGAAGGTGACCGCGAGGCGCTGATCCTGCGGGCGCAGGCCGATCGGGAGGCGCAGATACTGCGCGCCCAGGGCGAGGGGCAGGCGATCCAGACCGTCTTCCAGGCCATCCACGACGGTTCGCCGGACCAGTCGCTGCTGGCCTACCAGTACCTCCAGATGATCCCGAAGATCGCCGAGGGCGACGCCAACAAGATGTGGATCATCCCCAGCGAGTTCGGCAAGGCACTCGAAGGCCTCGGCGCGGCCGTCGGGTCGATCCCCCTGCACACAGACGGACCCGTCCAGCGGGTCGAGGTCGACACCGCGCCACCGCAGCTCACCGGCGAGGCACAGACGCGCGAGACACAGGACGCTGTCGCCGAGGCACTCGCCGCCGCCCGTGACGCCGCGACGCCAGAGGTAGGCCGGTCGGCGCCCGGGAGCGCACCGGCGGAGCCGCCGGGCACGCCCACGCCGCCACAGTGATGCGCGCGCGGCGGACGTGGCGTGGCCAGTGAGCAGCACCGCCGCGGCACCGTGGCACCGCCGTACCCGGTCGGTCTGCTGCTCGACGGCAGGCGGGTGGTCGTCGTCGGCGCCGGCCATGTCGCGCAGCGACGAATGACAACCCTCCTCGGGTCTGGCGCTGCCGTAACGTTGGTGTCGCCGGCGATCCATCCTGAGCTGCGCGCGCTCGTCGACGACGGCCTGATCGGCTGGCAACCACGTCGGTACGCCGACGGTGACCTCGACGAGGCGTGGTACGCCATGGCCGCGACCGACGACGCAGCGGTCAACGCCGCCGTCGCCGCCGAGGCCGACCGCCGGCGGATCTTCTGCGTCCGCGCCGACGACGCGTCGGGTGGGACGGCGTGGACGCCGGCGTCTGCCCAGCACGGCTCGATCACCGTCGCCGTGCTGGCGGGCCGCAACCCCCGACGGGCCGCGGCAACGCGCGACGCGCTCCTGGCGGCTCTGCGCGCCGGTGCCGGCGACGAGCCGCCGGACGGCGATGGCTGAGGTCGTACCCGTCGCGGACCCCACCGACCCGCGGCTGCGTGACTACGTCGACCTGCGCGACGTGCAGCTTCGCAAGCTGCTGGAGACCGAGCGTGGGCTCTTCCTCGCTGAGGGGGAGAAGGTCGTACGCCGTGCTGTCGGGTCCGGCCACAGCGTCCGCTCGTTCCTGATGGCGCCGCGGTGGCTGGATGCCCTGCACGACGTCCTCTCCTCGACCGGTGCGCCGTGCTACGTCCTTTCCGAGGCGCAGATCGAGAAGGTCACCGGCTTCCACGTCCACCGCGGTGCACTTGCCTCGCTGGATCGCCTTCCGCTGCCCCCGGCCAGCGCGGTCCTCGCTGGAGCCGACCGGATCGTGGTCGTCGAGGACGTGGTCGACCACACCAACGTCGGCGCCATCTTCCGGTCGGTGGCTGCCCTGGGTTTCGACGCGGTGCTGCTGTCGCCACGGTGTGCCGACCCGTTGTACCGGCGCGCGATCAAGGTCTCCATGGGTGCGGTCTTCACGCTGCCGTACGCCCGCCTCACCCACTGGGGCGACCTGCCCGAGCTGCTGGCGCAGCATGGGTTCACCACGGTGGCGTTGTCCCTGGCTGCGGGTTCGACAAGCCTGGACGGCCTTACGGTGGGCGGCAAGGTCGCCCTCCTGGTCGGTTCAGAAGGCGACGGCCTCAGCCCACACTGGACCCACTCCGCCGACCATCGAGCGGTGATCCCGATGGCGGCCGGGATCGACTCACTCAACGTGGCGGCGGCCGTCGCCGTTGCGTGTTGGACGCTAGGGCGATCCCGCGCGAGGCGAGACGGGCCAGTCTGAGGGAAAGGTCCCGGCAAGCTCCGCCGCCTCCTTGTACAGCCTCTTGCGGGCCCGGATCGGAACGCGGTCGCCGAAGACCATCCCGTTGAGATGGTCGGTCTCGTGCTGCAGGCACCGCGCGAGAGTGCCACCCTCGCCCATGTGGGTCACGCGGGCGCCCGTGTGGTCGGTGCCGTCGACACGGGCCCAGTCCGGTCTGGCGCACGGGGTGAACGCACCCGGCAAGGACAGGCAACCTTCGTCGGCGTCGTCGAGGTTGCGGTCACTGCCCTCGGGCAAGGTGAGCTCGGGGTTGCACACCGCTCCGGTGACGCGGCGGTCGTCACCGTCGGTGCAGTCGAAGACGAAGACCCGGAGGTCGACGCCGATCTGGTTCGCTGCCAATCCCGCCCCGTCCGCTGCGTACATCGTGGCGAACATGTCGGCGACGAGGGTCACGAGCTCTTCGTCGTACGCTGTCACGACCTGAAGCGCACGGTGCATGACCGGCTCACCCCAGCGCACGATCGGACGCACGGTGCCGCCGTCGGGGACTGCGACAGCAGGTGAGTCGGACAACGCGGACTCCTTGTGTGGGGCTGGACGCGAACGCGCGTCAGGTGCCGGCGGCCGGACGCACGCCGAGCGTATCGGAGGTCCGTCGGCCCGGTAGCCGGGTCAGGTGCAACTGCCGTTTACAGTAAGTGGCCGAAGCCACGAGGTGGCCAACGACTGGGATCGAGTGCGAGGAGCAGCCGTGCCGACCAACTCCACCGGCTCGCCGACATCCCCTGCCTGGCGGCCTACCGCCATGGGTGTCGGCCTTGCGGTGCTCAACCGGGTCGCAGGTCTGAGCGTCCTGGACCGCTGGGGGGTCCGGCGCCCGGCCGAGCGCGCTGTCTACCACAGCACGAAGACGGGTTTTCGTACTGCGGGTGCGGTCAACCGGACCTTCCACAAGATGCGTGCGTCCGGTGCTGCGGCGCGTCCGTCCGCTGCGCCAGGTACGGGAGTGTTCGACCTCGACCCGACCGAGGACCAGCAGATGATGGTCCAGGTCGTTCGTGACTTCGCCGCAGACGTGCTGAGTCCGGCTGCCGCGAGGGCCCGAAGCAGCGACCGAACCATCGAGTGAGGTTCTCGGCCAGGCAAACGAGCTCGGGGTGACGCTGATGTCGTTGCCCGAGGAGCTGGGCGGCCTGTCGGCCGAGCGCTCGGCGACGACGGGTGTGCTGGTCGGGGAGGCGCTTGCACATGGCGACATGGGCCTGGCGGTGGCGTGCCTGGCACCGACGGCTGTCGCGACGGCAATCTCCCTCTGGGGGAGCGCGGAGCAGCAGCAGACGTACCTCTCTGCCTTTACCGGCGACGAGATTCCGGCGGCGGCACTGACCATCGCCGAACCTCGACCGCCCTTCGACCCACAGCAGCTGCGCACGACAGCGACGAAGGTCGCCGGCGGCTACACCCTCACGGGAGTCAAGTCAGGCGTCGTGCGCGGTGCGGCAGCGGAGCTCTTCATCGTGGCCACGGCAGTCGCCGGGGCCGCCCCGGCATTGTTCGTCGTCGAGTCGTCCACCCCGGGCGTGCGGATCGAGGCGGAGCCGTCGATGGGACTGCGCGCAGCGGGCCTGAGCCGGCTGCTGCTCGAGGACGTGGTGGTCGGAGCGGACGCTCTCCTGGGGAAGGCAGTGCCGACTCCTACGCCGAGTGTGTCCGGCTCTCTCGGCTCGCCTGGTGCTCGGTCGCCCTCGGAACCGCCCAGGCGGTGCTCGACTACGTCACGCCGTATGTCACCGAGCGCAAGGCGTTCGGCGAACCGATTGCCTACCGCCAGTCGGTCGCGTTCTGCGTCGCCGACATCGCCATCGAGCTCGAAGGCATGCGACTGGCGACCTACCGCGCGGCTTCGCGC
>JACCZT010000025.1 GCA_013695785.1 Nocardioidaceae bacterium | reverse complement strand
GTGCAGCAGCCGCGCCACCGCTTCGTGCTCGTCGGCGCTGATCGCGAACCGGCCGGCCCGCGAGGCCAGCGCGACGCCGCCGTCGCGTTGCTCGACCGTGGCCTGCAGGTGGTGGCGCAGCCGTACGACATCGTCCTCCGTCAGCGCGTCGACGGCGCGAAGCTGCTCTAGGGGGCCGATCGGCTCGGCCCTGCCGCCGGACCGCGCGTCGGCTCGTACGCGTTGCTCCACGGCGGCAGTGTCCACCCGCTCGAGTGCCGCAGCCAGCAGGGTGCGCACGGCGGCCATCTCGTCGGCGACGCCCTCGGCACCGAGCGGCAGCGCCTCGCGGAAGGCGGGGTCGTCGGCGGCAAGTCGCAGCGCGTCCGTGGCTAGCTGCCCGGCGAGATGGTGGCGAGTGTAGGCGTGCACGCCGATCGTGACGTGGGTGCTCACCCCGCCGAGGGCCGTGGCGGCATGGAGGTAGCCGCGCGGCAGGTAGAGGCAGTCACCGGGACGGAGAACGGTGTCGATGACGGCTGGCTCGGCGGCGGCGGCGGCAACCGCGTCACGGCGTTCGGTCCACGGCTGGTCGCGCAGCGGCCACTGCAGCACCGGTTCGTGGATGCGCCAGCGCTTCTCGCCACCGGTCTGCAGCACGAAGACGTCGTGCACGTCGTAGTGGTCGTCGAACCCACGTGCCTGCGGCGGTGTGACGTAGGCGTTGATCTGGGTGGGGTGGCCGAGCTCGTCCGAGATCTGCTGGCCGAACCGCATCAGCGGCTCCCAGGTGCGGTGCAGCGCCTGCAGGACGATCGTCGCGCCGTCGATGAACAGCCGGGCGAGCTTCTCGTCGCTGACCTGGTCCGCGACGCTGGCACCGACGCCACCACCTGCGGTGAAGTCGGCCGCGCTGAGTGTCCGGCCGTCCTTGGCCACCCGCAGGAACGGGGTACGCAGGCCGCGCGTGGTGATCAGCGTGTCGACGGCGTCAGCGTCGAGGAGGTCGTCAAACGGTTGGGGCAGGTCCGCGGCGCGCGACAGCAGCGGGCGCGTTCCCCATACTGTGTCGGCGAACACCTCGGGCGGGACGCAGACCAGGCGAGCGACGGCAGAGCGCCCGGACTCTCGCCCGGGCGCTCTGGTGTGAAGCGTCTCCGTCACAGTGCCGAGCCGTCGGCGCCACCGTCCTGGGCACCGGTGGTGCCGCTTGCGCCGCCGTCGGCCGGACCCTCAGCGTCGGCGTCTGCGCCGCCGTCCGCGCCGCCGTCGTCCGCGGCGCCGTCAGCACCGCCGTCAGCACCGCCGTCCGCGCCGCCGTCATGGGCCTCCGGAGTACCGGCTGCACCGCCGTCGGCGGGGCCCGTGAGATCGTCGGAGTTCATCTCAGTCATGTTCTTCTCCTTCGGGTATTTGTGTCTGCTCCGAGACTATGCGCTGATCGTCCGGCCGCATCTTTGAGTGGCTCCGCCCGGTCCGGGTGACCGACCCGGTCCTTGGTCCAGGGGTCCACTAGGCTGCAGTGTCCCCGTCGTCGTCCGAGATGGAAATCGTCTTGCCCATTGACCTGCGACGTGCCCCGGCAGCACGTTCTCGTAAGTTCGGCATCCTGATCGGGTCGTTGGTCATCATGTTCGCCGTCCTGAGCGCCTTTGTCGCGGCCCGCTGGGGGCCGTTGATCGACCTCGACCAGGCGACAGCGCAGCGCGCGTACGACGTCACCACCGGCCGTGACTCGTTCATCGGGTTGCTGGACGTCGTCGCGGTGTGGCTCGGTCCGATTGCGCTGCGCGCGGTGCTGTTGCTGTGCGCGCTGGTCGCCGCCGTGCGCCGCGAGCTGCGGATGGCGCTGTGGCTGTTCGTCGTCGTCGTGCTGGAGAACGTCGTCGCCCCGCTGAGCAAGCTCGTGCTGGACCGACCACGACCGGTCTGGGAGTCGCCGATCGCCGCTGTTGGCCAGTTCTCCTATCCCAGTGGTCACGCCGCCGCCGCCGGGATGTTGGTCGCGGCCCTCACGCTCCTGACGATCGTCCACACCGGCAAGGGCTTCGTACGGCGTCTGCTCATCGCGTTGTGGGTCGTCCTCGCGGTGCTCATCGGCTTGGATCGAATCTTCCTCGGCGTGCACTTCATCAGCGACGTCGTCGGCGGAGTGCTGCTCGGCGTACTGGTCACGGTCGCCGCCTGGGTCGCGGTGATGTGGAACGCCGTCAGCGAGACGACCAAGCTGGTCTCCGCGACCGGCACCGGCTCCAAGCGCGTTGCGGTGATCCTCAACCCGATCAAGGTCCTGGACATCGCGGTGTTCAGGAGCCGCGTGCGCCTGGCTGCCGAGGCCGCCGGGTGGGACGAGCCCTTGTGGTACGAGACCACGGTGGACGACCCAGGTGCCACGATGGCCCATTCCGCACTGGGCGAGGGCGTCGACCTCGTCATCGTCGCCGGCGGGGACGGCACGGTGCGGGTGGTCTGCAACGAGCTCGCGCGTACCGGTGTATCGGCGGGGATCGTGCCGCTGGGCACCGGCAACCTGTTGGCCCGCAACCTTGCCATCCCGCTGCACATGGGCGACGCGATCGGCACCGCGTTCGGCGGACAGGATCGTGCCATCGACATCGTCTCGCTGCAGGTCGACGATCGTCCGGCGACGGCGTTCACGGTCATGGCCGGGCTCGGCTTCGACGCCGCGATCATGACGGGGACGGCCGATCAGCTGAAGGCCAGGATGGGGTGGCTCGCGTACGTCGTCTCCGCGATGCGGCAGCTGCGTTACCCGGCCACGAAGGTGACGGTGTCGGTCGACGGCGCCCCGTTCGTCAGGCACCGGGCCAGGACGGTGCTGATCGGCAACGTGGGCTTTCTGCAGGGCGGCATTCCGCTGCTCCCCGACGCACTCCTGGACGACGGCGTTGTCGACGTCGTCGTGATCGCCCCAGCCCGGACCGCCGGCTGGCTCCGAGTGATCGTCCGGGTCCTGAGCCGGCGCCGGCACACCGACGAACGGCTCGACCGCATGACCGGGCGCACCGTGGTCGTACGCGCGGACAAGCCGACGGCCATGCAGCTCGACGGCGACCCGATCGGGGAAGGCCGGCAGCTGCGCGCGGAGATCCAGCCCGGCGTCCTGCTCGTCCGCGTCCCGCACTGACCCCCTCCCCGCTCGTACGTGACTTACGGTGCGCCCGTACGTGACTTGCCGGGCGCCATACGGGGAGGCTGACGCCGGTAGGCGGAAACCGCAGAGAAGGAATCGACTTCGCGGTTGCCGTGGCGACCCCAGAGTCGATTCGTTCGCCGTGGCGAGTCACGTACGAGCGGGGGTCAGGACGAGGGGAGGGATGCGGTGATGATGCTGCCATCGGCGCGGCGGCCGGCTTGCGGCCCGGGACCAGGCTGGCCGTCGAGGCAGGGCCCCTGGTCTTTGAGCGCCACGGTGACGGGAACGTCCGCTGTCACGTGCACGTCCTCGCCGCGGACCTGGACCCTCGCCTCCGTACCGTCCTCGATCGACAGCTCGACCGCGTACGTGGTGACAGTCACGCGCAACCGCGACCCGCGCAAGGTGATCCGGTATGTCAGCGCGTCCCAGCCGTCGGGCAGCCGTGGGTCGATGGTGAACCGACCACCCTGGTCGCGGAACCCGCCGAAGCCGTAGACCATCGCACTCCACACACCGCCGGTCGAGGCGACGTGCACCCCGTCAGATGCGTTGCTGTGCAGGTCTGCGAGGTCGACGTACAACGCCTGCGAGAAGTACCGCAACGCGAGGGTCCGGTAGCCGACCTCGGCGGCGATGATCGACTGCACGACAGCCGAGAGCGTGGAGTCACCAGTGGTGATCGGGTCGTAGTAGTCGAAGTCGGCGCGCTTCTGCTCCGGTGTGAACTGCTCCCCCTGCAAGAACAGCGCGAGCACGACATCGGCCTGCTTGAGCACCTGGAACCGGTAGATCACCAGCGGGTGGTAGTGCAGCAACAGTGGCCGCTTGTGCTGCGGTGTGTGCTCCAGGTCCCACACCTCGCGGTCGAGGAACTCGTGGTCCTGCGGGTGGATCCCGAGGTGCTCGTCATACGGGATCGCCATCGCCTCGGCGGCGCGCTCCCACTCGACGACCTCGGCAGGGTCGAGCGCGAGCCTCGAGACCATCAGCTCGTACGCGTGCGGCCGCACCTCACGCAGCGAGTGCACCGCCTCTGCGGCCCGGCGCAGGTTGAATCGGGCCATGACATTGGTGAAGAGGTTGTCGTTGACGACGGTGGTGTACTCGTCTGGGCCGGTGACGCCGTGGATGTGGAAGGTGCCGCCGCCACCACTGGCGCGCCAGAACCCCAGGTCGGCCCACATCCGCGCGGTCTCGACCAAGATGTCGATCGCCTCGCGCATGAGGAAGTCCACGTCACCGCTGGCGGCGATGTACTGGCTCAGCGCGTAGGAGATGTCCGCGTCGATGTGGTACTGCGCCGTGCCGGCGGCGTAGAACGCCGACGCCTCCTCGCCGCTGATCGTGCGCCAGGGGAAGAGCGCGCCGCGCTGGGAGAGGTCCGCGGCCCGTCGCCGGGCGGCCGGCAGCAGCGTGTAGCGGAACCGCAGCGCCGCCCTGGCGGCCTGCGGCGAGGTGTACGTGAGGAACGGCAGCGCGTAGACCTCCGCGTCCCAGAAGTAGTGACCGCCGTAACCGGTGCCGGACACCCCCTTCGCGGCGATGCCGTTGCCCTCGGCGCGGGCGCTGGCCTGCACGAGCTGGAAGAGGTTCCACCGGACCGCCTGCTGGATCTCCGGTTGCCCCGTGACCTGGACGTCGGCACGCTTCCAGAACGCGTCGAGCCACTCGCGCTGCTCGGTGAACTGCACCTCGGCGCCCTGGTCGACGACCCGGTCGAGGGTACGCCGACAACGGTCGACGAGCTCGCGCGGCGGCACACCCCGCGAGGTGTGGTACGCCACCACCTTGGTGAGACAGATGGGTACGCCCGGCGTCGCTCGTACCCGGAAGATGATCTTGGCCAGGTCGTCGCTGACGTCGAGCCGCGTCTCGTAGTCGTTGTCGGTGCGGATCGAGTGGTCGGCGGCGACCGCGAGCGTCATGCCGCTGTTGGCGCACTTGTAGGACAGCACCATTCGGCCGGTCGAGTCGTCGCCCCACTGCGTCTGGGGCACCAGCACGCGGTGCGCGAACCGCTCGGCCTTGCGCGGGTCGACGCCCTCGCCCATCGCGGCGGACCGCACGTGGTATTCATCCTCGCCGTCCTGGCGGTTGAGGATCTGTGAGGAGATCGCGACGGGGGCGGCCTCGTCGAGCATGGTGACCTCGAAGGACATCACCGCAAGGTGCCGCTGCGTCAAGGAGGCCATGCGGCGAGAGCTGATCTTGACCCGCTTCCCGCCGGGGGTGCGCCACAGGATGTCACGGCTGAGGACGCCGGTAGAGAAGTCGAGCGAGCGGTCGTACTCGATGAGGTCGGCGATCGGGAGCAGCAGGGGCTCGTCGTCGATGTACAGCCGGATCACCTTGGCGTCGGGCACGTTGACGATCGTCTGCCCCACGCGGGCGAACCCGAAGGCCTCCTCGGCGTGCTGGATCCCCCACACCTCGTGGAACCCGTTGATGAAGGTGCCGTGCTGGTGCGTCTCGCGGCCCTCCTCCACGTTGCCGCGCATGCCGAGGTAGCCGTTGCCGACCGCGAACAGGGTCTCGGTCCGGCCCATGTCCTCGCCGCTGTAGATCTTCTCCGACAGCCGCCAGGGGTGGGTCGGGAACCGGGTTCGGTCGAGGTAGTCAGCGGTGTCCTGCGGGGGGACCAGCGCGGTCCGCGGGTTCATGTGATGCCTCCGGGCAGGAGCTCGGCGAGGTCGCGTACGACGAGGTCGGCGCCGTGGGAGCGCAGCGCCTCGGGGCCGGCGCCGCGGTCGACCCCGATCACCAGCGCGAACCCGCCGTCGCGTCCGGCGGCGACGCCGGAGAGCGCGTCCTCGAGCACGACGGTGCGGTCATGCCCGATGCCCAGCTGGGCCGCGGCATGGGCAAAGGTGTCACCGGCGGGTTTGCCTCGGAGCTGCTCCTGCTTGGCGACGATCCCGTCGACGATGACGTCGAAGCGTTGAAGGATCCCGGCGGCCCGCAGCACCGGCCTGGCGTTGGCCGAGCTGGAGACGATGGCGACATGGGTCCCGCGGGCTTGGAGCGCATCCAACAGCTGCACCGAGCCAGCGTAGGCCGAGACGCCCTCCTCATGCAGCACCTGCGCGAACACGTCGTTCTTGCGGTTGCCGAGTCCACAGACGGTCTCGGCGTCGCTCGGGTCAGCCGGGTCGCCTTCGGGAAGGGTGATGTCTCGCGACGTCAACAGTGAGCGCACCCCGTCGTACCGCGGCTTCCCATCGAGGTAGGAGAAGTAGTCCTGCTCGGTGTACGACGCCGCCCCGACCGAAGCGAAGTAGGAGGCGAACATGTGCTCCCACGCCCTCATGTGCACCTCAGCGGTCGGCGTGATCACACCGTCGAGATCGAAGAGTGCGGCATCGTAGTTGTCCCAGTCCACGCCTTGAGAGTAGAGGGGCGCTCGAACTGGTCCGGCGGAGCGTCCTAACGACGTGGCCGCGCCGCGCCGATCGCATCGGTCTCCTCGGGCGAGAGCTGCTGGTCGCAGGTCCAGGCGGTGACGTTCTTGGCGTAGGTCCGCGAGTCGCTGCGGCCGTGGATCGAGGTCAGGACGATGCCGTCCCCACTGTCGTCGAGCAGCGCCAGCGACCACGACATCTGTCCGCCCATGTCCCCGAAGGCGTCGTACCGCACGCTCGCGAGGTGCCTGAGCGTCTCACCGGCGTCGGCGCGCAGCGCCTGGACCTCTTCGCGCAGCGCCTCCAGATCGGCCGGTATCTCCTCACGGCCGGTGCGCCGCCGGGCCGGACGGGTGACGCGGTGCACGGCGTACGCCGCCAGAGCCGCGCCCGTGATGGCGACGACCAGGGCGACGACAGCCAGTTCGGTGATCACGCGTTCAGCCTATGCGGGACGTCATCCGAAGTGTCGCTATAGCGACCGAATCGGATGAGGCTACGCGGGAGACGCAACACGGGCCGAAGCGACGGTCCGGTGACGCAGCGCTGGGCGCGCCGACTAGCCTCTGCCCATGAGCATGCCCCTCGTCCTTGGCGCCGACACCGAAGTCGGCACCCTCCGTACCGTGTTGCTGCACCGGCCAGGAGCGGAGCTGAAGCGCCTCACGCCGCGCAACAACGACTCGCTGTTGTTCGACGGGATCCCCTGGGTCGATCGCGCCCAGGACGAGCACGACGCGTTCGCCGACGCGTTGCGGTTGCGTGACGTCGAGGTGTTGTACCTCGCCGATCTGTTGGTCGAGACGCTCACCGATCCAACGGTCCACCAGGTCGCGGTCGGTCAGCTCACCTCCAGCCTGCGGCTGGGCGACACCCTGCGCGACTACCTGCTGGCCGCGCTGGGCGAGCAGTCGCCCGAGGAGCTGGCACTGGTGATGATGGCCGGGTTGCGCAACGACGAGCTGACCGACTGCCGGACGATCGTGACGAGCCTGCTCGCCGACGACGACTTCCTGATCGGGCCGCTGCCGAACCTGCTGTTCACCCGCGACTCCTCTGTGTGGCTGCGGGACCGCGTCGCGGTGACCAGCCTGGCGATGCCGGCCCGGGTACGTGAGACGCAGCTGACGGACCTCATCTACGCCAACCACCCGCGCTTCGACGGTGTCCCGCGGATGCACGGCGGCGGCCTGGAGCACGTCGAGGGCGGTGACGTGCTGAACCTCGCGGCCGGCGTGGTCGCGATCGGTGTCGGGGAGCGCACGACGCCGGCCGGGTTCGAGAGGTTCACGCGCCAGCTCTTCGCACACGGGCTCGCCGAGACGGTGCTGGCGGTGCCGATCGCCCAGGAACGGGCGACCATGCACCTCGACACGGTGGTCACGATGGTCGACGTCGACAAGGTGGTGATGTACCCCAACGTCGCCGACACCCTGCAGGCGTTCACGGTGACAAACACCGGTGGCGCCGGGCGTACCGATCACGTCGAGCTCGCGGTCGCCGGACCGGAGCCGTTCTTCACCGCCGCCGCCCGGGCGATGGGTATCGACCGCCTCGCGGTGATCGACACCGGGCTGGATCCGGTCACCGCCGAGCGTGAGCAGTGGGACGACGGAAACAACACCCTCGCCATCTCACCGCGAGTGGCGGTGGCGTACGAACGCAACGTGGAGACCAACGCACGGCTGGAGGCCAACGGCATCGAGGTGGTGGCGTTGCGCGGGTCCGAGCTGGGCTCTGGCCGAGGCGGCCCCAGATGCATGTCGTGCCCGGTGGCGCGCGAGCCGTTGCCGCGGGCCTGACGCGGCCCCGGTCGAACGGCGCAAGAGTGAGCCCCGGCCGTCACTGACGGGGGATGCAACGACGACCGGGGTGACAACGACATTAGTTGCGCATTCATCTAGCCGCAACCGAAGGCGCAAGGATGTGAGCGGAAACTCACCGAATGGTCAGTTGGCGTGTCGCCAGAGCGTTGCGAGCAGATCGTTCGGCAGTGGTCAGGTCCGAGGTGTCCGCCATCATCTCGTCCACGGTGGAGCCGAACGCGGCGGCCGGTTCCTCAAGCGCCTCGGCGCTTGCCGCGTCATCGAGCTCCCACACCGGCACCAGCAGTCCGTGGGCGCGGAACATCCCGATCAGGCGGGTGCTGTCGGTCACGGCGTCCCGCCCGGCGGCACGCAGCCGAGCCAGCGCCGTGAGCAACCTCTCCTCGTCGTGTGGCTGCACCCAACGCAGGTACTGCCGCTCGCCCATGTCTGTGCGGTACGCCGCCTCGACGCTGGACAGCCGCACCGTCGGGGCGACGGCCTCGTTCGCTGCCCCGAGCGCGTCTGCGAGGTCGCCGGTCGGGTCGTCGGCACCCTCGACCCAGAAGTCGAATCCCTCATGGACGGTGACGTCGAAGTCGCTGGCGGGATCGACGAGGTCCTGCAGACGCCTGCCGACGCCGGGCGGCTCGAGAAGGGCAACCTCCGAAGCGGGCTCGGCAACCATCGCGAGCTCGACGACCGCGGCGAGGTCGCGGCTGATGTCACCGAAGTTGTGTTGCACCTGCAACCCCAGCCAGATGACGCCGTCGGGCCGAACCAGCCCGGCGCCGCCGCCGGGCAGGAGCGAGCACACGCGGACCGATCGGTCGGAACCGGCACCGGCGTCGGCTGCGATCTTGATCGTGGCCGTCGCCGACGGCACGATCTCGCGGAGCGCGACCCAGTCGCACTCGCCGGGCAGGCCCTCGAAGGTTCGGGCCACGAACGGCATCGTCGCGGCCTTGGCGGGTTTGACGCGACGGCGAGACTTCTTGCCCATCGTCAGCGACCCGGCGGGCCGTACGGGTTCTGCTGGCCACCCGGCGGGCCGTAAGGGTTCTGCTGGCCACCCGGTGCGCCGTACTGTGACTGCCCTGTCGACCATGGGTCGGACCCGTACGGGGAGGTCCCCGGCGAGGGAGAAGGGCTGGCTCCGGCGTCGTCTCCCTGACGGAGCGCGATCGCCCCGAGCAGCAGCCCCAGGGCGATCAGGACGAACCCGACACCGACGAGCACGTACCCCGTCGCGGCCTTGCCGGCGTCGTCGACGCTGTCGACACCGGCGCTGAGCACCGCACCGGCGAGGGCGGTGATCACACCGATCACGACCAGGGCGATGCCGCCGTAGCCGAGCGGGTTGCGGCCTCTTCGCGCGGACACCATTGCGAGCAGCCAGAGGGCGACGGCGACCACGGCCACGACGGTGGCGGCAATGAGCAGGATGGTGTTGGTGGAGTCACTGCTGGCGGCGGCGTCCGCGGAGACAGAGCCCGCGTCGTCGGCGAGGTCGGAGAAGACACCGCGGCGGACGGTGATCGCGTACGCGCCGTAGGCGAGCGCCGCGATCGCGCCGAGGAGGGTGGCGATTGTCGCGATGAGCGGCAGCTTGGAAGCGCCCGGCGTCGTCGAGCGACCCAGGGCTCCGCTGCCCTGGCCCCCGGGTCCGGTCGGCCAACCCTGCTGCGGTTGGTGTTGAGGTGGTTGGTACGTCGGCTGCTGGGGCGCCTGACCGTACGGCCCCTGCTGGCCTGGTCCTTGCTGGGGCGACGGCGGCTGTGGCGGGTAACCCTGTGGCGGACCTTGCTGGTACCCACCGGGCGGCGGGCCCTGCGGATAACCAGGCGGCGGACGCGGCGGTCGCCCTTGCTCGGGTGGACCCTGCTGTGGAGGCTGCATCCCCTGCTCTTTCTCGCGACGGTGGACTGCCTGGCAGCGTATCCGAAGCCCGCGCGCGCAGCCTGGCAGGATGTGGTCATGAATGACAACTCGATCCCCACCGTGCAGGTCGAGGGTGTTCCCGATCCCCTGCCCGACGATCTGAGGATCATTGACGTCCGCGAGAACGACGAGTGGGCGGCCGGCCACATCGAGGGCGCTGTCCACATCCCACTGGCTCAGCTGCCCGGGCGCGTGGCCGAGGTGCCGCCGGACGCCCAGACCCTGGTCTACTGCAAGTCCGGTGGCCGATCGGCACAGGCGACCGTGTTCCTGAAGCACGCCGGTCGTGACGCGGTCAACCTCGACGGCGGCGTGATCGCGTGGGAACGAGCCGGCCGCCCGCTGGTCTGAGCGCGGTCGAGCCGCGCAGTCACTTCAGCAGTCGAGACAACCGACGGTCGGCGAGCGGCTTGCCTCCGGTCTGGCAGGTGGGGCAGTACTGCAGCGAGGAGTCGGCGAAGGAGACTTCGGCGATGGTGTCGCCGCAGACCGGGCAGGCCTGCCCGGCTCGGCCGTGGACGCGCAGGCCGGACTTCTTCTCGCTCTTGAGCTCAGCTGCGCTGACGCCTCGGGCGCGCCCGATCGCCGTTCCCAGCGTCTCGGCGATCGCGTCATGGAGGATTGCCAGCTGGTCGGGGTCGGTGGCGATGGTCGAGGCGGGCTTGAACGGTGACATCCGCGCGACGTGCAGGATCTCATCGGAGTACGCATTGCCGATACCGGCGATGGTCGACTGCGACCGCAGCACGCCCTTGATCTGCGCCCTGCCTGCCTCAGCCAAGATCGCGCCGAGGGCATCGGGGGTGAACTCCGGCGCAAGCGGGTCGGGTCCGAGACGGGCGATTCCTGGCACGTCCGCAGGGTCGCGTACGACGTAGACGGCAAGCCCCTTCTTGGTGCCGGCCTCGGTCAGGTCGAACCCGCTGTCGTCGTCGAGCACCACACGAAGTGCGAGCGGTCCCTTGCCGGGGCGGGGGAGCGCGTCCGGCATGGCGTCGCGCCATCGCAGCCAACCGGCACGGGCTAGATGGACGATGAGGTGCAGGCCACCGGCGTCGATGTCGAGGAACTTGCCGTGCCGGTCGACGCCGTCGATGAGGACGCCGTGCAACGCCGACGGCGGCGGGTCGAAGGTCTTGAGCGCACTTATCGCCACCGGGATCACCTGGGCGATCGCGCGTGGCTCCCCTGCGGTGACGCCGAGACGAATGCGCAGGTCATCGACGAGTGCGGCGACCTCGGGCAGCTCCGGCATGGCTTCAGTATCTCCCGCCCGGCCCCGGCCGGCACAAGAAAAATCGCCCTCCGCCGCGGCTTGCGCGGCGAAGGGCGACGGTGGCCGTGCTACTTGACGGCCTTCTTGAGCTTGCTGCCTGCGGTGGCCTTGACGCCATAGCCGGCTGGGATGTCCAGCGTCTCGCCGGTCGCGGGGTTGCGGCCGGTGCGGGCAGCGCGGTCGACGCGCTCGACGGTCAACAGGCCGGGGACCTGAACCTTCTCGCCCTTCTTGACCGAGTCGATCAAGACGTCACCCAACGCGCTCAGCACGGCGTCTGCCTCGGACTTGGTGGTGCCGGCGCGCTCGGAGAGTGCGGCGACGAGTTCAGTACGGTTCACGGATTTCCTCCGACAGTCGAGATGATAGAAGCACTATGAGTATAGGGAGCGGGACCGTCAAGTAGTCCGCCAGCCCGGTGACTCGCCCGATCTGATTACGCGGGTACGCGTCACTAGCCCCACGCGCCACAGATGTCCCGTCCACATCAGGCCCAGCGCGAGGGCAGCGGCACCTCCAGCAGGCCGGGCAGCGCCGCAAGGTAGTCCCGGCGCGCCATCGTCGTGACCCCCAGCGTCGCCAGGTGCGGCGTCTGCCACTGCACGTCGATCAGGCGAGCACCGCCGTTGTCGTCGCGCAGGACGTCCACCAGCGCCACGAGCGCCACCTTCGAGGCATCACGGGCGTGGTGGAACATCGACTCGCCGGCGAACAACCCACCGATCGCCACCCCGTACAAGCCACCGACGAGCGACCCGCCGCACTCGCGGACCTCGATCGAGTGCGCCCAGCCGAGGTCGTGCAGGCGCACGTACGCCGCGGCGATCGGTGGGTCGATCCACGCCCCGGCACGCGAGGGGTCCGCGCACGCCGAGACGACGTCCGCGAACGACGTGTCGACGGTGATGTCGTACCTCGCGATCGACCGGCGTAGCGACCTGCTCACGTGCAGATCGTCCAAACCCAGGACGCCACGTACGGTCGGCGACCACCACGCCATCGCGTCGAGACCGCCGAGCGGCATGGGAAAGGCGCCGGCCCGGTACGCAGCGATGAGCGTGGCCGGCTCGAGGTCGGCTCCCGCGGCGACGCACTCCTCCTCCGGCCAGCGTTCTGGAGCAAAGACCCACGGCGACTCGGGCAACGGCTGCGGGCTCATGACGGTCTGCTGTCCGTCAGCTGCATCAGCGCGGCCCGCGCAGCCGGACCGTAGTCTCGCGACTCCTCGGCGGTCATCGCGGCGGTCGCCCCCCACCAGGTGAGACTGCGCCCGATCGCGTGGGTCCGTGCCGTGATCGCGACGAGCTGCTCCAGCTCGGCGCGCGAGGCGACATCGGTGAAGACCTGCAGGTATGCCGCACGTACCGCGTCGACCGCGCTGACGCCATGGGAGTGCAACAGCCACCTGGTCGGCACCACGAGCAGCTCGAACGGGTGCGCCCACTGCGCGTCACCGAAGTCGAAGACCCGGTACGGTGCCCCGGGCTCGCGGCGGGCGAACACGTTGTTCGGGTGCAGGTCGCCGTGCTGCAGGCTGGGCGGAACCGGCGACCCGCGGAGGACGTCGATCGCATCAGACAGCCACGGGCGGGCGGCGTCGATCAGCTCACGTGAGCTCGCATCGAGGTGTGTCGGGTGCCGTTCGGGCAGTGCGGACAGGGTCTCGACCAACACGTCGAGGACGACGAGGAGCCGTTCGGCGCGCAGGTCGGGCAGACCGCTGGCGACCACCGCCTCGCCATGGCCGCTGACCTGGCGCTGCAGCGCGGCGGCCTCGGTCACGATCGCCAGCCAGGTGGACAGGTCGACGTCCCCGGCCGCCTCCAGCGTCGGGCCCTCGTCGACGCTCAGCATCCACCCTCGGTCGGAGTCGACGGCCACGGGCTCGCGCACCCGGTCGGGGAACAGACGCGCCAGGGTACGTACCAGCGCCGGCTCGTGAACCATGTGGGGACCGTTGGCCTTGAACCACAGGCGTCCAGCATCGGAGGGAAGCACCAGCTGCGCCGACCACGGACGCACCCGGGACTGCTCGACGGTACCGACGCCACCGATCCCTCGCGCAGCCGCGGCCGACCGAGCCCACTGCGTCGCCTCGGCACGCCAGGCCGTGCTCGCCCACGTCGCAGAGAGCGGGTGCGGTGCTACCCCGGAGGCCACGCGGGCAGCGTAACGGCCGTCCGTCGCGGCGCAGCCGTCCGCGCGCCGCCGGACGGGCCGACTCGTCCGGGCCAACCTATGCTTGAGTCCGGTCCCGCGGCGGGACGCACAGAACCACCCAACCGAGGAGGGCACATGGGAGTGGCACGCACCGTGGCCAGGGGAATCACACCCATGGCGCGCAGAGCAGCGCCGAAGTTCACCTCGGGGTACGTACGCGCGCTGCTCGAGCGCGCCATCGACGGCGTTGGCCCGGTCAGGCCGGCCGCAGAGGTGGCCGAGAACAAGCTCGCGCTTGCCGGTGGCGACGTCGAGGACGCCGTCAAGGCGTTGATCAGCCAGCACGTCAAGCTTGCCGGCGCTCAGGGGTTCGTGACCAACGTCGGCGGCCTCGCAACGCTCGCGGTGACGGTCCCGGCCAACATCACCGGTGTCGCCATCTTGCAGTGTCACCTCGCGGCGGGCATCGCCCACCTACGCGGCTACGACCTCGACGACCCACGGGTGCGCAACGCGATCCTCGCGTGCCTGCTGGGCGAGGACTCTGTCAAAGAGCTCATCGCCAAGAAGAAGCTGCCGTCCTCGCCGATGGTGTTGGCCACGTCACCCGTGCACGATCCCGAGCTGGACGACCGGATCGCCTCGGCGGTGACCGCCGAGCTGGTGGGCAAGATCGGTGGACGTCGGGCCGCGACGATGGTCGGGCGCCGGATCCCCCTGCTCGGCGGCGGTATCGGCGCCGCGAGCGATGCGATGTCCACCCACCAGATCGGCGCCTATGTCTCCAGCGAGCTGCGCGACCGGCGGGTCAAGCGCTGATCGAGCCATCGCCCAAATCGGATATTTGTGCGACACTCGTCCTTAGCGGTACATGTTTCACGTTTCCTGACGATTCTAAGCCTGGTGGCTAACGTCGAGCTGTCCTGATCCGGCGCACCTCACCCGACACCGCACTGACGTGCACCAGATGTCACGACGGCGCCGACCTGGCGTCGGCATTCATGAACCTGCCGTGCGATCTGTGCCGGAGCTCATGGACACGCTCGAAGTCTCGAGGAACCAATATGAGGAAGTGCCAGATTCTACGCGGCACCAGGCTGCTGCGATGCCACACCAGCTCGGCGGTACCGGTGATCGCCCTGTTCCTTTCGGCCCTGCTGCTGAGCCTGGCGAGCGCCGCGCAGGCGGCGGCGGTCCCTGTACCGCTGGGCACCGCCGAGCCCTTCGTGGTGCTGGCCGGTGCCGGCATCACCAACACCGGGCCGACCACTCTCAACGGTGATATCGGAACCTTCCCGACCCCTAGCATCACGGGCAAGGCGACGCTGACAGTAAACGGATCCATCCATGCCGCCGACGCCGTGGCCAGGATCGCGAAGGACGACCTCCGCGAGGCCTACAACACCGCAGCGGGTGAACAGCCGCCCGAACCGATCGCGGGCGACCTCGGTGGGCAGAAACTGACGTCGGGCGTGTACAAGTCAGCCTCGTCGATAGGGCTGACCGGCACCCTCACCCTCGATGCACAAGGCGACCCCAACTCGGTCTTCGTCTTCCAAGCGGGTACGACGCTCACCACCGCTTCGGCGAGCCGAGTGCTCTTGGTCAATGGTGCGCAAGCTTGCAACGTCTACTGGCAGATCGGTTCCTCGGCGACGCTCGGGACCAATTCCACCTTCATCGGGACGATCCTCGCGTTGCAGAGCATCACCCTCACCACGGGTGCGACCGTTGATGGGCGGGTTCTGGCTCGTAATGGCGCTGTCACACTCGACACCAACGTGATCACCAAGGCGACGTGCGCGACCGGCGGCGGAACTACCGGCGGGACCGACGGCGGAGCTACCGGCTCGGCCACTGGTGCAACTACCGGCGGGACCGACGGTGGAACTACCGGCGACACCGACGGTGGAACTACCGGCGACACCGACGGTGGAACTACCGGTGCAGCTACCGGTGGCGCGACCGCCGGTACCAGTACCACCGGGGGGGGCATTCTTCCCTCGACTGGGTCGGACGCCATCTTGACCGGCGCTGGCGTGCTCGGCGTCCTCCTCACGATTGGTGGTGCGGCCATGTTGGCCGCTCGCCGCCGCCGGGAGGCATAACCTCGGTTAGTGATTAACCGTCGAACGTGACGGCCCCGGAGAGAATTCTCCGGGGCCGTCCGTCGCTGTGTGACGGCACCACGTCCTGCTGGATGTCGGGTGTGGGTGCAGAGCGGCTCGTGGTGTCTATCGAGGCGGGCCAACGGCTAGGCAAAGTGAGGCACCCAGCGGTTCGCGCAGCGAATCGACCGGTGCTGGGCGCCGGCGACCATCGCCGGCCACGTCCGGTTCAACGAACAGCGTGGAGTCTTCGAGAACTTGGTCGACCTTGAAGCCGACGACCGCGTGAAGATCGCCCGCGAGGACGGCACGACGGCGGTGTTCGGCGTGACGCGAGTGAAGCAGTTCCCGAAGGAGAGCTTCCCGACGGCACGGGTGTACGGGGACATCAAGCGTGCCGGCCTTCGACTCATCACCTGCGACGGCCTCGACCACCGAGCGGGCACCTATCAGGACAACCTCGTCGTTTTCGCCAACCTGCTCGACCGGCGGGTCAAGCGCTGATCGAGGCGATGGATCGCACGCTCTGCTGGCGCCTGACCTCGACCGCGTCGTCCCGCTTGGCGCGCGTCATCGCCGCCAGGTGAGCGGGTTCGCCCACCACGGCAAGCGCCCGGAGAGCTGCTGAGCGGACCCGCTCGACCCGGTCGTCGGCCACGGCGGAAACCGCGTCTGCTGCCTCGGTCAGGCGTTGGGCACGTACGACCTTGGCGGCCATCTCGCGCACTCGCCACTGCGGGTCGCGCAGCGCCGCGACGACATCAGGCTGCACCTCGCCGTCCCACACGTAGAGCAACCCACGTGCGCCCCAGACCCGGTACCAGTACGTCGGCCAGTCGCCGTCTCCGAGCCACTCGATCGACGGGCTGCCCGCGCCGACCGGGCGTTCGGCCAGGAGATCGGCGCACCACAAGGCGACTGCGCGGTGCCCGAAGACCGCGCAAGCCCGCTCGATGCGCACCTTGGGGTGAGCATGGTCCTTCGGCGGCAGCGTTTGCATCACACCAGGCTAGGCGTCGCGCCGAGGACGCCCTACCCTCGTGTCGTGGATCTACGCACCCGCGCCTTCGCCGCACTGTCCGGCCAGCTCAGTCACCCGCACGGACTGCCCGGGCGGCTTGTCGGCCGGATGCTCAACCGCGGCAACCGGGGTGCGGTCGCCGCCGCCGCCGATGCGCTGGAGGTACGTCCGGGCGCGGTGCTCGCGGACATCGGGTTCGGCGGCGGCGTCGGAATCGAGCTGCTGCTGCGCCGGGACGGACCGGCGGGGAAGGTGCACGGCGTCGACGTGTCCGCCACCATGATCGCCGCCGCGCAGCGCCGGTTCCGCCGCGAGATCGGTGCCGGTCGACTGGTGCTGCACAACGCCGCCGTCGAACAGCTGCCGCTGGACGATGCCGGCCTCGACGGCGCGATCACGCTGAACACCCTTTACTTCGTGACGGACCTGCCCACCGCACTTTCGGAGATGGCCCGGGTCCTCAAGGCCGATGGCCGGCTCGTCATCGGCCTCGGCGACCACGACGCGATGGGCCGCATGCCATTCACCGCGCACGGCTTCACCCTCCGCCCCATCGACCAGGTCGTCGACGCGCTGGGTGACGCGGGGCTGCTGCTGGAGGAGCACCGCCGGGTCGGCAGCGGAGATGGCGCCTTCCACCTGATTCTCGCCAGACCGATCGGTGGTTCGGGACGAGCTTGAGGGTGCGACGGCCTCGGCACGCTGGGGCCCCGCCCGACCCGCGCCGCTCAGGGAGAGATCCGGTGCAGGTCCCTCGGGAACAGCGTGGCCCGGCGGATGTTGTCGGTCTCGATCAGGCGAGCCGTCCACCGTTCAAGCCCGATGGCGAACCCGCCGTGCGGTGGCATGCCGTGTCGGAACGTCTGCAGGTACGACTCGTACCCCTCGGTGCTTTCGCCGCGTGCTTCCAGGGCCGCCTCGTAGTCGGCGAGCTCGTGCAGCCGCTGGCCGCCGGTCACCAGCTCAAGGCCCCGGAAGAGCAGGTCGAAGGAGTTGGTCCAGCGCGGATCGCCGGGCTCGG
>JACCZT010000122.1 GCA_013695785.1 Nocardioidaceae bacterium | reverse complement strand
GAGGCACTCGCTCGTAGTGCCGTGCGGGCAGCGGCGAAAGCGGTCAAACACATCCCCTGACCCTCGATCCGCAGGTTTTGGCCCCTCGATCCGCAAGTTTGGCCTCGATCCGCGCATCGGCGGCTCGTAATTAGGTTGCCCTGCGGTCCTGCCCGCCTGAGGCTGGCACGATGCATCGCCACGACTATCAACCGGCCGCCGATCTGCGTGGGATGCAGGATCTCTTGCAGAGACTGTGGTCGCCGTTGGCCAGATGGCACGTCGGCGACCTCGCCTGGGGGCGTACGGCGATCCCTGACGCGGCGAGCGGCTGGATGACCGCCTTGTGGACCGAAGCCAGCCGGGTCATGGCTTGGGCGTGGCTCGAGACGCCCGACGAGCTGAGCCTCGTGGTCGACCCGGAGCAGGTCGACCTGGTGGACGAGGTTCTGGCGTGGGCAGTCGAGGTGGCGACTGGGCAAGAGCTCTGCTGCTCTGTCCTGGAGACCGAAGGCCACCTCATCGAGGCGTTGACGGGCGCGGGTTTCGAGCGGGTCGACGGCGGTCCGTTCTTCACCCATCACACGATGAGCCTGACGGAGCTCGACGATCCCGTCCTCGAAGAGGGGTTCACGCTCCGACATGTCGAGCCGCGCGAGGCCGACGAACGTGCGGCATGTCATCGGACGGCGTGGTCCGACTTCGGTTCACGGGTCTCGGCACGGAGCTATGGGCAGGTCATGAACACGTGGCCGTACCGACCCGGGCTCGACTGGGTCGTTCAGGCACCAGACGGCGAGATGGTCGCGAACGCGCTGGGGTGGATCGACGACGTGAACGGTGTCGGTCTACTCGAACCCGTGGGCTGCAGCCCGGCGTTTCGTCGCCGCGGACTCGCCAAGGCAGTCAACCGCGCCGTCCTGAGATCGCTTCGCGATGCGGGAGCAACGACCGCCGTGGTCGGCCCGAGAGGCGACGGCGACTACCCCGTGCCCGCGATGCTCTACCGGAGCATCGGCTTCGAACCCGCAGCTCGAACCCAGACATTTCGACGTACTCGTACTCCCTGACGAACAGCAACCCCTGACGAGCTGGACGACCGCCGCGTACCCTCACCGCTCCTACACTTGCCTGGTGGTTCGGCTGATCCTCCTGAACGGCCCGCCTGGGTCTGGCAAGTCCACCCTTGCTCAGGCGTACGTCGACGACCACCCACTGGCCCTGAACCTCGACATCGACCTCGTCCGTCGCCTCCTAGGGCAATGGCAGGAGCACCAGGAAGCCTCCGGTCTCCTTGCTCGCGAGATGGCGCTCGCCATGGCGCGGGAACACCTGCGGGCCGGGCACGATGTGGTGATCCCGCAGTACGTTGCCCGCCTGCATTTCATCGAACAGGTGGAGGAGCTCGCGGTCGAGTGCAACGCTGAGTTCCACGAGATCGTGCTCCTCGGCAACAGGGACGCCTCGCTACGCCGCGTCGTCCGGCGAAGCGAGGAGGCCGCGATACCCGCTCACGTCGAGGCGCAGGACCTGGTCGACCGCAACGGAGGTCTCCCCGGCCTCGAGCAGATGTACGACAGGCTGCTGCTCGTCATCGACTCGAGGCCGCGCGCGAGGATCATCGAAACGGTGGACGGGCAGATCGCCCGGGCGTATAGCGAGCTGCTTCGCAGTTTCGAGCACTAGAAACCTCGGCCCAGGGCCAGAACCTGCGGATGGAGGGGCCAAGACCTGCGGATGACGGGGGAGGGTCTGGGTCAGGGGGTGGGGTGGACGCGCTTGGCGTCGAGCCGGGACTGGACTGGCCAGCGGACGTCGGACACCCAGCCGAGCTTCTCCAGCAGCCAGATCGTGCGTGCGGAGATGTCGATCTGACCGCGCAGTACGCCGTGGCGGGCGCAGGTCGGGTCGGCGTGGTGCAGGTTGTGCCAGGACTCACCCATCGAAGGGATCGCGAGCCACCAGACGTTGCCCGAGCGGTCGCGGGTCTTGAACGGCGCCGTTCCGACCGTGTGGCAGATGGAGTTGATGGCCCAGGTCACGTGGTGCAGGAGGAAGACCCGTACCAGCGAGCCCCAGAAGAACGCCGTCAGCGCGCCCTGCCAGGACCAGGTCAGCAGGCCGCCGATCACCGGCGGCGCCAACAGGGAGAACGCCACGGCCCACAGGAACCCGCGCGAGATACGGACGATGTCCGGGTCCTTGAGCAGGTCCGGGGCGTACTGACGCTGCGGAGTCTGCTCGGCGTTGAACATCCACCCGACATGGGCGTAGATGAACCCCTTCGTCAAGGCGCGGATGTCCTCGCCGTACCGCCACGGGGAGTGCGGGTCACCCTCGCGGTCAGAGAACTTGTGGTGCTTGCGGTGGTCGGCGACCCAGCGGATCACCGGACCCTCGATCGCCATGTTCCCGGCGATCGCAAGGGCAATCTTGACCGCCCGGTTGGGCTTGAAGGACTTGTGCGTGAACAACCGGTGCAACCCGACGGTGACCCCCAGCGAGGTCACCAGGTAGAAGGCGGCCGTGATGATCACGTCGCTCCACCCCAGCCAGCCGCCCCACGCCACCGGTACCGCGGCCAGGACGGCCAGGAACGGGACGAAGATGAAGACGGCGAGCGCGATCTGCTCACCGCGGCTCGGTGGTGAGCCGTCAGAGCCGTGCGTGCCGGGGGCGACGGGGGTGACGGTCCGGGGTGACTCGATGGTAACGGTCATGCGGTCCTCAAAAACGGAAGCGTAGGTTACGGGATCGTAGGTTCAAGTGTGCGTGGGATCGGCCTACCTGACAAGTTGGCCGCTGCATCCGGTGTACAGGAAGCCGCCGAAGTTCCGTAGGCTGGGTCGAGCAAGTGATCCCCGGTTGGTCTGCCGGCAGGGCCCGCCGCACTTTGAATGCGGACTAGCGACGTAGGTTCGACTCCTACCCGGGGAGCTCGACCCGACTCACGCACGCACCCCGATCCACGTGCCCGGACAGGAGCTGGAGTGGCCGAACCCGCACTGACGACCACCGCTCCGGCGTCCCGACCGCTGTACGCGGTCGTCCTCGCCGCCGGTGCCGGGACCCGCATGAGGTCGAGCACTCCCAAGGTCCTGCACGAGATCGGCGGGCGGACCCTTCTCGCGCACGCTCTGGAGGCCGTTCGAACCGTCGGCGCCGACGAGGTGGTGGTGGTGGTCGGCCACGACGCCGACCAGGTGGGGGAGCACGCCACCCGCGCTGCTCCGACGGTACGGCTGGCGCTCCAGCCCGAGCAGAACGGCACCGGGCACGCTGTTCAGCTCGCCCTGTCCGCCCTCGCCGAGCTCGCGCCCGCCGGCGCGGCCGGAGCCCCGGGACTGGCGGGCACCGTCGTGGTCACCATGGGCGACGTCCCACTGCTCACCGTCGAGACCGTGCGCGCTCTGGTCGCCGACCACGACGGCGCCGGGCGCGCGGTGAGCGTGCTGACCGCTGAGGTGGCCGACCCGAGCGGGTACGGCCGGATCGTCCGCGACGGCGCGGGCAGCCTCGAGCGCATCGTCGAGCACAAGGACGCCAGCCCTGCCGAGCTCGCCGGCAAGGAGGTGAACGCCGGCATCTACGCATTCGACGTGGCGTGGCTGGGCGGTGCACTCCAGCAGGTCGGCGCCGCCAACGCCCAAGGCGAGATCTATCTGACCGACGTGATAGCGATCGCCCGCGCGGATGGGCTCGGTCTCGACGCGGTCGCGCTGCCGGACGTGTGGCAGTGCGAGGGCGTCAACGACCGCCTCCAGCTCGCGCGGCTCGGCGCCGAGCTCAACCGCCGGACACTCCACCGGTGGATGCGCGACGGCGTGACCGTCGTCGACCCCGCGAGCACCTGGGTCGATGTGTCCGTGACCCTGGAGTGCGACGTCACGCTCGCGCCGGGAGTGCAGCTGCACGGCCACACCACCGTCGCCCAAGGCGCCTTGATCGGCCCCGACACGACGCTCACCGATGTCGCGGTAGGCGCGGGTGCGCAGGTGATGCGTACCCATGGCTCGGGGTCGGTGGTCGCCGCCGGCGCGACCGTCGGTCCGTTCGCATACCTGCGCCCGGGCACCGTGCTCGGTGAGGGCGGCAAGATCGGCACCTTCGTCGAGACCAAGAACGCCGCGATCGGTCCGGGCGCCAAGGTGCCGCACCTGTCGTACGTCGGGGACGCGACGATCGGGGCGTCCACCAACATCGGGGCCGGCACGATCTTCGCCAACTACGACGGCGTCGACAAGCACACCACGACCGTCGGTGCCCACTGCAAGACAGGATCGGACAACGTGTTCGTCGCACCGGTGCGGATCGGAGACGGTGCGGTGACCGGAGCAGGTGCCACCATTCGCGACGACGTCCCGCCCGGCGCCCTGGCGGTCTCAGCCGGATCGCAACGCATCTTCGAGGGCTGGGTCGCCGACCGATGGCCCGGCTCGGCGGCTGCTGCGGCAGCTGCAGCAGAGTCGGCCGAGTCGACACCAGAAGAGGGTTCTTCGTGACAGGTCTGAAGCGCACCACCGAGAAGAACCTGATGATCTTCTCCGGGCGCGCACACCCCACGCTCGCCAACGAGGTGGTGCAGCTGCTCGGCACCAACCTGGTGCCGACGACGGCCTACGACTTCGCCAACGGTGAGATCTACGTGCGGTTCGACGAGTCGATACGCGGGTGCGACGCCTTCGTGATCCAGAGCCACACCGCGCCGATCAACGAGGCGATCATGGAGCAGCTGATCATGGTCGACGCGCTCAAGCGCGCCTCGGCCAAGCGCATCACGGTGATCCAGCCGTTCTACGGCTACGCGCGCCAGGACAAGAAGCACCGCGGGCGGGAGCCGATCTCGGCGCGGTTGATGGCTGACCTGTTCCAGGTGGCCGGTGCGGACCGGTTGATGGCGGTGGACCTGCACACTGCACAGATCCAGGGTTACTTCGACGGCCCGGTCGACCACCTGATGGCCGAGCCGATCCTCTCCGACTACGTCCTTGAGAACTACGGCGGCGAGTCGCTGACAGTGGTGTCGCCGGACGCCGGGCGGATCAAGGTCGCCGAGAGCTGGTCCGAGGCGCTCGGTGCGCCGCTGGCGTTCATCCACAAGACGCGGGACATCGAGCGACCCAACGAGAGCAGAGCCAACCGGGTGGTCGGAGAGGTCGCCGGTCGTACCTGCGTGCTCGTCGACGACCTGATCGACACCGGCGGCACGATCGTGCAGGCGGCTGAGGCGTTGATGGCCGGGGGCGCCGCCGACGTCGTCATCGCCGCGACGCACGCGGTCTTCTCCGGTCCGGCGATCGACCGGCTCAAGGGGTGCCGGGCGCGTGAGGTCATCGTCACAAATACCCTCCCGATCGCCGACGACATGCGTTTCGACAAGCTGACCGAGCTTTCCATCGCGCCGCTGCTGGCGCGTGCGGTACGTGAGGTGTTCGAGGACGGATCGGTCACCAGCTTGTTCAAGGGCAAGGCCTGACCGGCCCGGCCGCCCGCCGGTGCTGATCGGCCCCGGGTGGCGTGACGATGGTATTCTGCAACCATGAGGACAACCATTGATGCCGGCGGTCGGGTCGTGATTCCCAAGGACATTCGCGACCTGCTCGGCCTCACTCCTGGCCAAACAGTGGACGTCGCCGCCCTGGATGGCCGGATCAGCATCGACGTCACCGGTGTGGGGATGCACCTGGAGAACCGGGACGGCGTGCCGGTCGCGGTAATCGACGACGAGGTGCCGGCGCTGACTACCACCCAGGTGCGGGCGGCGGTCGAGCAGCTGCGCCGGTGAGGGCCGTCGACTCAGGAGTGGCGATCGCGGCGTTCGCCTCCTGGCACGAAGCACACTCACAAGCACACGCAGAGCTGGCGGACCGACCACAGATCGCCGCGCACGCGATGCTCGAGACCTTCAGTGTCCTGACGAGACTTCCGCTGCCGCATCGGGCATCAGGCTCGATCGTGGCGGACTTCTTGGTCGCAGCGTTCCCCGCGGATCCGTTGAGCCTGTCGGCCGGACAACAGCGCGAGCTCATCGCAGTCCTTGCACAGCGAGGAGTGGTCGGCGGAGCCACGTACGACGCCCTGATCGCGGAAACCGTTCGACGGGCGAGGGGTCTGCTCGTGACGCTCGACGAGCGGGCCCAGGTCACGTACGAACGCATCGGCTGCCCGTCGGTGCTGCTCCACTGAGCTCGAGCGGTTTCGACACACCCAGAAACCGTCGGCTAGACTTCTGCGGTTGCCTCGGCGAGGGTCGACCGGTCCCGGACCGGCGTGACCGTGATCGACGCGGTGCTCGCACCTGCGTGCGCCCAACTCAGTAGCCGGAGCAGCGCCGACGAAGCAGAGACCAGACGAGCATGGAGTTTGTTCAGTGACCGAGACCAGGATCAAAGCCGAGAGCCGCACCGAGTTCGGCAAGGGCGCGGCCCGCCGCATCCGCCGCGACAACAAGGTGCCTGCCGTGCTGTACGGCCACGGCACCGACCCCGTGCACGTGACCATCCCGGGCCACGAGCTGATGCTCGCTCTCAAGAACTCCAACGCCCTTCTTTCGATCGAGGTCAGCGGCGACAAGCACCTGGCTCTGCCCAAGCAGGTGCAGCGCGACCCGATCAGGGGGTACATCGAGCACGCCGACCTGATCCTGGTGCGCCGTGGAGAGAAGGTCACCGTCGAGGTCCCGCTCGTGGTCAGCGGTGAGGTCATCAGCGGATCGCTGGTCGTCACCGAGTACAACACCATCAGCATCGAGGCCGAGGCGACCCACCTGCCCGAGGCGATCGAGCTGTCGGTCGAAGGACTTGACGCGGGTGCTCAGATCCACGCCTCCGACCTCGCCCTGCCCGACGGTGTCGCCCTGCAGCTCGATCCAGAGACCCTGGTCGTCAACGTCGTGGCCGCGCCGACCGCCGAGCAGCTCGAAGCCGAGCTCGCCGTGGCCGAGGCCGAGGCCGGCATCGAGCACGACGCGCCCGAGAGCGAGACCACCGAGCCCGAGCAGACCGACGACACCGACGAGGCGGACGAGGCAGCGCCCGACTCGGAGTGACGCCCCGCCTGTCGCGGAGGACTTGAATGGTCGCAACAGAGGACGCCTCGGGAGCATGGCTGGTCTTCGGCCTCGGCAACCCGGGCCCGGACTACACCTCGACCCGGCACAACGTCGGCGCCATGGTCGTGGACGTCCTGGCCGACCGGACCGGCGGCACGTGGCGTGCTCACAGGTCCAGGCAGGCCGACGTCGTCGAGGGTCGGCTCGGTCCGATGCCCGGACCGCGGGTCGTGCTCGCCCGCTCACGCGGCTTCATGAACAACATCGGCGGCCCCGTCGCCGGGCTCGCGGCCTTCTACAAGGTAGATCCGCCGCACATCGTGGCAGTCCACGACGAGCTCGACATCGCGTACGAGGCCGTGCGGGTCAAGCTCGGTGGGGGAGACGGTGGCCACAACGGGCTGAGGTCGATGCGTCGCTCGCTCGGTACCGGCGAGTTCTACCGGGTGCGGGTGGGGATCGGACGCCCCCCGGGGAGACAGGATCCGGCGGACTTCGTCCTGAAGCCGTTCGGTCCGACTGAGCGACGCCATCTGGGACCGCACCTCGAGCGTGCGGCCGATGCCGTCGAGAGCCTGCTCACCAGAGGCTTGGAACCCACCCAGAACACGTACCACTCATGACCCTCGGCCCGAATGAAGGAGACCCGGTGCCCGACACCACCCACGCCCCACCCACTGAGGACCACGAGTTCGCCGCGTGGCTGGCCGACCGGGCGGGCGCAGCGCTGTTGCAGGTCCGCGGCTCCGGACTCACCGGCAAGGAGCTCAAGGACGTCGGCGACCTGTCCAGCCATGAGCTGCTGATGCAGCTGCTCGCGGAGCACCGGCCGCAGGACGCCGTGCTGAGCGAGGAGGGCAAGGACGACGCCGTCCGCCTGTCCGCCGACCGGGTGTGGATCGTGGACCCCGTCGACGGCACTCGCGAGTTCTCCGAGCCGCCGCGCGACGACTGGGCAGTGCACGTCGCGCTGTGGGAGCGCACCGAGCCCGACAGCGGCGAGCTCACCGCCGGCGCAGTGGCGCTCCCGGCGGCCGACCTCACCTTGCGTACCGGAGCACCGATCGAGGTGCCACCACGCAGCAGCGACCGTCCGCGGATCGCGGTCAGCCGCAGCCGGCCCCCCGCCTTCGTCGAAGCGCTCGCCGCCGAGATCGGGGCGGAGCTCGTGCCGATGGGATCGGCCGGCGTCAAGGTTCTCTCGGTCGTACGCGACATCGCCGACGCGTACGTGCACGCCGGCGGCCAGTACGAGTGGGACTCCGCCGCCCCAGTTGCGGTCGCCCGGGCCGCCGGCCTGCACACCACGCGCGCGGACGGGTCACCCCTGGCGTACAACCAGCCGAACCCCTACCTCCCGGACCTGCTCGTGTGCCGCCCAGAGCTCGCCGAGGTCATCGCTGCGTTCGTGGTACGTCACGGTGCGATCTGAGCCCGGCCGACTCCACGCGAGCGGTAACCTGAACGCCATATGACCCTGCATGCCCTGGCGCGCGTCGTCGCCGGCGAACCCTCCCTTGCCTCCACCGTTTCGCATCGGCGTGGCGGTGCCATGGCCGCGGACGTGACGGCGCCCCCGGCGCTGCGCCCGTTCCTCATCTCTGCGCTGGCAGGGGAGGTCGAAGGGGCGAACCTCCTCGCCGTCACCGCGACCGCCCGAGAGGCCGAGGATCTCGTCGAGGAGCTCGGGTGTCTGATCGGTCCGGAGGTCGTCGCCTACTACCCCGCCTGGGAGACCTTGCCGCACGAACGGCTGTCGCCGCGCTCGGACACCGTCGGCCGTCGGCTCGCGGTCCTGCGCCGGTTGATCCATCCCACGCAAAGCGGTGAGGCCGGCCCCGTACGTGTTGTGGTCGCCCCTGTGCGCTCGCTGCTGCAGCCACAGGTCAAGGGACTGGCCGACCTCACACCGGTCGAGCTCGCGACCGGTGAGGAGTCCGAGCTCGACGACGTCGTACGCCGCCTCGCCGACGCCGCGTACATGCGGGTCGACCTGGTCGAGCGGCGGGGTGAGTTCGCCGTGCGCGGAGGCATCATCGACGTGTTCCCGCCGACGGAGGACCATCCGTTGCGGGTGGAGTTCTTCGGGGACACGGTCGAGGAGATCCGCCACTTCGCGGTCGCCGACCAGCGCTCGCTGGACAAGGTCGAGCAGGTGTGGGCACCGCCGTGCCGCGAGCTGCTGCTCTCGCCCCCGGTCCGTGCGCGGGCGAGGGTGCTGGCCGAGGAGCACCCCCGGCTCGCCGAGCTCTTCGGCAAGATCGCCGAGGGTCACGCCGTCGAGGGCATGGAGTCCCTCGCCCCGGTGCTGGTCGACGGCATGGAGATGCTCGTCGACCTGCTCCCAACCGATGCCACGGTGCTGGTGTGCGACCCCGAGCGCGTCCGCGCTCGCGCCCACGACCTTGTGGCGACGAGCGAGGAGTTCCTGCAGGCGTCGTGGGCTGCTGCCGCGTCCGGCGGCGAGGCCCCGATCGACCTCGGCGCGGCCGCCTACCGCGAGCTCGACGACGTACGCGGTCACGTGCTCGCCGGCGGCAGGGCGTGGTGGACCACGTCACCGTTCTCGCTCGACCCCGACGCCTCCGACGACGCCGGAGCCAGCAGTCGCACGTTGGCGTTCACCGCCGCGCCGACGTACCGCGGCGACACCGAGCAGGCCCTGCTCGACATGAAGGGCTGGCTCGCTGATCGCCAACGCATAGTCCTCCTGACTCCCGCGCCCGGTCAGTCAGCACGCAGCGCCGAGCTGCTCGGCGAGCATGACATCGCTGCAGCCGTGCACGAGCAGGTGGTGGAGTCCGCCCTCACCCCCGATGTGGTGCACGTCGTGACGGCCGACATCGCCCACGGCTTCATCGCCGGAGGCCTCGATCTGGTCGTGCTGACCCAGGACGACCTGGTCGGCCAGCGTCCCGCCGCACGCGACGAGCGCAGGCTGCCCGCCCGCAGGCGTCGCCAGATCGACCCGCTCGAGCTGAGCGTCGGCGACCACGTGGTGCACGAGCAGCACGGCGTCGGACGCTACGTCGAGATGATGCAGCGGGTCGTCGCCGGTGCCACCCGGGAGTACCTCGTCATCGAGTACGCCGCGAGCAAGCGCGGCCAGCCGGCGGACCGCCTCTTCGTCCCGACCGACCAGCTCGACCAGATCAGCCGCTACGTCGGCGGGGAGTCCCCCTCGCTGGACCGGCTCGGCGGCGGCGACTGGGCAAGACGCAAGGGCCGCGCGCGCCGCGCCGTGCGCCAGATCGCCGGCGAGCTGATCAAGCTGTACGCCGCCCGACAGGCCACGCGCGGCCACGCCTTCGGGCCCGACAGTCCGTGGCAGCGCGAGCTCGAGGACGCGTTCCCGTACGTCGAGACGCCGGACCAGCTGTCGAGCATCGAGGAGGTCAAGCGCGACATGGAGCGCGACATCCCGATGGACCGGCTGATCTGCGGGGACGTCGGCTACGGCAAGACAGAGATCGCGGTGCGCGCGGCTTTCAAGGCGATCCAGGACGGCAAGCAGGTCATCGTCCTGGTGCCCACGACGTTGCTCGTACAACAGCACTACGCGACCTTCGCCGAGCGCTTCGGACAGTTCCCGATCACGCTCAAGCCGCTGTCGCGGTTCCAGTCCGACGCCGACGCCCGGTCCACCCTCGACGGTCTCGCCGACGGCACCGTCGACCTCGTCATCGGGACCCACCGACTGCTGCAGCCGGGTGTGAAGATCCCCAAGCTCGGCCTGGTCGTCGTCGATGAGGAGCAGCGGTTCGGCGTTGAGCACAAGGAGGCGCTCAAGCAGCTGCGCGCGGCGGTCGACGTGCTCAGCATGTCCGCGACGCCGATCCCACGGACGCTGGAGATGGCGATCACCGGCATCCGGGAGATGTCGACGATCGCGACCCCGCCGGAGGAGCGGCACCCGGTCCTCACCTTCGTCGGCCCGTACGACGACGGTCAGGTGATCGCCGCGATCAGGCGTGAGCTCCTGCGCGAGGGTCAGGTGTTCTACATCCACAACCGCGTGCAGAGCATCGACAGGGCTGTCGCACACCTGCAACGCCTCGTACCGGAGGCGCGGATCACCGCGGCGCACGGCCAGATGGGGGAGGCGCGGCTCGAGCAGGTGATGCTCGACTTCTGGGAGAAGCGCTTCGACGTGCTGGTCTGCACCACCATCGTCGAGGCGGGCCTCGATGTGTCCAATGCCAACACCTTGATCATCGAACGATCCGACACCCTTGGCCTGTCCCAGCTGCACCAGCTCCGTGGCCGGGTGGGGCGCGGGCGCGAGCGGGCGTACGCGTACTTCCTGTTCCCGCCGGAGAAGCCCCTCACCGAGACCGCCCACCAGCGGCTGGAGACCATCGCCCAGCACTCCGAGCTCGGCGGCGGCACCGCGGTGGCGATGAAGGACCTGGAGATCCGGGGAGCGGGCAACCTCCTCGGCGGTGAGCAGTCCGGCCACATCGCCGACGTCGGCTTCGACTTGTACGTGCGTCTGGTGGGCGAGGCCGTCGCGGAGTTCCGCGGCGACGGCGGCGAGCCAGAGCGCGACGTCAAGATCGAGCTGCCCATCGACGCGCACCTGCCGCACGGCTACGTGCAGAGCGAACGCCTACGCCTGGAGATGTACAAGCGTCTGGCCGCCGTGCGAACGGACGACGAGGTCATCGAGGTGCGCGACGAGCTGGTGGACCGCTACGGCGAGCCGCCACCGCCCGTCGCGAGCCTGCTCGAGGTCGCCCGGCTGCGTGTCCGTGTGCGCGAGGCCAGGCTGAACGAGGTCAACGTCGCCGGCAGCTTCGTCCGGTTCGCTCCCGTGGTGCTGGCCGAGTCGGCGCAGCTGCGGCTGCAGCGGCTCTACAAGGGCAGCATCGTCAAGGCGACGGTCGGCACCGTGCTCGTCCCGCGGCCGAAGACGGCGGCGATCGGCGGCACCGCGCTGCGCGACGAAGACCTGCTGCACTGGTGCCGCACGGTCATCGACACCGCCCTCGCGCCGGTGGCGGCACCCGCCTAATCCGACGTGCCCACCCCACCCCCCGTGAGACTTACGAAGGTTCGTTCACAAGACGGCGTGTCGCGCCGAAATCGTCAGGCTCACGGGTCTTGGCGTAAGGCTCAGCGCCGAAGCGTCACCACACCACGGCGGCCACAAGACGGCGCGCTAGTCTGGCGGCGTCATCAGGCGACCGCAGGAAGGACCCACCGTGCCCTCGAGGACGCTCCGGACGCTTCGGGTAGCCGCAGCGACGGCCGCCGGCGCGATGGTGCTGTCCGCGTGCACCACGATCCACCCAGGGCAAGCGGTCGTCGTCGGTGATGACTCGCTCTCGAGGGCCTCGCTCGACGACCTGAGCGTCTCTTACTGCGCGCTCAACGCCGTGATCAGCGAGCAGCAGGCGGCCCAGAGCGGGGTGGAGGCGGCCACGACGGCCACGGCGGGCGCCGACGCCCGGCGGCAGGCAGCCCAGGCGTTCATCACCGGCACGGTCGCCGAACGGACCGCTACCGACGTCGGGGTGAGCGTGCGAGAGAGTGAGTACGTCCTGACCGAGGAACAGCTCGGACAGATCGACGACGCCTTCGACGACGCGGACACCGAAGGCGTCCGCGACCTGTTGGAGGACGACCGCCGGACGCAGCTGCTGATCACCGCCATCGGTGCCGAAGAGCTCGACGTCGAGCTTTCGGCAGAGACCACCGAAGATGCGCAGGCGACCGGGCAGAAGGCGGTCCAGGAAGCGATCAAGGCCGAGGACCTGTCGATCGATCCCCGGCTCGGGCTGAGTGAGAGTGACGCCAGCCAGGTCGGTACTTCAGGTTCGCTCTCGGTCGCGCAGTCCACACTCTCGCAGGCCGCTGCAGTGGACCTGCCGTCCCTGCAGCAGTGCCTCTGACGTGCAGGTCCTCGTCACCAGCCCCCGCCTGCCGGCCGGACTCCTGACGTTCGCGGCGTGGGAAGCCCTTCGTACCGCCGACGTCATCGTGTGTCCTGACCTCGACGACCCCACCGCACGCGCCGTTCGAGCTGCCGGTTTCGAGGTCGCCGCCGCGCCATTGCCCGGCGCGGACGCCGAACACACCGCCAGTCCCGGCGCCGTGTGGTTGGCGCCAACTGGTGACGTCGAGTGGGCCCACCGGCTCGCCACCGGCCTCGTTGCCGGTGACGTCGACGGCATCGACGTCGTGTTCGCCTCGTACGACCCGCCGGGTGCGCGCCTCCTCGACCTCGTCGATGTCATGGACCGGCTGCGCCGTGAGTGCCCCTGGACGCAGCAGCAGACCCACAACTCGCTGACGCGCTACCTGCTCGAGGAGACGTACGAGGTCCTCGAAGCACTTGACGACGGTGCTGACGACGACCTGCGCGAGGAGCTCGGAGACCTGATGATGCAGGTCGTCTTCCACGCCAGGATCGCGCAGGACGAGCCAGACGGGTGGTCCGTCGACGACGTCGCCGAGGTGATAGTGGCCAAGCTCGTCAACCGCAACCCGCACGTCTTCGGTGACGCCACCGCCGCGGACGCCGCCGAGGTCGACGCCAACTGGGAGGCGATTAAGGCCACCGAGAAGCAGCGGAGCTCGCCGCTGGACGGCATCGCGCGCGAGCTTCCGGCGCTCGCGTACGCCGACAAGGTCCTCGAGCGGCTTGCGAGGTCAGGAGGCGGATCGGTTCCCGAGGGTGACGACGTCGGCGCACGGCTGCTCCGCCTCGTGCAAGAGGCTCGTACGGACGGGACGGACCCCGAACAGGCGTTGCGCCTAGCGGTACGCCGCCTTCTCGGCTGAGCGCCCCCTCCTGCCACGGGCGAGGCGCCCGTGTGCCCACAGGTTGCGCCGATAGGCTGAAGCGGACTGGACATACCACCACGGCATCGTCAGCAAGGAGCACCTCAGTGGCAGCCATCCAAACCGTCGGCGCGCGGGAGATCCTGGACTCGCGCGGCAACCCCACCGTCGAGGTCGAGGTCGCCCTCGACAACGGGCGGATCGGACGCGCCGCGGTGCCCTCGGGCGCATCGACCGGGCAGTTCGAGGCGGTCGAGCTCCGTGACGGCGGCACGAGGTACGCCGGCAAGGGCGTCCAGAAGGCAGTCCGTGCGGTGCTCGAGGAGATAGGCCCGCGGCTGGCCGGTCTCGAGGTCGACGAGCAACGCCTCCTCGACCAGGTCCTCCTCGACCTCGACGGGACCCCCAACAAGTCCCGCCTCGGCGCCAACGCGATCCTCGGGGTCTCTCTTGCCATTGCCCGCGCCGGCGCCGAGTCCAGCGGTCTGCCACTCTTCCGCTACGTCGGGGGACTCAACGCGCACGTGCTCCCGGTCCCGATGCTCAACATCCTCAACGGTGGGGCGCACGCCGACACCGACGTCGACGTCCAGGAGTTCATGATCGCGCCGATCGGTGCGGGCACCTTCGCTGAAGCCCTGCGCCAGGGCACCGAGGTCTACCACTCGCTGAAGTCGGTCCTCAAGGCCGACGGGTTCGCCACTGGCCTGGGCGACGAGGGCGGCTTCGCACCGGACCTGTCGTCCAACCGGGCTGCGCTGGATCTGATCGCGCGTGCCGTCGAGCAGACCGGCCTGCGCCTCGGGGACGACGTCGCGCTCGCGCTGGACGTGGCAGCCACCGAGTTCCACACCGATGGCGGCTACGCGTTCGAGGGCGCTACCAAGACCGCCGAGGAGATGACCGCCTACTACGCCGAGCTGGTCGATGCGTACCCGATCGTCTCGATCGAGGACCCCCTTGACGAGGAGGACTGGACCGGCTGGGCGGACATCACCGAGGCGCTCGGCGACCGGGTGCAGATCGTCGGTGATGACCTCTTCGTCACCAACACCGAGCGCCTGCAGCGCGGGATCGTCGACGGCGCGGCCAACGCGCTGCTCGTCAAGGTCAACCAGATCGGGACCCTCACCGAGACCCTCGACTCCGTCGAGCTCGCGCACCGCCACGGCTACGCCTGCATGATGAGCCACCGCTCGGGCGAGACCGAGGACACCACCATCGCCGACCTCGCGGTTGCCACCAACTGTGGCCAGATCAAGACCGGCGCGCCGGCGCGGTCCGAGCGGGTCGCCAAGTACAATCAGCTGTTGCGCATCGAAGAGCTCCTCGACGACGCGGCGACCTATGCCGGTGCGGCGGCGTTCCCGCGCCTGGAGCTCGAGGGCTGACCCGGTGCCACCCGCGCGTCACCCCCGCAACCGCCCGGCGAGCAGGCCGGGCCAACCACGGCGACCTCGTACGCCTGCGCCCGCACCGGCGCCGAGCACCCCCGCACCGCCTCGCCGCGGTCCGCGCCTGACCGGCCGTACGGTCGTCGTCGTCCTCACCGCGCTCGTCCTGGTCATCTCCTACGCCTCGAGCATGCGCGCATGGCTGCAGCAGCGCGACGACCTGGCCGCCGCCCGCGCCGACATCGCAGATTCCGGCGACTCGATCGCCGACCTGGAGCAGGCAAAACGTCGGCTGCAGGACCCGGCGTACATCGAGCAGCAGGGGCGCGAGCGCTTCGGCTGGGTGCTGCCCGGCGAGGTGGGCTACCGCGTCATCGGCGCGGACGGCGAGACCTTCGGCAGCGGCGCCCGGCTCGACGACCGCCCGACCACCGCAAAGCCAGATCCGGCGTGGTACGACGCGCTGTGGGGCAGCATCGAGGCAGCCGGCGAGGAGGCACCACCGCGCAAGGAAGAGCCCAGCGCCGAGCCACCGAAGGTCGTCAAGCCCGACGCCGGCGACCTGCAGTGAGAGGCATCGCCATCGTCGTACCCGAGCCCAGGCCGTCCCCGGCGGGCGCCGTCGACCGGGCCGATCTGGACGTCATTGCCGAGCAGCTCCGACGCCCACCACGGGGCGTTCGCGCGGTCGCGCACCGGTGCCCGGCGGGGCATCCCAACGTGGTGACCACCGAACCCCGGCTCGAGGACGGCACACCGTTTCCGACGCTGTACTACATCACCTGTCCACGCCTGGCAGGAGCAGTCGGCACGCTGGAGGCGTCGGGACTGATGCGCGAGATGTCCGAGCGGCTCCGGACGGACGGCGACCTCGCCGCGGCGTACGCCGCCGCACACGAGGGGTACCTGCGCGAACGCGAGGCGATCGAAGTCGTGCCCGAGACCGCCGGTATCTCCGCCGGCGGCATGCCGCACCGGGTCAAGTGCCTGCACGTCCTGGTCGCCCACGCGCTCGCCAAGGGGCCCGGCGTCAACCCGCTGGGTGACGAGGCGGTCGTCCTGCTCGGCGAATGGTGGCAGGGCACCCCGTGCGCGAGCGCGCCCGGGTCGTGACGGTCGTCGCGGCGGTCGACTGCGGCACCAACTCGATCCGGCTGCTGATCAGCGACATCTCCAGTGCCGCCGACACCCCCGGTGCAGCCGGCGTCGCCAAGGCCGACCTGGTGCGAGAGATGCGGATCGTACGTCTCGGGCAGGGCGTCGACCGTACCGGCCGGCTCGACGAGGCAGCGCTGGAGCGCACCTTGGCGGCGTGTGCGGCGTACGCGCGCACGATCAGCGACCACGGCGCGGCAGTGACGCGGTTCTGCGCGACGTCGGCGACGCGCGACGCCACCAACGCTGCTGTCTTCAGCGATGCCGTCCGGCACCTGTTCGGCGTGCCACCGGACGTCCTGACTGGCGGCGAGGAGGCGGCGCTGTCGTACGCCGGGGCGACGCGGGACCTATCGGGGTTGCGCGGACCGCTGCTGGTCGCCGACGTCGGCGGCGGGTCGACCGAGCTGGTCGTCGGCACCGGCCAGCAGGTGGAGGCAGCCGTGTCCCTCGACATCGGCTCCGTCCGCATGACCGAACGCCACCTGAAGGACGACCCGCCGACCCCCGCGCAGGTGCAGGCATGTCGCCATGACATCGACGCCGCACTTGACGGGTGCGGACTGGACCTGGCGACGGTGCGGTCCTTCGTCGGCGTCGCCGGCACCGTGACCACCCTCGCCGCGCACGCGTTCGGGCTCGGCCGCTATGACTCCATGCGGATCCACCACGCAACGGTCACGTTGCGCGCCCTCGCGGCGTCCTGCGCCGACATCGTGGCGGCCGACGTCGACCGCCGCAAGGCGATGCCGTTCATGCATCCCGGACGCGCAGACGTGATCGGCGGTGGTGTGCTGATCGTCCAGGCGCTCGCCGCCAGGTTGTCGGGGTTGCGCACCTCGGAGATGGTCGCCAGCGAGCACGACATCCTCGACGGCATCGCCTGGTCGCTGGCATGACGTACGACTCGCCCGTGCCGCCTGGCAGCGGGTGGCCAGGTGACCCAGCTGACGCTTCGACACCGGTGGCCAGGACCGCGTCGGACGTCGCCGGCGCCGCGGCCGCCGGGTTGCCGCTGGCCGAGCTGGAGGCGCAGGTGTCGGTCTGTCGTGCCTGCGACCGCCTCGTCGCCTGGCGCGAGGGCGTCGCGCAGGCCAAGCGGCGCGCGTTCGCTGACGAACCGTACTGGGGGCGGCCCATCCCCGGGTGGGGCGACCCCGACCCGAGGTTGCTGATCGTCGGCCTCGCTCCCGCCGCGCACGGCGGGAACCGTACCGGCAGGGTGTTCACCGGTGACCGGTCCGGCGACTGGTTGTACGCCTCGCTGCACCGCGTCGGACTGGCCGCGCAGCCGCTGAGCGTCCACGCCGGTGACGGCCAGCGGTTGCACCGCACCCGCATCGTGGCCGCCGTGCGGTGCGCACCGCCGGACAACAAGCCGACGACCCTCGAGCGCGACACGTGCTCACCGTGGTTGCACGCCGAGGTCGCGAGCCTGCCGAACCTGCGCGCGGTCGTGGCGCTCGGACGGTACGCGTGGGATGCCACGCTGAGGGCGTACCGTGCCACCGGAGGCGCGGTGCCCAGGCCCAAGCCGGTGTTCGGGCACGGGGCCGAGGCGGTTCTCACGAACGGGGACGGGGCCGGAGTTCACCTGATCGCCACCTTCCACCCCAGCCAGCAGAACACGTTCACGAGACGATTGACCGCGCCGATGATCGACGCGGTGATGGCACGAGGGAAGGAGCTCGCCGGTGTCTGAGGGCTCCTCGGTGTCAGAGGGAGAGCGGACCGGCGTCGCCGACCGGCTGCACGCGTTGTTGGTCCACCTCTTCGGCGCCGCGCCGAAGGTCACCGTCGAGGCATGGGACGGCTCCCGCGTCGAGACGGACGCCGACGTCGTCGTACGGGTGCAGTCTCGCAAGGCGATCCGACGGCTGCTCTGGGCCCCGGGGGAGCTGAGCGTCGCGCGCGCGTACGTGCTCGGTGAGCTCGACGTCGACGGCGACTTCGCGCTGGCCGTGCACGCGCTCTCGGACTACGCCGACGTCGTCGGCCCCAACCGCACGCTCGACCCCGCCGGCCGACGCGAGGTGCTGCGAACGACCGTGCTGCTCGGCGCCGTCGGACCGGCGCCGCGTACCCCCGACATCGCCTTGGTCGCGGTGGGCGGTTATGCGCCAGCCGGTGCGGAGATGCTCAAGGCGCTGGAGCCGGCGATCACCGAGGTCATCTTCGGGGACTCCACACCTGTTGTCGAGCGCCCCGCCCTCGAGGCGCTGCCCGCGCCAGGGGAGTCGGTCACCCAGCAGTACGTGACCAGCCCACAGCCGCTCAGCGCGCTGCTTCGCGACTGGGAAGCGGCGGGCCTTGAGCTGGTGAGCGCCGAGAACGTCAGCGAGGAGTACGCCGCCGTCCTGCGCGGTTGGAGTGCTGGACTCGCCCGCCAGTGGGACCAGGTCGTCACCGCCGCCGGAGAACAGCAGGCCCGCGTCTGGCGCATGTCGTTGGCGTTGGACGCCGAGCACCTCCGACGCAGGCGCATCTTCGGATACCGCCTCACCGCGCGCCGCTAGGGTGAGGGACGCGCTCCCGTAGCCCAACGGCAGAGGCAGGTGGCTTAAAACCGCCGCAGTGTGGGTTCGACTCCCACCGGGAGCACGCCATCACCGCAGGTCAGAGGAGCTTCGGTGCCGTCCTTGCCAGCGGTGGTCCCACCAGTGGTCCTTCGACCCCCGAAACCGGGTCAGGAAAGCAACGCCGCGAACGCTTCCGCCGCCTCAGATTGCATACCGGGCACCACATGCTGGTACACCCGCAGCGTCGTCGTCGCGTCAGTGTGCCCAAGCCGTTCGGAAACAACCTTCACCGGTGTTCCCTGCCGCAAGAGTGTGGTCGCGTGACCATGCCTCAGATCGTGGAGGCGGATCAACGGGATGCCGCCGTCCACGTCGCGGCGGAACAGGGCCACCTGACGTTTGAACGAGTCCGCAAGGCCGTCCGGGTGGGGCGACGCCATCCTGCGCGAAGGCGGTTGTGACTGTCGGTTACCTGGCAGCCGAGACCGCTGGGCAGTATCAGCATGTGTTGCGGAGTCGAATACC